>NZ_JBVJHR010000008.1:311182-323023 GCF_055586705.1 Sphaerisporangium sp. NPDC049457 | reverse complement strand
GGGCTGTTGCCGTATCTGATGACCGGGCGGGTGTTGGTGTTGGAGTCGAAGCTGTCGGACAGCGTGAAGTCCAGCACCCCGTAGTCGATCGGCTCCGGAGGAGCCTGGGACGCCACGATGGCATCGACGATGATCTTCGCGTCGCCGGCCTGCGGCTGGTAGCGGTCAGGGTACGCCGACACCTGCACCGCCTGGCAGATCTCACCGATCGGCGCGGTCAGCCACTTCTCGTCCGGGTACTTCGACTCCATCTTGTTCAGGAAGGCGTTGGTGGCCCACGTCGGGTTCAGCCGCTGGGCCCTGCTTCCCCAGGAGGCCCGCTGCTGGAACAGCCCGAGGCTGTCGTGGTCGAGCTCCTCGCTGATGTTGTCGATGCTCGACTCGACGATCGTCGTGGTGATGGCGATGACGGCGGCCCTGAGGTTCAGGCCGCGGTCGCGCACGGCCTTGACCACCATCCGCGCGCAGGACACGCGGTAGGCCGACATGTACCCCTTCATCTTGGCCTTCAGCGAGCCGTTCAGTTGCGTCGCGAGGGCGGAGTCGGTGGAGGTGGTGCCGTTCGGGTCGCACGCGGCGACGGCTCGCTGCGCGGCGACGTCACTGGCCATCGCGCTGGGCGCCGGGGTGGGACCGGCCATGGCGGCGGGCGCGATCAGCAGGCTGCAGGTCAGCGCCATGGCGGTGACTCCGGCGAGCCGGAGGGCGCCACGGGCGGCACGGGCGGGACCGGCGGCACGGGCGGGACGCGAGGGGGATGCACTCATCGGATGCCTCATTTCGGGACAGATTCGATCTGGCTCCGAAAGAGTGCGACCGCGCGCTTCAATACCGCTGTAAATCCGTTGTAGGCGGCTCTACAGAGCGACGTCCTCGTGCGTGGAACCGGTCGTCCGCCGCGTGGCGAGCTCCGCGTGTTCACGGGAGCCGTACGCGCGGAAGATGCCGACCGCCTCCGCCCGGACGCTCTCGGCCGCCGCCCACTGTCCCAGCTCCTCGTGCAGCAGGGCCAGGTCTCGCAGGGTCCGCGCGCGGAACAAGGGCAGGCCCAGCTCCTCCCACTGCCGCACCGACTCCTTCAGGCAGTTCTCCGCCTCCTGGTACCGCCCGGCGGCGAGGTGCAGCTCTCCCAGCGTGCGCAAGGTGATCGCCTCGCCCCACCGGTCGCGCAGGGCGCGCATGTCGGCGAGGATGCCCTCCAGCGCGGGCAGCGCCTCGTCGCACCTGCCCTGCCGGAGCCACGCCTTGGCGCGGGTGCGCAACGCGTAGCACTCCAGCAGCCGCTCACCCGTGTCGCCGAAGATGCGCGCCGCCTGTTCGCTCAGCCGCTGCGCCTCGGCGTGCTCTTCCCTGGCCATGTGGTGCAGGGCCATGGTGCGCAGAGTCAGCGCCTCACCTCGCCGGCTGCCCGATCGTCTGTACAGCGTGAGCGCGTGGTCCAGGTCGGTCCAGGCGCGATCGAGGTCGCCCTGTTCCAGCCGGACCGAGCCCGCCAGCCGCCGCACGTGGGCGAGGGCGGGCTCGTCGCCCTGGTCATGCCACATCCGCTGGGCGCTGTCGAGGTAGTGCAGCGCCTCGGGCAGGTGTCCCTGTTCGCGGCAGACGACGCCCATGCCCGTGAGGATGGCGCACTCTCCCCGCAGGTCTCCGGCGGCGCGGAACATCGGGAGCGCCTGGCCGAAGTACTCCTGGGCCTCGGCGTAGCGGTCCTGCTCGTATCGCAGCTGGCCCAGCTCCGCGAGCAGCGTCGCCTGGCCGGCGGTGTTCCCCCTGCGCCGCGCGACGGCCAGAGCGGCGTCGTGCGTACGGCTCCAGGCCGTGAACTGGTTCTCCACGGCGAAGGCGGAATGGCACAGCGCGGAGGCCAGCTCGACCGCGGCCTCGTCGAGGTCCAGCCCCGCCGCCAGTTCGACGCCGACGACCAGCGGCTCCTCCTCGATGCGCAACCACGTGTGGGGCGCCGCCAGGACGGCCTGCGCGGCCTGCGGATCGACGGGTGCGGCGAGCCGGTAGGACTCGCGCACCGCGATCGTGCCCGACGGTTCGACGGCGCGCATCTTCGACAGCAGCCAGAGCCAGCCGCCGATCACCCTGGTGACCGCGGCGGCCCACTCCTGTGCCGGGTCTTCGACCTCGGCGCGCTCGCGGGCGAACAGCCGGATGAGATCGTGCAGCCGGTAGCGCACCTGGCCGATCGCGTCGACCCCCTCGACCTCGACGAGCGAGGCGTCCACCAGTTGTTCCAGTTCCCGCTCGGCCTGTTCGAGGCTCGACCCGGTGGCGGCCGCTGCAACCCAGGCGGGAAAGTGCGGAAGGCCGAGCAGGCCGAGGTACCGCAACGCCCTGCGGACGGAGCCGGTCAGCAGCTCGTAGCTCAGGGCGATGCCGGCGCGGACCTCCTGGTCGCCCACGGCGAGCTCGTCGAGCCGGCGCCGCTCGTCGGCGAGCCGGTCGGCCATCAGTTTCACCGACCACTGCCGGCGCGAGGCGAGCCTGGCGCCGGCGATCCGGATGGCGAGGGGCAGGTACCCGCACTGCTGTACGATCATCCGCGCCGATTCGGCTTCCGCGGTGACGCGCTCGGCGCCGGCGACGTGGGACAGCAGGGCGAGCGCCGCATCGGCCGTCAGCGTGCCCAGTTCGGTCGGGAGGGCGCCGGCGAGGCTCGGGAGTTTGTTGCGCGAGGTGATCAGCACGGCGCATCCGGCCGAGCCGGGCAGCAACGGGCGGACCTGGCGTTCGGTGGCCGCGTCGTCGAGCACCACCAGCATGCGGCGGCCGGATAGCAGGCTGCGATAGCGGTTGACCCGTTCCTCCAGGGTCGGCGGAAGCTCCGGCGCGGGTGTGCCCAGTTCGCGCAGCAGGCGGCCCAGGACCTCCTCGGGCGTCGCCGGCAGTTCGGTGGTGCCGCGCAGCTCGGCGTAGAGCTGGCCGTCCGGATAGCGCTCGGCCACGTCGTGGGCGACCCGTAGCGCGAGGGTCGACTTGCCCGTGCCGCCGGCGCCGAGGATCACGCAGACGGGCATGGCGGACGGCCGGGTCAGAGCCGCCCGCAGCAGTTCCGTCTCCTCGGTCCGGCCCGTGAAGTCGGGGATGACGGGAGGCAGCTGGTGCGGTCTGCCCCTCTCAGGAGCGGTCCTCTCAGGAGTGGTCCTCTCGGGAGTGGTCCTCTCGGCGCCGGCTCTTTCAATGCTGGTCCTCGCCGAACCGGACCGCTCGGAAGCAGGGTGCTCGGAAGGGGAGGGCTCGGAAGCGGAGGGCTCGAAGGGGGAGGGCTCGGAAGCGGAGAGCTCGGAATCGGCCGCGCCGCGGCCGGGCTGGTCGCGTGTTCCGCTGGGCGCCCCCGGGCCCGTGGACGCGGAACTCTCTGATGGGCGCGTCCGGGAACGGCGTCCGGGTGACAGGCGCGGGTCTCCTCGCAGGATTCCCTCGTGCAACCGCCGCAGCTCGGGGCCGGGGTCGATGCCGAGCTCCTCCGCGAGGACCTCCACGCCCTGCCGGTAGACCGCGAGCGCGTCCCCCCGCCGCCCGAGTTCGTTCAGGGTCGCCATGAGGTCATAACGGAGGCGTTCGTGGGTGGGATGGCGTGCCACCAGGGCGGTCAGCTCGCCGATCACCTGCTCGTGCCGGCCGATCCGGAGGTCGGCGGAGATGCGTTCCTCGGTCACGGTGAGCCGCAGCTCGTCCAGGCGGCGGGCTTCCGCGAGCAGGAAGGAGTCGCCCATCCCGCCGAGGGCGGGGCCGCGCCACAGTGCGAGGGCGGCGCGCAGGCGTTCGGACGCGTCCTCATGACGGCCCTCGGCGGCCGCGCGGCGGCCTTGGGCGACGAGCGTCTCGAACGCGGAACGGTCGACGGCGCCGGCGGGGACGTCGGCCAGGTAACCGGCCCGGTGGGACACGATGACCGGTGGCATGTCCGCGCGTTCGAACGATCGGCGCAGCGACGAGATGTAGGTCTGCAACACGGCCCGGGCGGTCTCCGGGGGATCCACGTCCCAGATGGCCTCGATGAGCCGTTCTGCCCCGACCACGTGCCCCTCGTCGATGAGCAACGCGGTCAGCAACGTTCGCGGTTTCGCCCCCCCGAGCGGTACCTGACGGCCACCGTTCCAGACCTCTATGGGGCCGAGGAGGCGGAATTCCATGTACTCCTCCAGCGACGACTCCCCGGCGACCACCGGCCACGAGAACCGCGGACGGCCTCCGACCGCGCAACGGTTCGGCGCCACGCGGGAGTTCCCGTGACCGTTCTCCGCCGCGCGGTGGGTGCCAGCGTAGATGATCCCGTACGTTACCGACAGGGTCGGCGATCACGGCGGCGGCGTCCCCCGAGAGGGGTGAGGGTGGGCGGTCCGGGACGCCCGGGAGGCGTCAACACCCGCGCTCGGGGGTCAGGGGGAGGTGCAGGTGAGGGCTGACGGGACGGTGTTGCCGGCGGTCCAGGTGGCGTTGAAGCCGAAGGCCGTCGAGGCTCCGGCGCCCAGGTTGCCGTTGTAGCTCATGTTCCTGACCGTCACGGCGCTGCCGCTCTGGGTCAGGGCGCCGTTCCAGAGCTGGCCGATGGTCTGGCCGTCGGCGAAGGTCCACTTCACCGTCCAGCCGCTCATGGCGGCGACGCCGGTGTTGCTCACCGTGACCTCGGCGCCGAAGCCGCCCGGCCAGGAGTTGGTGATCCGGTAGGCGGCCGTGCAGCCGCCCGGAGAGGACGGGGTCGGGGTGACGGACGGGGTGGGCGTGGGGGTCGGGGTCGGGGTGGGCGTGACCGTTGGGGTCGGCGTGGGGGTGGGGGTGGTGCCGTTGAGGAGGGCGGCGAGGGGCGGGTACCACTTGTCGGCCATCTTCTGGTCGCCGGTCGCGTTGGGGTGTACTCCGTCGCCGGTGTCGCTGGAGGTGCTGAAGCCGGTCCACTGGTCGACGACCACGATCGGCGACTGGGCGGTGCTCTTGGACTGGGCCCAGCCGGGGATGGCGGCGTTGAGGGCGACGACGCGCTGCGCGCACTCGGGACAGGAGCCCGGGTTCATCGGGATGATCTGGGCGACGAGGATCTTCATGTTCGGGTTGCTCGCCCGCATCTGGTCGACGAGCTTGCCGTAGGCGGCGAGGATCGTGCTGGTCGCCCGGTTGCTCCACACGTCGTTGGTGCCGAAGTGCATCAGCACGATGTCGGGCCGGGTGGAGGAGAGCCAGCCGGGGAGCTGGTTCTGGTCGGCGACGGCGGTGACCAGCGCGCCTCCGTGGCCTTCGTTGTCGCCGTCGTAGGCGACGCCGCATCCCTGGGGCGGCAGGGTGCCCACCATGTCGACGCTGTGGCCGCTTTGGACGAGCCGGTTGTACAGCAGGGCCCGCCAGCAGCCGGGGGAGCCGGTGATGGAGTCGCCCAGCGGCATGACCCGTACGGTGGCGGCGCCGGCCGGTGGAACGGGCGTGAGGGCCACGTACGTCAGGACTCCGATCAACGCCGTCATGATCGCCAGGAATGCGCGTCTGGTCGCCATCCTCCACCTCCGGTCGTCCGCCTGGCGATGGTAAGGAGACGGGATGCCCGCGAGGAAGGAGCTGCGGAACTTAACCGGTTCGACCTGGGCAAATGCCTTCTCCGGCGGTGAAAGTTCCACAGGGTGCGCGCGGCGCTCGTCCGTTTCGCGGTGGCGGCGGCTGCCCGTCCTGACCACCGGGCAGGGGCGGTGCGCCGCGCGGGTGACCCATCCCGCCAAGGCGCGGGTCGCCGAGCCGGGGCGGGTTATCGGGCCGGGGTGCTCACAGCCACTGTTCGCGGGCGGCGTGCCAGGCGAGTTGCATTCTCGTCTGCACGCCGGCCGCCTCCATGATGCCGGAGACGCGCCGCTGGACGGTGCGCTGGCTGATGCCGAGCTGGGTGGCGATCGACTTGTCCGGGACGCCCGCGACCAGCAGCGACAGCAGGTAGAGATCGTCGGAGTCCAGGGGGCAGGGCGCCGTCTTGTCCTCCAGCGACAGGGTGCCGCCGTCCATGACGCTCAGCGGGGTGGCGCGGTCCCACTGGCTCTCGAACAGGGCCAGCAGCGCGTCCAGCAGGGTGCCGCCGCGGATCAGCGCCGCCGTCGGCTCGGACAGACCCGGCTGCTGGACGAGCGTGATCAGGCCGAGCCTGCGGTCGGCGATGGTCAGCCGCACGGGAAGGCGGGGGATGGCCCTGGCACGCTCGCCGTGCTTGATGGCCTGGGCGACGTCGGCCTGCATGCCGGGCTCCTCAAGCAGGGTCCGTTCGTAGATGACCCGGTAGACGACGCCGCGGGAGAGGGCGGAGGGCTCGGCGTCGTTCTGGGCGGCGGTCATCGCGACCGGGCCCGCGAGGCAGAAGCCCAGCACCTCTTCCCGTGCGTTGTCCTGCATGTGCAGCAGGTGGTCGCGCATCGCGGCCCGATTGGGCAGCACCTCGACGAGCTGTGCGGCGTCCCGGCGGCGGGTGTTGGCGCGGTGCTCCTCCGACAGCTCGTCCAGGGAGCGGCGCGCCCAGTCGAGCGCCTGCTGGCGCCGCAGCAGCGACGCGCCGAGCGCGATGTCGGGGGCCACGGCGGCGAACCGGCCGGGGGAGACCTCGCGGACGAGGCCTCTGGCGGCCATCGAGCGCAGTGTCCGCCCGACCTCATGGGGGTCGAGCCGGGAGAGCTCGGCCAGTTCCGCGACCTCGGCCTCGGCGGCCGAGACCAGCAGCCGATACGTCAGTTCCTCCACCGAGTCCAGCCCCACCGGCTCCAGCATGTACCCATAATGGCATCCGAAATAGCGGCATTCGGCCACACCTATCGCTCACCGGGGCGTATTCCGGCAGGTGAGGACGCCTACAGGACAGCGGCAGGGCGGCTGCGGGACGACGGCAGGGCGGGCGAGGGCGGTGGCGGGGCGGCCCTGGACCTCGGTGCGCTGGACGGCCGTTCCCCGGTCAGGGACGCCGGTCGGTCCCCTCCTCGGTCTCTTCCTCGTCCTCCGGCGCGGCCGCCGGGTCGGGCGCGTCGAGGGGGCGCAGGCGCTCCCAGGTCAGGAAGACGGCCGCGACGAGGATCATCGCCACGCCGGTCCACAGGTTGATCCGGACGCCCGCGGCCTTGTCCACCGCCGCCGTGCCGTCCAGCAGCCCGACGATCGTGAGGATCACGCCGTAGAGCAGGAACAGGCCGCCGATGATGCGGCGGATGTCGAAGAGCCGGGCGACGCGCCTGCGGTCGCTCTCGTCGTTCACAGCAGGTCTCCGATCGGGGGAGAGTTCGATCACCATGGTCCGGGCCGGCGCCGCGATGGCGATCACGGGGTGGTCGGGGTGTCAGATGAAGGGGATGTAGAGGACGACGCCCAGGATGACCGCGCCGGCGCCGAGCACGATCGGGGAGCGGTACCACGCCTTGTCGCCGGCCAGGGAGTCGTCGGCGATCGAGGCGTCGCTGAGCCCGTAGACCAGGCCGCGCAGCTCGCTCTCGGGCTTGGGCGTGGTGAGCAGGGTGACCACGACCGAGACCACGGCGTCCACGACGAACGCGGTGCCGGCGCCCCAGAAGGTGGCGTTCAGCTCGGTGCCGAAGTCCAGCACGCCCGCCTTGAACAGGATGTAGCACGCGAACGCGGCGACGGTGCCGGTCAGCAGTCCCCAGAAGCCGGCCCACGGGGTCATCCGCTTCCAGAACAGGCCGATGATGAACGTCGCGAACAGCGGAGCGTTGAAGAACGAGAACAACGTCTGCAAATAGTTCATGATGTTGCTGAACCCGGCCGCGATGAGCGCGGCGCCGATGCCGAGGACGACGCCGCCGACGGTGGCCAGCCGCCCCAGCCGCAGGTAGTAGTCGTCCGGCCGGTCCTTCTTCACGTGCGAGCGCCAGATGTCGTAGGTGAAGACGGTGTTGAAGCCGCTGATGTTGGCGGCCATGCCCGCCATGAACGAGGCCAGCAGCCCGGTGACGGCGACGCCGAGCACGCCGTTCGGCAGCAGGTCGCCCATGAGCAGCGGGATGGCGTAGTTGTACTGCGGGCCGCCCGGCTTGCCGAGGTCGCTGAACAGCGCCAGCGCCACCAGGCCGGGGATCACGGTCACGGCCGGGATCATCAGCTTGGGGTAGGCGGCGACGATGGGCGTGAGCCGCGCCGCCGTCGTGTTGCGCGCCGACAGGCCGCGCTGCACCTCGGCGAAGTTCGTCGTCCAGTAGCTGAAGGACAGCACGAAGCCGAGGCCGAGGACGATGCCGATCCAGTGCGCGCCGAGCGGGTTGGCGTCGGCGGAGCCGGTGTTCGCCCAGGCGTGCAGCCCGGGGTCGCCGAGCGCCGACTGGCGCACCTTGTCGGCCAGGCCCGAGAAGCCCCCCACCTTGATCAGGCCGAGCACCGTGATGGGGATGAGGCCGGCGAGGATGACGAAGAACTGCATCACCTCGTTGTAGATGGCCGACGACAGGCCGCCCAGCACGACGTAGGCCAGCACGATGGCGGCCGACACGACGATGGACAGCATCAGGGGCCAGCCGAGCAGCGCTCCCATCACCAGGGCGAGCGCGTAGAGGTTGATCCCGGCGATGAGGATCTGCGCCACGGCGAAGGTGACCGCGTTGAGCAACTGGGTCTGGCCGTTGAACCGGCGGCGCAGGAACTCAGGGACGCTGTGCACCTTGGAGCGGTAGTAGAACGGCATCATCACGACGCCGAGGAACACCATGGCGGGGACGGCGCCGATCCAGTAGTAGTGCACGGTCTGCACGCCGTACTGCACCCCGTTGGCGGCCATGCCGAGGATCTCGGTGGCGCCGAGGTTGGCCGACAGGAAGGCGAGGCCGGTGATCCAGGCGGGGAGAGACCGGCCGGAGAGGAAGAAGTCCAGGCTGGTCCTGACCGCGCGGCGGGCGGCGAAGCCGATGCCGAGCACGGTGACGAAGTAGAGCGCGAGGACGGCGTAGTCGAGGAGGTTGACGTCCAGCCGCAGGTCCTGCGCCGCAAGAGACAGGTGATGAGGCACGAACGCCCGTTACCCTGAAATTTCCTGCTTTCACCCGCTGCTTCGCGAGACTTGTGCGGCCTCGCCGCCGCGCCGCGTCCCCGAACCTCGCCGTACAGCGCCCCGAACCCCGCCGCGCCACGTCCCCGATCCTGCCCCGCCGCGTCACCTGACCAGGCGCGGCGGGACGGAGCCGGGCCGGTCGGCACCGCGCGGAGAAAGTTTAAGCGCCAAACTATTGACGCCCACTCCCGGGTTGTGTGAACCTTCGGCGGAGGCTGTCAGGAGCCTCATCGGTACCATGCACGCTGGAGGTCGACGGTCAGGGGTCCCACCTGATCGTGCATGGCGGTTGACCGCGTTCTCGAAGCGTTTCGAGGCGATCCGAAGGGAACCGTTCATGCGCAAAAAGCTCCTGAGCATGCTCGCGATGGCGCTCGCCGCCAGCTTCCTCGCGGGCGTGAAGGCGCCGCCGTCGGAGGCCGCCGCCTCCGAGCCGTACACGTTCAAGAACGTCCAGATCGGGGGTGGCGGGTTCGTCCCCGGCATCATCTTCAACCAGAGCCAGAAGGACCTGATCTACGCCCGCACCGACATCGGCGGCGCCTACCGGTGGAACCAGTCCACCCAGACCTGGACACCGCTGCTCGACTGGGTCGGGTTCGACAACTGGGGCTACAACGGCGTGGTGAGCCTGGCCACCGACGCCGTGGACCCGGACAAGGTCTACGCCGCCGCCGGCATGTACACCAACTCCTGGGACCCCAACAACGGCGCCATCCTGCGCTCCAGCGACAAGGGCGCCACCTGGCAGGCCTCGCCGCTGCCGTTCAAGCTCGGCGGCAACATGCCCGGCCGCGGCATGGGCGAGCGGCTCGCCGTCGACCCCAACAAGAACAGCGTCCTGTACTTCGGGGCGCCCAGCGGGAACGGCCTGTGGCGCAGCACCGACTCCGGCGTCAGCTGGTCCAAGGTGACCAACTTCCCCAACGCCGGCAACTACGTGGCCGTCCCCGGTGACGCATACAACGGCGACAACCAGGGCGTCGTGTGGGTGACGTTCGACAAGCGCACCGGCACGTCGGGTAACGCGACCCAGACCATCTACGTCGGGGTCGCCGACAAGAACAACACCGTCTACCGCACCACCAACGGCGGCACGAGCTGGGAGCGCGTCTCCGGGCAGCCGACCGGGTACATCGCACACAAGGGCGTCCTGGACACCGTCAACGGCTATCTCTACATCGCCACGAGCGACACCGGCGGACCGTACGACGGGGCCAAGGGCGACGTATGGCGGTACGCGACCGCGACCGGCACCTGGACCCAGATCAGCCCGATCCCGTCCAGCAGCGGCGACGACTACTTCGGCTACAGCGGCCTGTCGGTCGACCGCCAGCACCCGGGCACGCTCATGGTGGCCACGCAGATCTCCTGGTGGCCCGACGTGATCTTCTTCCGCAGCACCGACTCGGGCGCCACCTGGACGCGGGTGTGGGACTTCACCAGCTATCCCAACCGCTCGTTCCGCTACAAGCAGGACGTCTCGGCCACGCCGTGGCTGACCTTCGGCACCAATCCGGCCCCGCCGGAGGTCACGCCCAAGCTCGGGTGGATGACCGAGTCGCTGGAGATCGACCCGTTCGACTCCGACCGCATGATGTACGGCACCGGCGCCACCATCTACGGCACCACCGACCTCACCAAGTGGGACACCGGCGGGCAGTTCACCATCAAGCCCACGATCATGGGGCTGGAGGAGACGGCCGTCCTGGATCTGATCAGCCCGCCGTCCGGCGCTCCGTTGATCAGTGGGCTCGGCGACCTCGGCGGGTTCCGGCACAACGACCTGACCAAGGTCCCGTCGATGCTGTTCACCCAGCCGGTCTTCACCAGCACGACCAGCCTCGACTACGCCGAGACCAACCCCAGCGTGATGGTCAGGGCCGGCAACTTCACCGACTCCGACCGCCCGAACGACAGCCATGTGGCGTTCTCCACCGACGGCGGGAGCAACTGGTTCCAGGGCACCGAGCCCGGCGGCGTCAACAACGGCGGCACGGTCGCGGCCGCCGCCGACGGCAGCCGGTTCGTCTGGGCGCCGGGCGACCCCGGCCAACCGGTCGTCTACTCCGTCGGTTACGGCAACAGCTGGAGCCAGGCGTCGGGTGTGCCGGCCAACGCGGTCGTCGAGTCCGACCGGGTCAACAAGAACAAGTTCTACGCCTTCGCCAACGGCGGGTTCTACGTCAGCACCAACGGCGGCGCCACCTTCGCCAAGACCGCCGCGACGGGCCTGCCGTCCACCGGCGTGAGGTTCAAGGCGCTGCCCGGCGTGGAGGGCGACGTCTGGCTGGCCGCCGGCACCACGGGCCTGTGGCACTCGACCAACTCCGGCGCCTCGTTCACCAAGGTGAGCGGCGTGACCGAGGCGACCAACATCGGCTTCGGCAAGGCGGCCTCCGGCCGCACCTACCAGGCGCTCTACCTCGCCGGCCGGGTCGACGGCGTCTACGGCGTCTACCGGTCCGACGACACCGGCGCCTCCTGGGTCCGGATCAACGACGACAAGCATCAGTACGGCAACATCGGCGAGGCGCTGACCGGCGACCCGCGCGTCTACGGCCGCGTCTACATCGGCACCAACGGCCGCGGCGTCATCTACGGCGACCCCTCCGGCGGCGGCACCCCCGACACGACGGCTCCGTCGCGACCGGGGACGCCGGCGGCGTCGTCGATCACCTCGTCGGGGGCGACGTTGTCGTGGACGGCGTCGACCGACAATGTCGGGGTCAGCGGGTATGACGTGTACCGGGAGGCGGGGACGACGGATGTGAAGGTGGGCACGGCGACGAGCAACACCTTCGCGCTGACCGGTCTGT
>NZ_JBVJHR010000008.1:148969-311085 GCF_055586705.1 Sphaerisporangium sp. NPDC049457 | reverse complement strand
TGTCGGCGAGCACGTCGTACACGTTCTATGTGGTGGCGCGGGACGCGGCGGGCAACAGCTCCACCGCCTCCAGCGCGGTCACCTTCACCACCACCTCCGGCGGCGGCGCCGACACGACGGCTCCGTCGCGGCCGGGGACGCCGGCGGCGTCGTCGGTCACCTCGTCGGGGGCGACGTTGTCGTGGACGGCGTCGACCGACAATGTCGGGGTGAGCGGGTATGACGTGTACCGGGAGGCGGGGACGACGGATGTGAAGGTGGGGACGGCGACGAGCAACACCTTCGCGCTGACCGGTCTGTCGGCGAGCACGTCGTACACGTTCTATGTGGTGGCGCGGGACGCGGCGGGCAACAGCTCCACCGCCTCCAGCGCGGTCACCTTCACCACCACCTCAGGCGGCGGCAGCGGCGGCTGCACGGCGACCTACGTGGTCACCAACTCCTGGCCGGGAGGCTTCCAGGGCGAGGTGACCGTCAAGAACACCGGCACCTCGGCCATCACGGGCTGGACGGTGAAGTGGACCTTCGCCAACGGCCAGACCATCTCCCAGCTGTGGAACGGCGCGCTCACCCAGAGCGGCGCGAACGTCACGGTGAAGAACGTCTCCTACAACGGCAACATCGCGGCCGGGGCCTCCACCGGTTTCGGCTTCGGCGCGAGCTCGACGGGCACCAACGCCGTCCCCTCGCCGGTCACCTGCACCGTGGGCTGACCTCCGCGAGCCGGCCCCGCGCCCGCTCAGCGAACCGGCCCGGCGCCTCCCAGGCGCCGGGCCGGTCTGCTCGCAGGGGACGTCAGTAGGCGGAGACGTAGGTGACCATCGAGGCGCTCTCCACCGGCTTGCCGCCCTCATAGCAGGCGACGTCGCGCACGATCACCTCGTTGCCGTAGGTGGCCCAGCGCGCGAGCAGGTTGCAGAAGGCCGGCCCTCGCCCGTACGCGGTGACCTGGACGTCGTCCTGCAACTGGCCGACCTTGTGGAAGGTCACCAGGCGCAGCCCGGACCCGGCGCTCTGGATCTCGTTGTAGGACCCCACCGAGTTGTAGGTGACACCGGCCGGCACCGGCGTGTACGGACCGGGGTTGGCCGGGTCGTTGTCGAAGGTGTAGCCGAAGTACTTGGGCGGGAACGCCCCGCCGGTGACGGCGCGCTCGTTGTGGTAGGTCAGGGTCCAGCCGGTCTTGAGCGGGGCGTCCGCGCCGTCGAAGCAGCGCACCTGGATCTTCTGCCCGCTCGTCGACGGCGACCACGCGCTCACCTTGCAGTGGGCCGGCACGCTGGAGTCGACCGCGGTCACCTGGATGTTCCCCGAGGGACGCGCGGGGCCGAGCCCGTTCAGCATGACGGTCCACACGCCCGGCGACACCGACGGCACGACGGTGTTGGCCCCCAGGGCGGAGTTGTAGGAGGCGGCGACGCCCGAGCCGGTCCAGTACACGTAGCCCATCGCCTCGGGCGACGGCAGCGCCCCGCTGCTGGAGGCGAAGGTGATGGCGAACGGCGTGAACACCGGCCTGCCGCCGTAGGAGTAGCACCGGACCGCCACGACCTCGTCGGAGCCCACCGCGCCGTACTTCTCGACCTGGCACCACACGGCGGTCTGGGCTATCGCCGTGACGTGGGCGACGCCGGCATCAGTGCGGGTCCAGGAGACGCCGATGTCGGGGAAGCGCACGAACACCTCGCCGACCGCGCCGGGACTGACCGTGACGTTCGGCCCGGCGGGCCAGCTTCCCGCCTGATGCGTCAGATCGGGCGTGCCCGAGGTGGTGTCCACCAGGGCGAAACCCCACCGGTCGGGCACCGCGGCCGCGGCCTGTGCGCCGGTGGCCGTCGCGGTGAGCCCTGCCGCGAACAGCGCGGTGATGCACAGTAATCGCAGGAACACTTCCCGTGGTCGACGCATGTCGTCCTCCGTTCACTCCGGAGCCGGCGGTTCACGAAACACGGCGCCGGCGGCCCGGCGCGGATGATCGGAGCGGCGCGTGGAATCACACCCTGTCCAGCGCTCTTGATAACCCGCCCGGCGACGGTTGAGAAGACCCAACATCCGTGGTGGCGACGCCCATCCCGGGGTAGGTGGACATCGGGTTCGTCCACGTCGGAGCGGGCGGCCGACCGAAAACCGGCAGCCCTGTGAAGGGCGTGTCAGGGGACGTCTCCCCCTAAAGGCGGACGAACATCTCTACCTGCGGATGAATCGGGTTTCGGAGCCTCGCCCCTATTCTGGACACAGAGACGGGGCCGGACGGGGGAGGTACGGGTGGCGGTGACCGAAGAAGGGCGCGGCGATGCCGCGAAGCACGTCCGCCGTGAAGGTTTCAGCGGCTGGCTGGACGGCGTGCGCTCCACCCGCACCGGCCGGCTCACCCTGAAGATCGTCGTCGGCGTGGTGGGGGCCGCGCTGGTGATCGGCGGCCTGCTGCTGGTGCCGCTGCCCGGCCCGGGCTGGCTGATCGTCTTCGCCGGGCTCGCCGTGCTGGCCACCGAGTTCGACTGGGCCCACCGGCTGCTGCAGTTCGCCAAGCGCACCCTGGGCGAGTGGACCGACTGGCTCAAACGCCAGAACTGGCCGGTCCGCATCCTGGTCAGCGCCGTGACCCTCGCGGTCGCCGCCGTCATCGTGTGGGCCATGCTCAAGCTCAGCCTCGGCATCGACCTCGTCCAGCAGGCCCGTCAGTTCATCGCCTGACGCGTCCGACGCGGCGTGCGTCACCTCGGCGCAAAACCGATTTATGAGAAATGCATTCGAAGGCAGAGGAACGGCGTGAGAGTGGAGTAACGTCCCGGTCTGTAGAGCTTCACCGGACACGAGGTGCAAAGGTGAGCGCTGTCCACAGACACAGGCCGGCTTCCGCTTCGTCGAGGAGACAGGTGAGCGTCGTCCAGAGACGCGGGTGAGCGCCTTCGCCGCCCCGGCACCGCCCCAGGTGCCACGCGCGTTCGCGGACGTCATCCGCGCCCACCTCCCCGAGCTGACCGAGGAGATGCTCGCCGAGATCCAGGCCGGCGTGCCCGAGTACTCCCGGCCGGGCGACGAGAGGTACGTCAAGGCCGTGCGGCGGGCGGTGGAGGAGGCTCTGCGGCTGTTCCTCGTCAGGGTCCCGGCCGGCGGCCGCGGTCCCCGCAGGATGGCCCAGGTCTTCCGGGCGATCGGCAGGGGAGAGGCGTACGCGGGCCGGCCGCTGGACTGCCTGCAGGCCGCCCTGCGCGTCTGCGCCCGCGTGGCCTGGCGGCGCCTGGCCCTGTCGCCGGAGACGCTGGCCCTGTCGCGGGAGGACCTGTGCGGGGCGGGCGAGGCGATGCTGGTCTACCTGGACGAGATCGCCGCGGCGGCGGCCGAGGGATACGCGGAGGCCAGGGTCAAGGTCGCCGGCGAGCTGGAGCTGCGCCGCCGCCGGCTGCTCGCCCTGCTCGTCGCCGATCCTCCTCCCGACCCGCGGGCCGTCGAGGATCTGGCGAGGACGGTGGGCTGGACGGTCCCAAGGACCCTGGCCGGCGTCGCCCTCGCCCCCCGCTCGCCCCCCGGACGCGGGCCGACCCCGTCCGGGGCCTCGGTGACGTCGGTGACGTCGGCGAAGGCCGGCGGGGCCGGGGCGGGGACCGGCCAGGGGGATCCGCCGGGCAGGCCCGCGCTGGCCCCCGACGTGCTGTCCGACTTCGACCGCTTTGATCCGTACCTGATCGTGCCCGACCCCGAAGGGCCGGGACGGGCGGCGACGCTGGACGCGGCGCTGAGGGACTGGGTGGTCGTCCTCGGCCCGCCGGTGCCCGTACGGGAGGCGGCGCAGTCGCTGCGACTGGCCCGTGAGGCGCTCGGCCTCGCCCGCCGCGGGGTGCTGCCCACCGGCCGGGTGGTCCGCTGCGCCGACCATCTCGCCACCCTGGTCATCCTCAGGGACGAGGCGCTGACCAGGGTGATACGGCGGGTGCGGCTCGCCCCGCTGCGCGCGTTGCGGCCGGCCCAGCGCGACCGCATCGCCGAGACCCTGCTGGCGTGGCTGCAGTGCGGCTACAACGCCAACGAGGTCGCGGCCCGCCTGCACGTGCATCCGCAGACCGTGCGCTACCGCCTCCGGCAGGCCACGGAACTCTTCAGCGACCAGCTCGCCTCTCCCGACGACCGTTTCGAGCTGGAGATAGCGCTGCGCGCCCGCGCCCTGGCCGCGCCGGCGGCCATGCCGGACGCCGGACGCTGACACCCGGGAAAAGGGTTTTCCGGGTTCGTGCGGTGAGTTCTCACCGGCCTGCCCGAAATGCGTTCTTGTCATTCAGGTGATATGGCGCCGGGCGTATTTCATTGCCGGGGACAAGTCATGAGGCCGCCCGCCGACTTACCTTTCTGCCATTCCCGATGACCGGGGTCGCCCACCGGCGGAAGGCGGAAATTCATGCGTTTTCGAATGGTCCTCTCGGCGCTGGCGGGAGCGATGCTGATCACCTCCGCCCTGACCGGCACCGCGCGGGCCGAGACCTCCCCGCAGGGGGCGAACGACTGGTCCTGCGTGCCGACGGCCGCCCATCCGCGCCCGGTGGTCCTGGTCCACGGCACCTTCGCCAACATGGCGGTGAACTGGCCGGCCATCTCGCCGGTGCTGAAGCGGGCCGGCTACTGCGTATTCGCGCTGAACTACGGCGGGACGCAGGACGCGTTCATCCAGGGCACCGGCGACATCGCGCAGTCGGCGCAGCGGCTGTCGAGTTTCGTCGACCGGGTGCTCGCGGCCACGCGGGCGCCGGAGGCCGACATCGTCGGGCATTCCCAGGGCGGCATGATGCCGCGCTACTACCTGAAGTTCCTGGGCGGAGCCGCCAAGGTGCGCAAACTGGTCGGCATCGCGCCGTCCAACCACGGCACCACGCTCAGCGGCCTGGTGGCTCTGGGCGATCTGCTCGGCCTCACCGGGCCGGTGACCGACGCCTGCCCCGCCTGCGGCCAGCAGATCGCCGGCTCGGCCTTCCTGACGAACCTCAACTCCGGCGGGGACACCGTCCCCGGCGTGGAGTACGCCGTGATCGCGACGCGGTACGACGAGGTGGTCACCCCCTACACCTCCGGCTACCTGAACGGCTCGGCGGTGCGCAACCTGCTGCTGCAGAACGTCTGCCCGCTGGACTTCAGCGCCCACCTCGGCGTCATCGTCGACCCCGTGGTGCAGCGGCTGGTGCTGGACGAGCTCGGCGCCCCGCGCGGGCGGATCAACTGCCTGAACCCTCTCGGCTGACCCCTTCGGCAGGGCACCGGCGCGGCACGGTGACAAGCGGCACGGCCACGAGCGGCACTGTCGTAAGGAGCGTGGCCGTCACAGGTACAGGCCGGTGCCCTGCTCGGACTGGGGAGTGGCGATGGCGTGCAGGTCGCGCTCGCGCATGACGAGGTAGACCTGACCGTGCACCTCGACCTCGTACTGGTCTTCGGCGTTGAACAGCACCTTGTCGCCCACCTTCACCAGGCGGGCGCTCGCGCCGACCCCGCACACCTCGCCCCAGATGAGGCGGTTGGCCATCTTGACGGTGGCCGGAATGACGATGCCCGCCGAGCTGCGGCGCTCCTCGGACTCCGGCTCCACCTTGACCATGACGCGATCATGGAGCATCTGTATCTCGAACTTCGGGTCAGCCACATCTGAAGCTTATTCGGCCAGCGCGCGCACGGTGGCCCGATACGCGGGTCGCGGGTGAGAGCGCTCTCCGAACGGTGATCGATAAGGTGGCCGCAGGAGGCACGAATGACTCAGGATTTCAGCGGCTGGCAGTGGATGAACGAGCCCGCGAAGTGGTCGGCGGACCCGGCCGCCGGCGAACTGCGGGTCACCGCGGACGCCCGCACCGATCTGTGGCGGGTCACCCACTACGGGTACAGCTACGACACCGCGCACATCTTCGGCAGGACGCTGCCGGGCGACCTGCGGGTCACCGCGACCGTCCAGGCCGCCTACGCCGAGCAGTACGACCAGGCGGGCGTCGCGCTGCGCGTCGACGGCGCCAACTGGATCAAGGCGGGCGTCGAGTACGTCGACGGCGGCGTCCAGCTCAGCACCGTCGTGACCAGGGACTTCTCGGACTGGTCCGTCACCCCGGCGGCGGGGCCGGCCGAGGCGGTCACCATCGACCTGCTCCGCGAGGGCGACACCGTGATCGTGCGGTACGGGCTCGACGGCGCGGAGCCGTCCACCCTGCTGCGCCTCGCGTACTTCCCGCCGGAGGCGCCCGCGCTCGCCGGCGTCATGTGCGCCGCGCCGGAGGGCGGCGGCTTCGAGACCCGCTTCACCTCGGTGACCCTCGCCTGAAAGCACGTCCCGAGGGGCGCGCGTAACCCCGATTTAACGGAGCTTGTGGGATGTTTCCCGCTCAACCTGGCTGAGCGGGGACCCTAGGCACGTATATCGTGGTCATCTGTGATGGCTTGCGAACGACCGTCGCATTCGCGAAATCGGTCATCGCACGCGCCGAGGCGTCCATGACGGGCCGGCGGCGAGGGGAGGTGGCACGGTGAGCGAAGAGACCCCGCGCGCGCGGGCGGCCCTGGACACCACCGTGCCCAACCAGGCCCGCATCGCCAACTACTTCCTGGGCGGCAAGGACAACTTCGCCGCCGACCGGGAGGCCGCCGAGCAGCTCCTGGCCGTCGCGCCCGAGATCCGCGTCATGGCCCGCGAGAGCCAGGACTTCCACGCCCGCGCGGTCCGGTACATGGTCGAACAGGGCATCACCCAGTTCGTCAACATCGGCGCCGGCATCCCCTCCGAGAACAACACCCATCAGATCGCCCGGTCGCTGACCCCGCAAGCCCGCGTCGTCTACGTCTCCGACGACTCGGTGGTCCTCTCGCACTCGCGGGCGCTGCTCGCCATAGACCCGAACACCGGCGTGGTCGAGGGCGACATCATGCATCCCGCCGACCTCATGGCCGACCCCGGCCTGCGGCGGGTGATCGACCTCTCGCGTCCGGTGGGCATCGTGGTGCTGAGCTCGCTCCACTTCATTCCGGACGAGGACGACCCGTTCAAGCGGGTCGCCGAGCTGCGCGACCTGCTTCCGGCGGGCAGCCACCTGATGATCGTGCACGCGGTGTTCGACTCCCGGCCCGAGGCGGCCGCGCCGATCGTCGACGTCTACCGGCGCGTCTTCGGCCGGCCGGAGGACGCCTCGCGCAAGCGCGCCGAGGTGCTGGGGTTCTTCGACGGCATGGAGCTGGTCGAGCCCGGCCTGGTGTACATCCGCGAGTGGCGTCCCGACAATCCGCTGAAGGTCCGCCACCCCGAGCGGGCGTGGCTGGTCGGCGGGGTCGGCAGAAAGCCGGCTCCCTGAGCAGACGCCCGGCTTGCGGCTCCCCGGGCCGACGCCCGGCTCCGGCTTCCTGAGTCGGCGCCCGGCTCGTCGGGCGGTCCCGCCTTCCCCGCTCTCGGCCGTGAGGGCTCACCTGTGTCCGGTCCGGAACAGATCGACCTCTCCCGCGGCGCCCGTTCGGCGTCCCGAACGGTGACCGATCAGCGGCCGGCCGGTGATCGACCGCACCGACCACGGGACCGATACTGTGAGATGCGTTTTCCATGGTGAAAGGTCCCTGATTTGAGGCTAGCCCCCTTCGCCCGGTTGTCCCGTCCGCTCCGATGGGGGGCACGCGTTCTCACCGCCGTCCTCGTGGCGGCTCTCGTGCTCGCCGGCGCGGGCGTGTGGACGGTACGGCGGTCGTTCCCGTCCCTCGACGGCGAGGTGCGCCTTCCGGGACTGAGCGCCAAGGCCACTGTCCTTCGCGACGCCCACGGCATCCCGCAGATCTACGCGAGCACGCCGCGCGACCTGTTCATGGCCCAGGGGTACGTCCACGCCCAGGACAGGTTCTGGGAGATGGACTTCCGGCGCAAGACCACCGCCGGCCGCCTCTCGGAGCTGTTCGGTCCGTCCACGCTGGACGTCGACAAGGTGGTGCGCACGCTCGGCTGGCGGCGTACGGCCGAGCGGGAACTGCCGCTGCTCGATCCGCGCACCCGCCAGGCGCTCGCCGACTACTCCGACGGCGTGAACGCCTGGATGCGGCAGCACGACGGCTTCGCCGGCAAGAGCCTCGAATACGCCGTGCTCAAGCTCACCAACGGCTCCTACGAGCCCGAGCCGTGGGTGCCCGCCGACTCGCTGGCGTGGCTGAAGGCGATGGCGTGGGACCTGCGTTCCAACATGGACGACGAGCTGGAGCGCGCCCTGGACGTCTCCGCCGTCCCGGCGGCGCGGGTCGACCAGCTGTTCCCCGACTACCCGTTCGACCGCCACCAGCCCATCGTCACCGGCGGCGTCGTGCGCGACGGCCGCTTCGCCTCCGCCGCCACGGCCACCACGGCCACCGGTGCCGGCTCCGATGCCGTCACCGACCCCGACGCCGTCACCGACCCCGATGCCGTCAGCGACCCCGATGGGCCCGCCGTGAGCGCCGCCGCGCGGATAGGGGACGACGACACCGCGACGACGGCGGCGGCGGCGCGCCGGCCGGAACCGGAACCGGACGCGGCACGGGTGCTCGCCGACGTGGCGAGGACGCTGCGGGCCGTGCCGTCCCCGCTCGGCAGTCAGGGAACCGACCGCGCCGGCATCGGCTCGAACTCCTGGGTGGTGGGCGGCGCGCACACCGACACCGGCAAGCCGCTGCTGGCCAACGACCCGCACCTCGGGCCGCGCATCCCCTCCATCTGGTACCAGGCCGGCCTGCACTGCCGGACGAAGTCCGCCACGTGCCCCTATGACGTCGTCGGGTACACCTTCTCCGGCATGCCGGGCGTCGTCATCGGCCACAACGACCGGGTCGCCTGGGGCTTCACCAACCTCGGCCCCGACGTCACCGACCTCTACCTGGAGCGCACCAAGGGCGACACCTACCAGGCCGGGGACTCCTGGCGGCCGATGGAGACCCGCACCGAGGAGATCAAGGTCGCCGGGCGCCCCGCCGAGAGGCTGACCGTCCGGTCGACCCGGCACGGGCCGATCATCTCCGGGGTGCTCGGCGACGCGAGGAACGCCCTGCCGGGCGCCGCCGCCCAGACGGGCGAGTCCGGGGCCGCCGGGGCCGGAGGCGGCGCCGCGCCCCGGGACGACGGCAGGCTACCGGCGGCCGGGCACGACCTGGAGATCGCGCTCAGATGGACCGCCCTGGACCCCGGGCGCACGGCCGACGCGCTGCTGCTGCTCGACACCGCGGCGAACTTCGACCAGTTCCGCGAGGCCGCCTCCTTCTTCGAGGCGCCCGCGCAGAACATGATCTACGCCGACGTCGACGGGAACATCGGCTACCAGGCTCCCGGGCGCATCCCCGTCCGGCGGGCGGGCGACGGCCGGTGGCCCGCGCGGGGCTGGACCGGCAAGGAGGAATGGAAGGGGTTCATCCCCTTCGAGGAGCTGCCCACCGCCTACAACCCGCCCGAGGGTTACATCGTCACCGCGAACAACGCCGCCATCGGTCCCTCCTACGAACCCTTCCTCACCTCCGACTGGTCCTACGGCTACCGCTCGCAGCGCATCGTGGACCGGATCAGGCAGGCCATGGCGAAGGGGAAGGTGACGGCGGCCGTCATGGGCGACATCCAGATGGACTCGGCCAACGGCCTGGCCCCCCTGCTGGTGCCGCACCTGCTCCGCGCCGGCGCGAAGGTCGCGGAGGCGCGGGAGCTGCTCGCCGGCTGGGACTTCTCCCAGGGCCGCGACTCGGCGCCCGCCGCGTACTTCAACGCCGTGTGGCGTCACCTGCTCCAGCGCACCTTCGACGACGAGCTGCCCGCGGGCGGCCGGCCCGGCGGCGGCGACCGCTGGTACGAGGTCGTGCGCGCACTGCTCGACAAGCCGGACGACCCCTGGTGGGACGACGTGCGGACCAAGGGCAGGACCGAGACGCGCGACGACATGCTGGCGGCCTCGATGGGCGACGCCGCCGCGGAGCTGCGGGCCAGGCTGGGCGACTCGCCCCGCGACTGGCGCTGGGGTGACCTGCACACCTTGGAGCTGACCAACGAGACGTTCGGCACCTCCGGCATCGGCCCCGTCGAGTGGCTGTTCAACCGGGGGCCGCTGAGCCTCGGCGGAGGCAAGGACGCGGTCGACGCGACGGGCTGGAACACCTCCAAGGGGTTCGAGGTCGACTGGGTGCCGTCCATGCGCATGGTCGTCGACCTGGCCGATCTGGACCGTTCACGCTGGGTCAACCTCACCGGCGCGTCCGGCCACGCCTTCCACGCCAACTACGACGACCAGGCCGGGCTGTGGGCGGACGGCGCCACCACCCCCATGCGCCAGACCGAGCCAGCCGTCCGCAGGGACGCCACCGACACCCTCACCCTGACGCCGTGACCCCGTGGACCCCGTGACCCAACTGACGGGGAGCGGGGTCACGCGGGCCGCAGAGGCCCGTCCAGGGCGGCCGCGCGGCGGCTCAGCCGCCCTGGACGCGGACGCGCACGCGCCGGCAGTTCGCGCAGCGCTGGGTGACCACGTGCCCGATCGCCTCCACGGTGATCCACTCGTGGCGCAGGTGGATGCGCGAGGTGAGCCTCGCGAGCATCGGGGGCAGACCCGCGCCGAGGCCGGGGGCCCGCCCGCCGGATCGGACGCCCGCGCGCGGGCGTGGCCCATCGCCGAAGTCGTGTCCATCGAGATTGCGGCGGTTGCCGAAGTCGAGCCCGTGGCCGGGGTCGTCTCCGTCGCCGGCGTCGAGCCCGTCACCCGCCGGATGGGACGGGAAGCGGTGTCCGTCGCGCGCGGAGCGGGACGGGAGGCCGTCGAGGTGCCACGGAGTTCTGCGGGGTGCGCCGTCGTGCTTCACTGAGGCCATGTCCTCGCCCCTCACATCGGGCCGCCTGGGCACGCCGCTGAGCGGCGCCGTCCGCGCGGAGGGTGCCCACAGAACGCGACCTCATGCATGAAAGCGAAAAGTACCAGGCCAGGCGCCGTCCCCGAGCCAGGTGACCCGGAAGGCCACCGGGCGGGGCGTCACCCGCTGGTGACCGAGGCGATTTCGGCCAGCGGGAACTCCAGGTAGTCGCCGGCCTCCTCGCACCAGGCGTCCAGGACGCCGCGCCGCAGTTCGCCGTGGCTGATGGTGGCGGTGAGGCCGTCGGACAGGGTGATGAGCGCGCGCACGCCCCGGTCGACGACGAACCCGAGCAGAGACTGCTGGGCGGTGGGCAGGCGGGTGGCGAGGCGGCCGATGACGGCCCAGGTCTGCCCGGTGTGCCGTTCCTCGTCGCGGGCGCCCGCGAGCCGCCGGGCGTGCTCGCGCGGGTCGGGCGGCGGCTCGGCCAGATGCACGTGCGGCTCCTCCAGCTCGGCCACCCGGCCGCCGGGCAGGAGGATGAGCCGGCCGCCCTGCGGTTCACGCCGGACGGCGATCTCACCGCTGTCGTCCACCGGCACCGGGGCGTACCCCGCGTCGCGGAGCGCGGCGAGCATGCGCGCCGCCGGGGCGCTGCCGGCGAGCACGGTGGGGGCCAGCAGCCGCAGGCCGAGCCGGGCCAGGCGGCGGTGCCCCGCTATCTCGGCGAGCAGAGCCGGGTCGGAGCCCTGGATGATGCATCCGACGGTGGTGACGGTGACCTCGCCGTACCGGCGCGCCACGTCCCTGACGAGGTAGGTCAGCGGCTGCGGGATGGCGCCGGCCGCGCGCAGTTCCTCCAGCAGCGAGTCGGCGGTGTAGCCGGCGTCCAGGGCGCGCCGCACGCTCGCGGGGGTGAACCGCCACACCGAGGCGGCCCCCTGCGACTCGCGGTCGGCGGCGCGGTCGAGCAGGCCCGAGAGCTCGGCGGCGGGCGGGCCGGTGACGACGGCGGTCAGGTCGGCGCCGAACAGGGCGGTGCGCTGCGCGCCGGCCAGCGCGTGGACCGACGATTCGACGAGCCCCGGGTCGCGTTCGACCTCGGGGACGGTCTCGTCCTGTTCGTCCCCGGCCGAGGCGGAGCCGAGCGCGGCCAGCGCCCGCCCGAGGGCGGTCAGGGTGTCGGAGGCGACCAGCCCGAGCAGCCGGGCCTCGGCCAGGACGGCCGGGCAGCAGTCGGCGAGCAGGTCGCGGTCGAGCAGCGGCGCCCGCCAGTGCACGGCCTGCACCAGCTCGGGCATGCTCGCGAACGCGGCGTCCGGCGGGAGCGTGGCGAGAGTGGCCAGCACCGCCCACCGGATGCGCGCCACCGTCTCGCCCGAGGGGTCGTCGCACAGGACCGTGGGGTACCTGCCGGCGGTGCGCCGCAGCGACGAGCGCTCCATGCGCCACCACGCGGACAGCAGGGCGCGCAGCCGCGCGGGGGCGTCCTCCAGCCGCCAGGCGTCGAACCGCTTGGTCGGGACCAGCCCGCCCGCGGTCTCGTCCAGGGCGAGCAGCCGGGCGACGGCGCACGCCTCCAGCAGCAGCCGGGTCTCCTCTTCCGTGCAGCCGGTCTCCTTGACGACGCGGCGCACCTCGCGGACGCCGACGCCGCCGCCCTTGAGCAGGGGGAGCGGCGTCTTGTCGGTGTTCTCCAGCAGGGCGGCGGCCCGGTCGACGGCGTGCGGGGCGGCCAGGCACATCAGGTGGTCGACGGCCTCCTCATCGACGGGGACGGTGCCGAGCTGCGGTGGTTCGGGGGTGAACGGCGCGTGGTAGTCGGGGCCGCGCAGGGCGAGCGCGACCTCGCGCGGCATCTCGGCGATGTCCCACTGGGTGCGGTGGAGCAGGCCGCGGTCGGCGGCCCACTTCTCGGGGGTGCCGGGGGAGATGAAGCGGTTGCCGTCCACGCCGCGCACCGGGCCGTCCCAGGCGAACTCGTCGAGCAGGCTGACGGTGCCGTCGGGGGCGTCGCGCAGCAGGGCCGACAGCCGGTCGGCGTCGGACAGCACGGCGGTGAGGCGGGTGATGAGCTGCCGCTTGCCGCCCTGGGGGGCGAGGTCGAGGTTGCGGCAGATGCGGCGCAGCCCCTCGGTGTTGAGCGTCCAGGAGTCGAGGTAGGACAGGAGGGGGTCGCCGAGCCCGCAGGGGGCGGTCCACCAGCGGGCGACGGCCTCGGCGAGGTGGACGCGGCCGTCGGGGCCGGGCCAGGCGAGCGCGTGGTCGAACAGGTCGTCCAGCCAGGGGAGCACCTCGGCGGTGGTCACGCCGAGGAAGCGGGCGAGCTCCTCGGCGTTGGCGCGCTCGCCGATGACCAGGCACGCCTGCAGGATTTCGAGGGGAGGCAGGGGAAGGCCGCGCATGACCTCCATGACGGCGAAGGTGTCGCTCAGGCGCCGGGCGAGGGTGTCGAGGCGGCGCGGCCAGGGCGCCGCGATGGCGTCCGGGCGGTTGGCCAGGACGCGCGCGAGCCGGTCTTCGTCGAGGGTTGTCAACCAGCCGAGCAGGTGATCATCCATCACAGCTCTTTCAAAGGTCTCGCGGGAGTCACCAAGAAGCCACCGTAATGCAGAGCACCCGCTTGACGGATCGACCTTGCGGAATACACCCCCGAATCCTTGACGTGTCCCTGCGGCCGGGACGGCCGCCGTCGTTTCCATGGAAGGGCCCGGGTAGGGCCCGGCACGGGCCTGGGACGGGCCCGGCCGCGTCGCCCGGCCTTTCCGGCATGGTCCGGCATGGTCCGGCATGGCGACGGACCTCGCTCAGCTCTTCAGAACGGCCCAGACGACCTTGCCGCAGGGCAGCAGAGGATTCCACCCCCATCGCAGGCTCATCGACTCGACGATGTGCAGCCCCATGCCGCCGGGTTCCAGCGGTGAGGGGTCGCGCATCACCGGCGCCGCCGGCCCGGGGTCGGCGAAGACGCAGCTCACCAGCGAGTCCATGCGGATCATCGACATCCGGATCGGCACGGAGCCGCCGCGGCGCGGGTCGCACGCAGCGGGCGTCAGGCCGTGCCGGAGCGCGTTGGTGGCCAGTTCGGACACCACGAGCTCCATGTCCTGCACCAGGTCGCGCATGCCCCAGCCGATCAGGCTGCCGGCCGCGTAGCTGCGCGCCGAGTGGACGGATTCGGGACGAGGAGGAAGCACGAACGTGGCACTCGACGTGCTCGCCTCAGGCGGTGCCAGGTCGCGCGCGACGTGGGGCCACCAGCCGATGGGAGGCCACCAATCGAAGGCCGACCACTGGCTTCGCCCACGTGTCAGGTCCGTGGAGTGCACGGGATCATGATGCTCCAAACTCCTGTGCAGGTGCAAGGGCGAATGCACGTGCAGAAGAGTCGTGCAGGCGCTACGGTTGCCCTGGAAGGGAAACCGAAGGGGGACCACACGCGCGATCTTTGACAGACTGTGAACCAGTCCACAACCGGAGGAATGCACGTGTCCATCGATCCGCCCGGCTCCGGCTCAACGGTTCGGCGCATCATGCTGGGCGCCAGCCTACGCAGGCTGCGTGAGGAGCGCGGGCTAACGCGCGAGGTCGCGGGATTTCACATCCGCGCCTCCGAGTCCAAGATCAGCCGCATGGAGCTTGGACGGGTGGGGTTCAAGACGCGTGACGTCGAAGATCTGCTCACGCTCTACGGTGTCAACGACGACGCCGACCGTCGTGGGCTGCTCGAGATGGTCCGCGAGGCGAACACCCCAGGATGGTGGCACAAGTACAGCGACCTGCTTCCCGGATGGTTCTCGACGTACGTCGGGCTCGAAGAGGCCGCGTCGGTGATCCGCACCTACGAGGTGCAGTTCATACCGGGGCTGCTCCAGACGGCCGCGTACGCCCGGACGGTGATCAGGCTCGGGTACCCGGACGTCTCAGAAGACGAGATCGATCGCCGTGTGCATCTGCGCCTGCACCGGCAGGAGCGCCTCCTCCGCAACGACGGACCGAAGCTCTGGGCCGTCATCGACGAGGCCGCGCTGCGGCGGCCCATCGGTGGCAAAGAGATCATGTACGAGCAGTTGCAGCATCTGATGGCCGTCGCCGGTCTGCCGGCCATCACCTTGCAGGTGATGCCGTTCCAGTTCGGTATGCACGCGGCCGAGGGCGGAGCGTTCACCATCCTGCGTTTTCCGGAGTCCGACCTGTCGGACGTGGTCTACGTCGAGCAGCTGTGGGGTGCCCTGTATTTGGACAAGCGTGAGGACATCGATCCCTACCTCACCGCCATGGAACAGCTGTGCATTGAGAGCACAACTCCCGGGGGCACTGCCGAGATACTCGGCGACATACTCAGAGAGATCTAGATGAACCAGCCATACAACGGAATGCCGGCCACGAGCCTCACCGGCGTCGCGTGGCGCAAGAGTGTTCACAGCAACTCGCAGGGCAACTGCGTCGAGCTTGCGAAACTCCCCGACGGGGGCGTCGCCGTCCGCAACTCCCGATTTCCGGACGGCCCGGCCCTGATCTACACCGCTGACGAGATCCGGGCCCTCGTGCTCGGCGTCAAGGACGGCGAGTTCGACAATCTGGTCGCGTAACACCCTGTTCACATATCGCGAGTCCGGTTAACCGGAGAGCGCAGATCGTGTAACCGGGGTTGTTCATCGATCCGGCACACTGGGTCCATCCGCTTCGTAGCGAAGTTCGTGGGGGCCCGTGATGCTGGATCAGATGACTCTTTATCCCGTAGCCGATGATGTGCTGTTCGCGCCGGGGGGCCGCGTCGTGATCCGTACCTACGGCGTCGCGTCCGCGGCCTCCACAGAGCAGGACGGCGCCCGGCCGGTCTCCTACCGCACGTGGGTGACCGGGGTCAGGGACCAGCCGCGATACTGGCGCTGGGGTCACTTCGAGGACGCCCGCCACGGCCACCGCAAGGTCCTCGAATGGCTCACCGGCCGGGGCCCCCAGCCCCAGCCCGTCGCCATCAACTGAGCCGCCGGACCGTCCGGCGTCCCGCCGCTCCCACCGCCGGCCCGGCGTGGCCGCAGCCGCAGCCGCCCGTCAGGCGTCGCCGACGGGGGCGTTCCAGCGGGTCAGGGCGTGTTCCTCGTGTTCGAAGCCGAGGGTGGAGATCGTCCCGGTGTCGAGGCTGAAGTACCGGCCGTCCTGCGGGGGAAGGCCGAGCCAGCGGGCGGTGAGGACGCGCAGGAAGTGACCGTGCGCGACCAGGGCCACGGTGCCCCCGGCCTGGGAGACGCGGGCGATGACCCGGTCGGCGCGCTCGGCGACCTGCTCGATCGTCTCGCCGGGGTGCTCGGCGTCGCCGGGGACGACCCCGTCGCGCCACAGGTACCAGCCGGGGCGGCCCTTCCTGATGTCGGCCGTGGTGATGCCCTCGTAGCCGCCGTAGTCCCACTCCCACAGGTCCGGTTCGGTGGTGAAACCGGTCAGGCCGGCCAGCTCCGCCGTGCAGCGGGCGCGCGCCGCCGGGCTGACCAGGACGAGCGAGAAGGTCACGCCCTTCAGCGCGGGCGCGAGCGCGCGGGCCTGGTCCTCGCCCTTGGGCGTGAGCGGAAGATCGGTGCGGCCGGTGTGCCGGCGGTCGCGGCTCCACTCGGTCTCGCCGTGCCTGAGAAGAATGAGCTCGTCCATATCGCCCCATCATCTACGGCCGGTCCCGTCACCGGCTCCTCGGGGGTGCGCCCGTGTCCCGTGTCCTGATCTGTGGGGTGGACGTCCGGGGGCGCGGGAGCGCTGGGGCACGTCCGGTTGCGAGAGTGGAGGGGAGGCCATCCACCCGCGTCGACGTGCAAGGAGACCACGATATGAGCGAGATCATCGCAGGCGTCGCCATCCCCGACTCGGCGCTCGCCGCCGAGGCCACCGAACTGGTCCGGCAGGCGGCCCCCGAACTGCTGTTCCACCACTCCCGCCGCGTCTACCTGTTCGGCTCGCTCCAGGGCCGGCGGCTCGGGCTCGCGGCCGACCCCGAGCTGCTCTACGTGGGCGCGATGTTCCACGACCTCGGGCTGACCGAGACCTACAGGGGCGCCGACCAGCGTTTCGAACTGGACGGGGCGGACGAGGCCCGCAGGTTCCTCCGGTCGCACGGCGTGCCCGAGGCCGAGGTCCGCAAGGTGTGGGAGGGCATCGCCCTGCACACCACCCCGGAGATCCCCTACCGGCTCGAACCCGAGGTCGCCCTGGTGACCGCCGGGGTCGAGACCGACGTCCTCGGCATCGGCTACCGGGACCTGGACCCGGCCGACGTCACGGCCGTCACCGAGGCCCATCCGCGTCCGGACTTCAAGCGGCGCATCCTGGAGGCGTTCACCAACGGTTTCAAGCACCGCCCCGACTCCACGTTCGGCACCGTCAACGCAGACGTCCTGGAGCACTACGTCCCCGGCTTCAGGCACATCGACTTCGTCGAGGTCATCCTGAAGTCCGACTGGCCGGAGTGACGGATCTCGCACGCTAGCGCCGCTCGTGGTGCGCCTACGGGCGGCGCTGTGCGATGCGCGACCGAGCTTCCCTCCGCCCTGTCAGGCGGACGAATCCGACAGCGGCCGGCACTTCTTGCGGAACCAGACGGTCTTCGCCGAGCCCTCGGGGGAGGGCAGGACGCCCCACTCATCGCTGAGCGCCTCGACGATGGTCAGGCCCCGCCCGTGCTCGGAGTCGTCGGTGTCGGCCCGGCGGACCGGCCGCCCGTCGCCGTGGTCGGTGATCTCCGCGCACAACGTCTCACCGGTGACCCGGAGCGAGAACCGGATCGGCGGCAGGCCGTAGAGGACCGCGTTGCTGAGGACCTCGGTGGAGGCAAGGACGATGTCGTCGGTCAGGTCGTCGGTCAGGTCGCCGCCCTCGGCGAGGTTCCAGGCGGTCAAGGTCTGCCGGATCAGCCGGCGCACCTGCGCGATGGCGTGCGGATCCCGCGGGACGTCCCAGTACGCGGCGCGGTGACCGTCCGGCGTGCCGATCATGCTCTTCCTTGCCCTTGTCGCCTATGACCTGGATGACCATACTCTGTCCACTTTTGGGGTGTTCGTGGAGGTGGGCGATGTCCTGGTTCGTCGTCAGACGGCAACCGGCACCCCCATTGACTCCCGCGGGCGCCCCGCTCCTGGAGGCGGCTCCGCCGCCCGCCGTCTCGTCCGCGTCATCGGCTCTCCTCTCGGCTCGTTCTCCGCCTCGTCGGCGCGGCGGTCCCCGGAGTGCGGAGAAACCCGTCCGGATTCCGGATCTCCCGACTCCGGGGACCACGCTCAGAGAGTGCCGTGAGCCGACGAGATCGCGTCACGGAACGCGATGACAGTGCCCGGACGAACGGCTGTCCGGATCGCGTCCCGATTCACATCCCATTCGCCGGGGGCGGCATGTAAAGATGCGGAAACAGGCGTTCACCTGAGTTTTCGGAGGTGCGGTGGGACGGGAACGCGATCTCGATCCGAATATGAGCCCCCGTGCATTCTTCGGCAGCGAGTTGCGTCGCTGCCGGAAGAGGACCGGGCTGTCCCAGCCGCAGCTCGGTGAACGCACCACCTACAGTCCGGACATGATTGGAAAAATCGAGCGTGGTGAACGTCCGCCTTCTCCGGAGTTCGTGCGCCAGTGCGACGAGATCTTCGGGCTGGACGGCCATTTCCACCGCCTCTACCAGTTCATGCTCCAGACCCCCGGCCCGGCCTGGTTCGCCCGCTGGCTGGAGGAGATCGAACCCAGAGCCGCCGTCCTGCGCACCTGGGACCCCCTCCTGATCCCCGGCCTCCTCCAGACAGAGTCCTACGCGCGATACCTCTTCGGCCGGGAGCCCGAGATCAGCGCCGCTGAGGTGGAGGAGCGGGTTCAGGCACGAATGCTGCGCAAGGCCGTCTTCGATAAGGAGAAACCACCTGCTGTGTGGGCCTTGCTCGATGAAGGGGTCCTGCATAGGCCTCTCGGCGGCCCTCTAGTCGTCCGGGAGCAGCTCACGTACTTGCTTGAGAGCGCCGAACGATCGAACGTGGTGATACAGATCGTTCCTTATAGCGCCGAGAGCCCGGTGGGCTTGACGGGGGCATTCATCCTTGCGGAACTGCCGTCGGGTGAGCCCGATGCCGTGTACATCGAGTCCGCTGTGGCGGGAGATGTGACGACCGATCATGATGTTGTTGCGGCTATTTGGAGTCGATATGACACCATAAGGGCGGAGGCGCACCCTCGCCATGTTTCACTCAAGATGATCCAGGATGGGATTGATCAATGGAGCGCAATGTCGTGAGGAGCACGACTTTGTCTTTCGCTGCCTGGAAGAAGAGCTCGCACAGTGGAGGGACGGGCGGAGGTTGCCTTGAGGTGGCACGTGACCTGCCCGGTGTGGTGGGTGTTCGCGACAGCAAGGTGGCCGGGGGGCCTGTGGTGGTGTTCTCGGCGGGGGAGTGGAGGGCGTTCCTGGCCGGTGTCAGGAGCGGCGACCTCGGGACCTGATCGGGCTCCGGTGCGGCGGTGAACAGAGCGGACCCCAGGCCGCCACCGTGCGTACCTGGGGTCCTTCGGTCTCCGGCCGGGGTGCCGGCGCACCGCTTGATCGTGGACCGGGCCGGTTAGCGGCCAGGCCCGCCGGTTCAGGCGCAGTCGTCGCAGAGACGCCGATGAGGCGTCCGCCGCAAGTGCTGCAGCGGGATGAAGGCCGAGCAGCGCTCGCAGATGCCGTACCGCCCCCGATCCATGCGATCGATGGCGGCCTGGATCTCCTCCATCTGGCGGCGGGCCGTGCCGGGCACGCGCGCGTCGGAAGCCGTGGCGCGCGCGGCGGCCGTGGCGAGCTGTGAGTGCAGCACGGCGCGCAACTCCTCCAGGTGCGCCAGGTGCTGCTCGTAGTGCTGCAGGTGTGAGTGGACTGATCTGACGGCGGTCATGATGAGGCGGCTCCTTCTGACCGAGCACGAGTTGTGTGGCCGTGCTGGCGACCGCGTGCCGTGCACGTACGTGACCGGGCGTGAGCTGTGCGCGCACGCATCGCAAGTCCGGCGAGCCGGACCCGGGCTACGGCGTGCGATCGGCCGGAGGTCGCACAGAGAGAAACGCGGAGGCGACTAGATCAGCGGAGGGCTGCGCGACCCGACGATGCGCTGCGCGAGTTGCTGCGGCGTGCGGATGACGTCGGGCGCGAGAGCGGGCGCGCGCGGCGTCTCGGCGTGCGCGGCGTCGTCGGCGTTCGGAGAGCGGAGCGGCGACCACGGCACCTGGTGTTCGCGGACGGCGGAGCCCCCTTGCGGCGGGGTGCTGGACAGCTCCCCGTCGCCGGCTCCGAGATCCCACGCCTGGCCGGTCGTGGCCGACAGGGCGGACGTGTCGCCCTGGCCGAACGGAAACGCGCCGGCCAGCAGCAGGGACAGCAGGACCAGGCCCACCACGCCGGCGAGCGTGATGGACGCGCGCGGTCTCCCCCGCGGTCCCGTCATATGGCCGACCATAACCCAGCCGCCCCCGAAAAGCGCACCCTCGTCGGCACCGTCAACGCGGACGTCCTCGAACACTTCGTCCCCGGCTTCCGGCACATCGACTTCGTCGAGGTCATCATGAAGTCCGACTGGCCCGAGTAGCGGCGCACGCGCCGCCTCAGGCGACCGATCCGGGCCGGTACGGATACCTCCACGTCCACCCGATCGGCGGCACGCCGGATCCGCGTCACCCGGACGACGCACCCCGATCGCGCCGAGACGGTTCCACCGCGCATCGGCCGGCCGGATCGCCGTCTTTCGGCCATCTGGATATTTCGATGAATAACATCGGCCGCGCGGTGCGTCAAGCGAAAGTCGGCTTCACGTCATATCTTTGCGCGAGGCGATCGGCCGCGACATGATCCTGCCGTGCGCGTCGTTCGCGCACCCCCGGAGACAACGGCGGATTCCCGCGCCACCCCGGGCGTCGAACCCATATGGTCGGCGGCATGGCGCTGCGCGTTATTCAGGGTGAATGACAACTCGATCAGGGAGACCAATGACACGCACGGGCCTGGGTTCACCGCATTCTGTCACCTCGGTCAAACTGCTTACAGTGGGCCTCGGCCTGGTGCTGGCCATGGTCTGCGTATCGCCCCCCGCCTTTGCGGATCCAGACTATGTCGAGGCCCCTCCAGATGGCGGCCCGCAGACGTACTGCTTCTCAGGTAGCACCCCGGAAGTTCTCAAACCGCACGAGACGGCCTCGATGAACTACCTTGACTCGGCGACCGAAGTGGACGGCGCCACGTTCCACTCCACGTGCAAGACCACAACTCAGCCCCGCACCGATGTGCAATGGGAGGAGGAGGATCTCGGTTACGGCGTGATGGGGAAGGCCTTCTGTCGGAACTGGCGAACCGACTATGCGGCGTGCGACCGCTACACCATCGACATAAACCAAGCGGACATACAGGACGGCGCCTCTAACGTGGCGAATCAATATCGAAAGACGGCATGCCACGAACTGGGCCATACGGCCGGCCTCTCTCATTATTCCGCAGGCGCTGTGCCGGGGGCTCCGGGATCCACCGACGACTGCATGATCAGCGGCGTATGGGATGACGGCATCGCTGCGCGCAGAACATACAACAGTCATCACATTGTTTCGCACATCAATCAGTTCTTCTAGGAGCAGTGGTGGCTGAGAACAAGAAGAGTCTGACTCTGGCCGCTGCGGCGGTGGCCCTCCTCGCAACATTCGGATGCACCCAGCAGTCGAACCTCGCGAAATCTGGTGATGTGCCACGCGCCGGAGCCGGAGAGATCGACGTAGCCGTATTACGAACGGCGGAATATGACCACGTGGTCTTCGCGTCACCGGAAGATCTGGCAGCGAGCGAGGCGGCTCCCGTAGTGATCGCTGGAGAAGTCGCCGGATTCTCGCAAGGTCGTACCGTTGTCGGCCGGGTTCCTGACGACAACCTCTACAACATCGTCATGCGAGTCAGCGTAAGTGACCGGCTGAAGGGGGTGAACGGCAAGAACACAGTGGTGGACGACCAGATCTTCGTCGAACTTCCTCAGGGTCCCCTGTGTGGCGCAGAGCTCAAGCCGTGCAGATCCGTCCGGGACTTCGAAACGGCCATCCCGGCCCGGACGCGCGTCCTTCTGTTCCTGCAACCGGCCAAGACGCCTGCGGCGGGAATGGCCGACGGCGGGCATGTCGTCGACGAGTATGCAGGACGAGCGGCCAACGCTCCCATCTTCTTCGCTTATCCACAGGGATTCATCCTTGAAGAGGTGGGCGACAGCGGCAAGCGGCTTCTGGGCGGCATCGAAGACCTGGAAGATCAACCAAAGGGGTGGCAGCAGAAGAATCGTTCCGTATCGCCATTGGACGAGTACATACAGAGAATCAGGTCCAAGGGATTCACCCGCTAATGCTCCAGTGAGATTCGTGATCTCGCGGGTCGTGACGGCATGAGCGAGCCCACCGCGTGATCCGGCCAAGTTTCAGCGGTACAGGCCGCGACTATGCGGCCTTGGCCTTGACGTCCAGCTTCATTCACCGATCACCATCTAGAGGAACAGCCGGAACTCCGCGGCGAGGCGCACTCAGGCGGTTGGCTCTGTGATACCTGGCTCGAACAGGGAAGGATGACATGAAAAGCCGTCTTCTATCCGTTGCAACGCTGACCCTGACGATCACTTTGGTGCCAAGCTACGTAAGAGCACAGACCGATGACCCGACTCCCGAAGTCTCAGCAAGCGCCCCTCGTGCCACTGCGGCGCCGATTGTCCTGTCGCGAGACCAGCAGCCGAAGCAGGAGCGGCCTACGCTGGACATGCTCGCGAGGCGAGCCGAAGCCCAGGGCGTTCCCCTGAAGGAGGCGCTCGACAGGTATGCGGCCGAGCAGGTCGCCAAGAATCCTTCGATTCAGGGCGCGATGCCCGATGGCCCCGTCCCGGATCCGACCATCAAGATCGACGGCATTCCGTTCGCGGAGCTGATCGATCTGAATCGTCTCGCTCGATCGAAGATGATTTCCTTCAAGGAAGCCATCGACCGCTATGCCTGGACTCCGGCGATCAACCCTCTGGCCGCCCAGCTGCGCTCGGAGTTCGCTGACGAGGTGGCGGACATCAAGATCATCGACGACGGTCGTGGCGTCCAGATCGGTTTCAAGGGAGAGGTGCCGGCCAAGGCGGTCGAACTCGCGAAGAAGTTACCGGTGGAGATCAAGCTCTTCCCCGGGCGGGGATTCTCAGAAAAGGAACTGCAAGCCGTGAAGGCGGCTACCTATCGTAGCATCGCCGACAGCAAGAAAGTCGTCGCCCTGATAGGCAGATACGATGCCGAAACCGGGGAGGTGATCTTCACGGTGAAGCCCAAGGAGACCCTGACGGGTGCCGCCTCTCCTGAAGCGCTCGCCTCGGCACTGCAACTGCCCAAGCCTTCCAACAGTGCGATAAAGGTCGTCATCAGAACCGGCAGTCTGAAGGTGGAACCGCACGATCAATACATTCGTGGCGGGGGACTCCTCAACGGCTCGACGTTGCTCTGCACCAACGGATTCAATGTCATCAACTCCTCTACCGGCGCTAAGGGTAGCCTCACCGCCCGCCATTGCGCCGATCCCGAGCCGTACTACACGTATAAAAACCACCCGAACCAGAATACCGACACCACGACGCTGTCACGGTGGTTCCGCGCGACCGACTACGACCTGGCTCGCTACGACAAGAGCAGCACCACCAGCATGACGCAGACCCGCACCTTCTATTACGACTGGAACCTGGCCAGGTACGCCCATGACGTGGGAACCTCCCCGGTGATCGGGCAACCGATCTGCAAATTCGGCAGGACGACCGGTGCGACCTGTGACAACATCGTCGACACAAATGTCGATATCAGCGATGATATGGACGACAACAGGAACTGGTTCGGCAACATCGAGACCGACAACATAGACGACCACGGCGACAGCGGCGGACCGGCCTACTATGGCCACAGGGCGTGGGGCATAGATTCTGCCGGCACCGCCTTCATCTTCGATACCAAGACCTACTTCGTGGCCGCGGATCGCGTCAACGACTCGACCGGGCTCGGCAGCGCGTGGAACATCTGGACGTGCTCGACCTGCTGACCCTGGAACCACCACGAGTCGATATGTGAAGTCGTATCGATGAGATCCGGCAGAATCGGGATGGATGTGGCTTGCCGTCAACGCGGTTTGCTCATCCATCCCGCACGTGATGTAATAATGTGCATGCGAACAGCTGCCTCGAAAAGCGCATTGGGGCGCTCATGCATTTCAGGGATGCTCGCGTTAACGGCACTGTCGACGCTTGCCGGCGGCTGCGCGAGCACTCCCGACGAAAGGGTGGCAGTAGACGGGAAGGACCCCATAATAATCGTGCACCGTTTCGAGGTGGCAATGCAGGCGGAAATTCACAACACCTTGAGATATGATGCCAAAAGTCGATGCCTGCGGCTCGGGTCCGGTCCTGGCCGGGAGGCAACGCCAGTGTGGCCCGAAGGCACCCGCCCTGTCCTCACCAATGGAAGACGTGGCGTGAATGTGCCCGGAATCGGCATCATCCTCGAAGGCGACGAGGTCAAAGGTGGCGGTGGCGGCTCCACTTGGCGGAAGAATCCGCCGGCCGATGTCGTGATCCCAGAGGGATGCCTTCCGGCTGGACCGGACGGGACGGTGATAATCATCGATGAGGTCACAGACGTGCAAAGGTCTTGATCGGAACGAAATCCGGGTGACCTGATCATCTCGTCCCGGTGTATTCACGTCAGCACCCGCGACCGCAAGCCGGACCGTCGCGATGTCCGGCATACCGGCGAGGGGACGTCAAGGGATGAGGGTAGGGACGACGCCGCCGTCCGCGCGGAGGGCGGCGCCGGTGGTGGCGGAGGCGTGGTCGGAGGCGACGTACACGACCAGGTTGGCGATCTCCTCGGGGCGGATCAGCCGCTGGAGCAGGGAGGTCGGGCGGCCTTCCGTCATGAAGCGCCGCTCGGCCTCCTCGAAGGGCACCTCGCCGCCGTACAGCTCGGAGACGAACTGCCGCACCCCCTCGGTGAGCGTCGGCCCGGCGAGCACGGAGTTGACGGTGACGCCCGTGCCGGCCACCGACTGCGCCATGCCCCGCGAGACGGCGAGCTGGGCCGTCTTGGTCATGCCGTAGTGGACCATCTCGGTGGGGGTCATCACCGCTGAGTCGCTGCTGATGAAGATCGCGCGGCCCCATCCCCGCGCGACCATGCGCGGGACGTACAGGCGGGCGAGGCGCACGCCGCTGAGCACGTTGACCTCGAAGTAGCGCCGCCACTCGGCGTCGGGGATGTCGAACACCGGCACCGGGCCGAAGATGCCGGTGTTGTTGACGAGGATGTCGATCTCGGGGGCGGCGGCGAGCAGGGCGTCCGCGCCCTCCTGCGTCGCGACGTCCGCGGCCGCGGCGCGCACCGCGGTGTTGCCGGTGGCCTCGCGGATCGCGGCGGCGGCCTCCTCGGTGCGCCGCTCGTCGCGGCCGTTCACCACGACGCCGGCGCCCGCCCGGGCGAGGGCGGCGGCGATGGCGTGGCCGATGCCCGACGTTGACCCGGTTACGAGCGCGGTGCGGCCGGACAGGTCGATGTGCATGGCGTTGCTCCAGACGGTCGCGTTCTGCGTACCGTCCCGAAGTTAGTTGCACACGCTGCATATTGCAAACGCCGACATTCGGCGTGCATCGCCATCAACCCGGCGTCCGGCCCGCCCGCGCGCCGATCCCGGCCACCTCGCGCGGGCGACGACAGGACGGTCAGCCGGCGACGGGCTCCTGGGTGCTCGTGCGGGTGTGTATCGCGTGCTGCACCAGCGTGACCAGCACGTTCTTGCTCGACTCGCGCTGGCGGGCGTCGCACAGCACCACGGGGATCGCGGGGCCGAGGTCGAGCGCCATCCGGATCTCCTCAAGGTCGTAGCGCCTGGCTCCCTCGAAACAGTTGACCGCGACGATGAACGGCGTGCCGCGCCGCTCGAAGTAGTCCACCGAAGGGAAGCAGTCGGCCAGGCGGCGGGTGTCGGCGATCACCACGGCGCCCATCGCGCCCAGCGCCAGCTCGTCCCACACGAACCAGAAGCGCTCCTGGCCCGGCGTGCCGAACAGGTACAGCACGTGGGCGTCGCCGATGGAGATGCGGCCGAAGTCCATCGCGACCGTGGTGGTCTTCTTCTCCTCCACGCCGGACAGGTCGTCCACGCCGACGCCCCGGTCGGTGAGCGTCTCCTCGGTGCGCAGCGGGCGCGTCTCCGACACAGAGCCGACCATGGTCGTCTTGCCTGCTCCGAACCCGCCCGCGATCAGGATCTTGATCGCGGTGGGCAGCTTGGCGCGCGCCGCGCCGCCGTCAGAGCGTACGGAGTCCATTGAGCACCGCCTTGTAGGTTTCCAGGTCGAGAACGTCCGTCTCCCGCGCGGGCTCCTGGATGGCGATGAGCCCCCTGTCGACGAGGTCGCCCAGCAGGACGCGGACGGTGCCGGCCGGCAGGTCGAGGTGAGCGGCGATCTCGGCGACCGACAGCGGCCGCTCGCACAGCCTGACGATGGTGTGGTGCTCGGGGCCGAGTCCGGGTTCGGCCGCCGGCGCCGTGTTCAGGGTCACCACGAGGGTGATCAGGTCGATCCGGCCCCGGCTCGGCTCGGTGCGCCCGCGCGTCATCACGTAAGGGCGGACGATGCGCCCGGCCTCGTCGTCGAGCCACTGCTCCTCGCCGGGGTCGTCGGAGAGGTGCGTCATGTCACCCCTTCCCTCCTGGCGTTGGCGCCTTCCGAGCGGGCCGGGGAGGTGAGGTACTGCCCCACGCGCGTCACCAGCATGGCCATCTCGTAGGCGACCAGGCCCACATCGGCGTCGCCGGCGCACAGGACGGCCAGGCAGGCGCCCTCGCCGGCCACGGTCACGATCAGATAGGCGGACTTCATCGCGATGATGGTCTGCCGTACGGCTCCGCCCGCGAACCGTTCGCTGGCGCCGTGGGCCAGGCTCTGGATCCCGGCCGCGACCGCGGACAGATGCTCGGCGTCGTCCTGGCCGAGGCCTCGCGATGTGGCCAGGAGCAGACCGTCAGTGGAGAGAACGATCCCGTGCTCGGCTTCCCTCACCCGCTCGACCAGGTCGTCCAGCAACCAGGCCAGGTCGGCGGGGGAACTCGTCCTTTGCATCACTCGCTGTCCTCTTTACCGGCTCACGCTGTTCACTACGTCGTCTCCATTGCTCTCCTGCGGTCACCCTGGCGAGGCGGAGTTGGTACACCTGGCGGGCATGATCCGCGGGTTCATGGGGCTGGGGTCGGCGGTTCGTCCTCCCGTGTCGGGGCGGCGTCCAGGTGGCGCGGCATCTTGGCGGCGTCGGAACGGCCGCGTTCTGTGCCGCTCTGGAAAGAGCCCATCAGCCGTCGAAGGTCCTCCGGCGACAGCTCGTCGTCGTCCGCCGCCGGAGCGGCGGGCCGCGGGGCGGGCTGGTCGCGCAGCTCCGGCGCGAGGTGCGCCTGGGCGACGCGCCGGGGCAGACCTGAGGGGGTGTAGGAGGGCTCGCCGGACGGTTCGCCGGGCGCGGCCGGCGGGTAGACCGGCTGCTCCGGCACCTGCGGCGTCTCCTGCCACTGGGGGGCCACCGTGAGCAGCGGCGGGCGGACCTGCTCTGGGTCGTCGGCGGCGGCTTGCACGGGAACCTCCCCGGTCGTACTGTGCCCGCCCTGCCGGGCTTCCGGCACGCCGTTGCGCGACCGCCTTCGGGGCAGCGCGTCCGGCTCGGGCGCGGGCTCGATGTCGGAGTCGGACTCGATCAGCTCGCGGGGGATCAGGACGACGACGGTCGTGCCGCCGTACGGTGAGGCCTTCAACGTGACCTTGATCCGGTGCCGCGAGGCCAGGCGGCTGACCACGTACAGGCCGAGGCGGGGCGTGCCGCTCAGCTTGAACTCGGGCGGGTCGGCGATGCGCGCGTTGGCGGCGGCCAGTTCGTCGGGGGGCATGCCGAGCCCGCGGTCCTCGATCTCGACGACGTAGCCCTTGGCGACCTCCTGGCCGCTGACCTGCACGGAGGCGTACGGCGGCGAGAACGAGACGGCGTTCTCGATCAGCTCGGCGAGCAGGTGGATGACGTCGCCGATGGCGCGACCGGCGAGCTCCGACTCGCCCATGGGCATCAGCGTGACCTGGGTGTAGTCCTCCACCTCGGCGAGCGCGCCGCGCACCACGTCGACCATCGGCACCGAGCGCCGCCAGGCGCGGCCGGGGGAGGCGCCGGACAGGACGATGAGGTTCTCGGCGTTGCGCCGCATGCGGGTGGCCAGGTGGTCGACGCGGAACAGGTCGGCCAGCTCGCCCGGCTCGGTCTCGCGCTTCTCCATGGCGTCGAGAATGGTGAGCTGCCGGTGGACCAGCGACTGGGTGCGCCGTGCCAGGCTCAGCAGGATGCCCCGGTAGCCGCGCCGCAGCTCGGCCTGCTCCACCGCGACCCGGATCGCGGTCTCCTGGACGATGTTGAACGCCTGGCCGACCTGGCCGATGGCGTCGTTGCCGACCGCCAGGGACGGCGCCTCGGCCTGCACGTCCACGTCGTCGCCCCGGCCGAGGCGCTCGACCACGCTGGGCAGCCGCTGCGCGGCCAGTTCCAGGGCGGCGGCCCGCAGCTCCTCAAGCCGCCGCACCAGGGCGCGGGCGGTGGTGATGGACAGCACGATGGACGCGATGACCGCCAGCAGGCCGAGTCCGCCCATGAGCACCAGGCGGACGAGGACGCCGACCGCGAGCGGTGTGGCGCGCTCGACCAGGGCGTCTCCGCTCTCCTGGACGAGCCGGTCGAGCTGGGAGATGACGGTCTCGGCCGACGTCCGCCACGTCTCCGCCCCGATGGGCGGCGGACCGCCGCCCATGCCCTCCCGGATGAGCTGGTCTTCGAGCGAGCGAAGGCGCTTGAAGGGGTCGCTCTTGTCCAGCCGCTGGTAGGCGGCGTGCTCGTCCGGGGGAAGCTCTGAGGAGGCGCCGGCGAGCGAGTACCGCTGGGCGCCGACCAGCTGGCTGAAGGTGACCGCCTCGCCGGGGGTGAGCCCGCCCGCCGCCAGCGCGCCGGCCACGAACGCGTTCTCCTGCGAGATCAGTTCCTTGGCCCGCGCCATCGCGACGAGGGTGCGGGTGTCCCTGGCGAAGTCCTGGTCGTCCAGGCCGGCGAGGGCGTCGTAGATGTTGTAGACGGCCTCGATGACCTGGGTGAAGGTGTCGCCCGCGGCGTGGCGGTCGATCTGGCCGGAGTTGACGCGCTCGCGCAGGGGCCCGAGGCGCTGGAGCGACTGGTCGGCCGCCTCGATGCGGCGCAGCACGGTCTCGCTCGCCGCGCGGCGCACGCTGTCGTCGCCGATCAGGCGGTGGAAGGTCGAGCCCGCCGCCACCGTGCGCGCCCGCTGGGCGGAGAGCAGGCCGCGCCGCTGGCCGCGGGTGCCGGCGTCGCCCAGCGCCACCGTGGTCAGCAGGCGCTCGCGCTGGAGCTCGGTGATCAGCCGCTCGGCCGGCTGGGACACGTTCGTGTCGAGGGTGTTCACCCACAGCAGGTTCAGGCCCTCGCGCAGCGTCACCCACGCCGCGAAGCTCCAGAGCGCCACGAGCGATATCAGCAGAGCCGTGACCTTGACACGTACCCGAGGATTGTGGAAGCGCATAACTCCATCCCTGGCCAAAGTCAGGAAGCCGTCCGTGCGGCCACGGCGCATGATATCGGTGAAACACCTGTCGAAGCATGTTATTGCACGGGGTATCGCCTCGAAGCAGGCATTTCACCCTGTCGCACCCCGGCACCCTAGCATGGAGGGAAAACCGCCACGAGCCCCTGATGTCAACCCTGGTAAATATGCCAGTCAGATGCCGTCCTCTATGGTGGTGTCTTCGGCATTGTGTCCGGTTAATTGCATTAATGGGCGGATCTCAGGAGAGGGGAGACCGCCGCGTCCCGCCCCGCGAGATGCAGCGCGCCGAGAATCCCCGCGCGGACGACCGCGAGCGGTGTGTACAGATCCTTGTCGTGCCACATGGGCGTGCACGGCTCGCCGTCCCCCGCGCCCGCGCGCAGCAGGTAGGCGTGGCCGCGCGCCACGGCGCGGTCGCGTCCCGGCTCCTCGCGCGCCGCCTCGCAGAGCAGCAGGGTCTGCATGGCGTAGGCGGTCTCCTCGGCCGTGCCGCGCCACAACCCCCACGCGCCGTCCGCCCGCTGCCCCGACAGCATCCAGCGCACCGCCCGCCGCACGGCCGCGCGCCCGCCGCCGGCCGCGTCGAGCGCGACCGCGCAGCACATCGTGGCGTAGTAGGGGGAGGCGTGCCACCGGTCCGACCAGCTCCCGTCGGCCGCCTGCCGTTCGAGCAGCCAGCCCGCCACCTCCGCCATCGCGGCGGCGTACCGGGGAGCGGCGTCCGGGCGGCCGGCGGCGTACTCGCGGAAGGCGTCCAGGACGTGCGCGTTGGTCGTCGTCGAGAAGCCCTGCTCGCCCTGCCAGGTCGCGAAGTGCGTCCCGGCCCGGTAGCCCCACAGGCAGGCCGGATCCCTGGGCGCGCCCGCCAGCGCGAGGGCGTAGAGGGCGACCGAGGTGGTGTCCGAGTCGCCCGGCAGCCCCGCTCCGGCCGGGATCCCGTCGGGGCCGAGGCCATCGCCGAGGCTCCGCCGCACCTCCTCCGGCACGGCGACCGGGACGCCCGCACGGAGCAGCCAGCTCACCACCCAGCCGCGTTCGAACACCGTGATCGGCAGGCCGCACGGCACCGGGCCGCCGTGCAGGCCCGCCACCGCCTCCAGGTGCCGGCGCGCCGGATGGCCGGGCTCGGGGACCTTCCCGGCGCCGAGCCACGCGGCCGTGGCCGCCGGCGAGGCCCCGACCGTCCCGACCGGCGTGAGAGGCACCCCCCGAGCTCCGGCGGCGGCGTCGCCGGCCACCTCCAGAGCGTGCATCAGCTTCTCCGGCAGCGCGACGCCGGCGCGCAGCGCCGAACGGATCCGGGCCAGCACCTCCGTCCCCATGCCGGGCGGCAGGGGCAGCGACGTGCCGCCGTCCCGCAGGCCCGCCGGGGCGAGGCCGGCCGCCCGCAGGGCGTCCAGGTGCCCGTTCACCGCCTCCACCAGGTAGGGGACGATCAGCTCGACCGCCGGCATGTCGGGACGCGGGCCCGCGTACCCGCCGCGCGACCACCGCAGCAGCGCGGCGAGCCCGCGCCCGGCCGCCGAGGCCAGCCTTCCGCGCTCGCCGGAGAGGTCCGGCCCGGCGGCCCGCGAGCCGCCGCCGTCGGCCCCGCCCGCCGAGCAGCCGCGCCGCAACTCGGAGAGCAGGGCCTCGGTGGCGCTCAGCGTGGGCACCAGGGCGTAGTCGTCGTGCACGCCCCAGGCGCCGTCCGTCCGCTGCGCGCCCGTCAGGAACGCCACGCGCTCGGCGTGGCCGGCCAGCCACGGGGCCAGCGTGACCAGCCGCCCCGTCTCGTACACCGACGCGGTGACCTCGCCCCAGGGTCGCGCCGCGAGCCCCGCCAGCAACGCGGCGGCCCGCCGCGCCGGCGAGCCGTCCCCGGCGCGCGCCGCCGCGTCCGCCGCCCTGTCCGCCGCCCTGTCCGCCGTCAGGGGGGACGCGTGCCCGTTCACGCACGCCGAGCCGGCGCGGGTTCCGGTCGCCCCGCCGACGCCGGCCGTGGTGGGGTCCGCGTGCCCATGCGAGGCTCCGGGGGCCAGGAAGAAGGCGCTCACAGCGACCCCCAGTACTCGCCGAGGGCGTAGAAACCGGCGCAGAAGTCCATCTGGCGCTCCAGATAGTCGGCGAGCCGCGGATGGACGTCCCGCACGCGGCCGATCAGCTTCCTGGCCTCGGCGGTGAGCACGGCGACGCGGTCGCCGACCTCCTCGCGCGTGACGCCGATCAGCAGGGCGTTGACGTCGTTCCAGCTCCGGTCCCGCTCGTAGCTGCTCAGGTCGTTGAGCAGCCGCAGCACCCGCTGCACCGCGCGGCTCGCCGCGCGCACCTCCGCGACGGCCGTCGCGGCGCCCGGGCCGCCGGTGGCGATCCAGTGGCAGGTGAACACGAAGCAGAAGGCGTGGTTGTCGGCGTTGGCGAGATACTCCTCCAGCGACGGGGTGGCCCCGGCGGCCTTCCAGTCCCACTCGCGCACCATCGCGTCGAGCATGCGCCGCAGCTCGTCCCGCCAGACGCCCTCCAGCGCCGGCCACGCCGGCGCCGTGGCCAGCCCGGCGCGGATCTCGGCGAGCATGCCGGTGAGGTCGTCCCCGGGTGGCGGCCCCTCGCCGGCCGCCACGTCCAGGCAGACCCGCGCGGGCTCGCGGACCTCCTCCGCCGAGGTGTGCACGTAGTCGATCAGCCAGTCGAGCGCGAACGTCCACAGGCACGCCTTGTTGGCCGTCCTCAGCTCCTCGGCGGTGTGCCACGGCCCGCTGTACGCCATCGCCATCGACACCGTGCCGTACAGCGCGGCGTCGAACGGCTTGGCGGAGAACAGATCGGGGTAGGCGGCGGCCCACTCGTTCATGTACCGCTGCGACCGCCCGGCCACCGCGGCGGCCCGCCCGCACTCCACGGCGCTCAGGCCGGGCACGAAAGCCCCCGTCATGGGCGCGTCCCGCGTCCGGAGCGGGGGGCGCGCACCAGCGCCAGCTCCACCTTCTCCTTCGGGCGCAGCGACCCGGCCGGGGCCGGCGTGAACGGCCCGTCGCCGCGCAGCACCGGGCGGAAGCGGCTCAGCAGGGCCGCCACGATGAGCGGCGCCGCCATGTCGAACAGGTGCCTGCCGAGGCACTGGTGCGGCCCGCCGCCGAACGGGAAGTAGGCGTACCTGTGCCGGCGTTCCTGCCGGCCGGGCGCGAACCGCCCGGGGTCGAACTCCAGCGGGCGCTCCCAGAACTCGTCCAGCCGGTGCGTCGCGTACGGAGTGATCAGCACCTGCGCGCCGGCTTCGATGGGCACCCCGCCGACCACGTCGGCCTGCTTGGCCATGCGCGGGAACAGCCACCCGGCCGGGCGCAGGCGCATCAGCTCCTGCAGGACCATCTTGGTGTAGCGCAGCTCGGGCAGGTGGGATGCGCGCACCGGCCCGTCGCCGACGACCCGGTCCACCTCTTCGTACAGGTTCGAGGCGACGTCCGGGTGGGCGGCGAGCATCGGCCACAGCCAGGTCAGCGTCGTGGCCGTCGACTCGGCGGCCGCCCCGTAGACGCTGACGACGTCGTCGCGCACCTGCCGCTCGTCCGCCCCCTGCTCCTCGCGTGCCCGGACGAGCGCGGAGAACACGTCGGCGCCGGACCCCGGCCGGTCCCGGTCCTGCCTGATCATCGGCAGGATGACGTCGTCGATCGTCTGGACGGCGTCCATGAAGGCCCGGTCGCCGGGGAGCCGCACGCTGTACGGCATCGACGGCATGAGCAGGCGGAACACGATCGAGCGCGCCGCGCGGTCGTAGGCTGGGGACAGGCGGCGCCCGGCCTCGCGCGACAGGCGGCCGGCGAACAGCACCTTGATCACGGTCTCGTTGACGACGTCGGCCAGCTCCTCGCCCGCGTCGAACGACCGCCCCGACGCGGCGTACGGCTCCAGTTCGGCGATGCGCTCGTCCACCACCGTCGCCATCTGCTCGGTGAGGGAGGCGACGCACCTGGCGGTGAACAGGGGCTGCAGGATGTCGCGGCTGTTCTGCCAGGCGGTTCCGTCGTTGAGGATGCTCTCGCCGAGCAGCCGCTGGAGGGGGCGCCAGAACATTCCCTCGCGCTGGTAGTTCTCCCAGTTGCCGCGCAGCACGTGCTGGACGTCGTCAGGGTGGCTCAGAAGATATACAGACGGTGTGCCCGCGGGCAGCCGGACAATTCGGCCCGCCGATTCTCTCGCCAGTTCCGCCAGCATGTTCACCGGATCGCGGACCATCGGCGCGAGCGTTCTGCGGAGGGGGACGGTTCGGGCATGCCGGGGGGAAGCGGCGACCGACATCGTGACGACTCCAAATTGTGAGAGCTGCCTGCGGGTTCTCCGTGGTCATGCCCTGGTGGCCGAACTGTTCCGCCGCGGCGCGGGCGCCCGCCCGGAGAGGGTTCAGACTTCGGGCGCCGCTCGCCGCATGACCACGAATGCGACAATTGGTTACTCTCGTGGCAAAGTGCCACAGGCATAATGAATTACCACGATCTCCGACTATGATCAAGTTTTCGTTCAACTACTGATTTTTCGCGACAGATATGGTATTTATGCAATCTTCTGTGGCCGGTACCTCCGAGCGGTCGCCCGGAGATGCCGCGCGCCCGGCCTCGGCTCGGCTAGTCTCGCCACGATTGATCGGATAAGTCGGGGAGCTGAGCGTCGTGGAGCCAGTGGCGGTGGGTCTGATCGGAGCCGGGCCGTGGGCGGAGGCCGTCCACGCGCCCACCCTCGCCGCCGGGCCGTACACGCGGCTCGCCGGCGTCTGGGCCCGCAGGCCGAGAGCCGCCGCCAGGCTCGGCGTCCCGGTGTACGAGCGCGTCGAGGAACTGTTCGACGTCTGCGAGGCCGTCGCCTTCTGCGTGCCGCCCGCCGTCCAGGCCGAGATGGGCCTGCTCGCCGCCAGGGCCGGCAAGGCGCTGCTGCTGGAGAAGCCGCTCGCCGCCGACCTCGACGCGGCGAAACGCCTGGCCGACGCCGTGGGGGAGGCCGGCGTGGCCTCCCAGATGGTGCTCACCTTCCGCTACTCCGCCACCACCAGGTCCTTTCTCGAACGGGTGCGTGCCATCGACCCCTTCGGCGGATACGCGATGAACGTTTCAGGCGCCCTGTACACGATCGACTCCCCATGGCGGCAGGAGCGGGGAGCCATCCTGGACGTCGGCCCGCACATGATCGACATGCTGGACGCCGCCCTGGGGCCGGTCACCGGCGTGCGCGCGCACGGCGACACCCTCGGCTGGGTCGGCCTGATGCTGGAGCACCAGAGCGGCGCCGTCAGCGAGGCGTCGCTGTCGATGGCCGCCCGCGTCGAGCACGCCTCCTCGCACGTCGCGGTCTTCGGCCGCCAGGGCACCGAGACCCTCGACGGCGGCGACCTCGGCTACGACGTCTTCCCCGACATGGTCGCCGAGTTCGCCCACACCGTGCGCCGCGGCGGCGGCCACCCGCTGGACGCCCGCCACGGGCTCCGGCTCCAGGAGATCATCAGCGTGGCCGAGGCCCAGCTCCGCTGAGACCGCGCGCACGACCCCGCCCAGGACCCCGCGCACGACCCCGCCCAGGACCCCGCGCACGACAGCGCACGACCCCGCGCACAAATCAGTGCACAACCCCTCGTGCCCGACTGCGGCACGGGTTGATACCGTTCCCCTGACGCGTGGCGCGCAGCGAAGTCCGGTGTGAGTCCGGCGCTGTCCCGCAACTGTGAGACCTCTCGGTCGAGCCAGGTCGCCTGCACGCCGCGCCGACGCCATCAACCCTCGTGGAAAAGGGTGATCCGTCAATTCCGCGGGTCTCTCGATTTCCTAGCAACAGGAGGAATCCCCTCGTGAGGCCCGTACGCACGGCCTTGGCGGGCGCGTTGCTGGGTGCACTGACGCTGGCCGGATGCGGCCAGTCCGGCGACACCTCAGGCAGCGCCTCCCCGGCCCCCGCCACCCCCGCCCCCTCATCACAGGCCGCGGCCTTCCCGGTCACCGTCCAGGCCGGCAACGGCGCGGTCACCGTCCCGGCCAAGCCCTCGCAGATCGTGTCGCTCTCGCCCACCGCGACCGAGAGCCTGTACGCCATCGGCGCGGGACCGCAGGTCATCGCGGTCGACGACCAGTCGACCTACCCCGCGGAGGCCCCCAAGACGGATCTGTCCGGCTTCAAGCCGAACGCCGAGGCGATCATCGCCAAGAAGCCCGACCTCGTCGTGCTCGCCAACGACACCGGCGGCGTCGTGGCCGCCCTGAGCAAGGTCGGCATCCCCGTCCTGCTGGAACCGGCCGCGACCAAGCTGGAGGAGAGCTACGACCAGATCGCCGACCTCGGGGCCGCGACCGGCAACAAGGACAAGGCCGACCAGGTCGCCGCGGACATGAAGCGGCAGATCGACCAGCTCGCCGCCGCCGCGCCCAAGGACGCGAAGCTCACCTACTTCCACGAGCTGGACAACACGCCGTACTCGGTGACCTCCGCCACCTTCATCGGCCAGATCTACGGGATCTTCGGGCTGGTCAACATCGCCGACGAGGCGCCGGACGCCGCCGGGGGCTACCCCAAGCTCTCCAGCGAGTTCCTGGCGAAGACCGACCCCGACCTGATCTTCCTCGCCGACACCAAGTGCTGCGGCCAGTCCAAGGAGACCCTGGCCAAGCGGCCGGGCTGGGGCGGCCTGTCGGCGATCAAGAAGGACCAGGTGTTCCCGATCGACGACGACATCGCCTCGCGCTGGGGGCCGCGCGTCGTCGACTTCGTGAAGGTCGTCGACGCGGCGGTCAGGAAGGCGGCGGGCTGACCAGGCCCGGCCCCGGAGCACCTGCCAGAACGATGACCGGCACCGGCATGGAACCACCCGCGCCCGCCGCGTCCGCCGCCCGGATGCGCCCGGTGGTGCCGGTCATCGCGGTGGCGGTGCTCGCGGCGTGCGTCCTGGCCGGCCTGATGATCGGCGCGGCCGGGCTGCCGCTCAGGGGCGTCGTGCTCGAACTGCTGGACCGGGTGCCGTTCGTGTCGGTCCACTCCGGGCTGTCCCCGGTGGAGCGCGGGCTGCTCGTCCAGCTCCGGATGCCCCGCGTCGTGCTCGCGGCGGTCGTCGGGGGGCTGCTGGCGCTGGCGGGCGCCGGATACCAGGGCGTGTTCCGCAACCCGCTCGCCGACCCGTACCTGCTCGGCGCCGCCGCCGGGGCCGGGTTCACCGCCACCTTGATGATCGTCCTGGTGCACGCCGACGCGCTGGTGCCGCTCGCCGCCTTCGGCGGGGCGATCGGCGGCGTGCTGCTGGCGTACGCGCTCGGCAACACCGCCGCCCGGGGCGGCGGCACCGCGACCCTGGTGCTCGCCGGGGTCGCGGTGGCCTCGTTCCTGTCCGCCCTGCAGGCGTTCGTGCAGCAGATCAAGGTCGACCAGCTCCAGCGCATCTACTCGTGGATCCTCGGCGGCATCGGCGGCGACTGGTCGCAGGTGTGGCTCATCGCCCCCTACGCCGTGGTGTCGTCGGCCGTCCTGATCGCGCACGGCCGGCTGCTCGACGTGCTGTCGGTCGGGGACGACGAGGCGGCGAGCCTCGGGGTGAACGCCGCCCGCGTCCGGTTCGTGGTCCTGTGCGCGGCGTCGCTCGCCACGGCGTCGGCGGTGGCGGTCAGCGGGCTGATCGGGTTCGTCGGCATCGTCGTGCCGCACGTCGTGCGGCGCCTCGCTGGCGGGTCCTACCGGGTGGTGCTGCCGATCTCGCTGCTCGCCGGGGCGGCGTTCCTGGTGCTGGCCGACCTGGTCGCCCGCACCCTCCTCGCCCCGGCGGAACTGCCCATCGGAGTGGTCACCGCCTTCATCGGCGCCCCGTTCTTCGTCGGCGTGCTCCGCGCCACAAGGACGGTGGAGGCATGAGCTCGGTCGAGGTCAGCGGGCTGTCGGTGTCCCTCGGCGGGCGGCAGGTGCTCTCGGAGGTGGGGCTGTCGGCGCGCGCCGGCGAGTGGCTGGCGGTGATCGGGCCGAACGGCGCGGGCAAGTCCACCCTCCTGCGGGCCATGATGGGCCTGCTGGAGGCCCGGGGAGAGGTGCTGGTGGACGGCCGGCCGGCGCGCGCGCTCAAACCGCGGCAACGGGCGCGGCTGATGGCCTACGCCCCGCAGAACCCCCTGCTGCCGCCCGGCCTGACCGTGATGGAGTACGCCCTGCTGGGACGCACCCCCTACATCTCCTACCTGGGCCGGGACGGCAGGCGCGACCGCGAGGTCACCGAGTCGGTGCTCGAACGCCTGGACCTGACCGCCCTCGCGGGCCGGCCGCTCACCCACCTGTCCGGCGGCGAACGCCAACGCGTCGTCCTCGCCCGGGCGCTCGTCCAGCAGGCGCCCGTGCTGCTGCTCGACGAGCCGACGACCGCCCTCGACCTCGGCCACCAGCAGCAGGTGCTGGAACTGGTCGACCGGTTGCGCCTGGCCGACGGGCTGACCATCGTGACGACCGTCCACGACCTCAGCGTGGCAGGACAGTACGCCGACACGGTCCTGCTGATCGCCGGCGGCAGGGCCGTCGCCTCCGGGCCGGTCGCGCGGGTGCTCACCGAGCCGTTGCTCGCCCGCACCTTCGGCGTCCATGTCCGCGTCGACCGCGGCGAGGACGGCCGCCCCCTGGTGAACCTGGTCCGCCCGTCCTGAGCGGACGGTGCGCCGGGCGGCTTCCGGTCTGTACGCTTCCGGCACCTGTCGTGAGGAGAACGCATGCTGTCGCTGAGCCATCGGCGCGAGGACGGCGCACGCCTGGCCGCGCTGCTCTGGGAGCTCGGCCCCGGGTGGCGGGCGATCTCCTCCGCCATGCTCGGCGGCGGCATCGGCCCGGTGGAATGGGTGCTGAACGCCCAGGTCGTCGCCGGGTACTCGCGGATGGACCCGGTCGAGCACCTGCTCGAACTGGCGCCGCCCGGGCCTGGGGTCGGCATGCTGACCGCGGCGTCCGTCGACCGCTACACCCGGGCGCACGACGGGGGAGTGGACGCGGTGGCCACCGTGGGCCTGCGCGTGCCCACCTGGGCCGCCTCCCCCGAAGGCGTCCCCGACCCCGAGCTCCGCGAGCTCCGCGGGCTCCATGACCTCCGCGAGCTCCCGGAGCCCCGGCGATCGGCGGAGGGCCAGGGTGGCCGGGAGAGCCGGCAGGGCCGGGAGCAGCCGGAACAGGGTGAACCCCGAGAACCCGGGGGACCCGGGGGAGATCGTCTCGGCCATGGCCTCGTGCCGCGGCCGGTGTTCCCGGCGCCGGGGACGATCAACATCATCGTGGCCGTCCCGGTGGCGATGAGCGACGCCGCCCTGGTCAACGCCGTGATGACGGTGACCGAGGCCAAGGCCCAGGCGCTGGCCGAGGCCGGGTACGCCTGCACGGGCACCGCCTCGGACGCGGTGTGCGTCGCGGCCAGGACCGGCGGCCCGGAGGAACCGTTCGGCGGCCCGAGATCCACCTGGGGCGCCCGCGTCGCCAGAGCCGTCCACCGCTGCGTCCTCACCGGCGCCCACGCCTGGACCGACGCCCACCTCACCCCCGCCCCGGACGCCGGTCGCCGGCGCTAGAGACGGGCGCGGCGCGACAGACCCTCCCCTAGATCGTCAATCGCGAGGCCGCGCCGGCATCTGCAGCGGGACACCGAGCCGGTTGAAGGCGTTCATCAGAGCCACCTGGACGACCAGCGCGCCGAGTTCCTCGTCGGTCATGAGGTCGCGGACGCCGGCCCAGACCTCGTCGCCGACGCCGTGCGGGGTCAGCGTCGTCGCGGCCTCGGTGTACTCCAGCGCCGCCCGCTCCGCCGGGGTGAACAGCGCCGATTCGCGCCACGCGGACAGCTGGATGATGCGGTTCAGCGATTCGCCCTGCTCCAACGCATCGTGGCTGTGCAGGTCGATGCAGTGCACGCAGTGGTTGATCTGCGACGTACGCAGCTTGACCAGCTCGCGGATGGTCGGATCGAGTGGCGAGGTGAGAATGGCCTGGTCCGCGGCGTAGAGCGCCTTGGCGGCCTTCGGGGCGGCCGTCCGCAGGTCGAGGCGGGGCTCACCGGCGTGCACGTGGGTGGTCATGATCTCTCCTTCAGGTTCGGGCGTGGATGCGCATGTCCCACTCCCGAATTCGGATAACTCTTGTCCGGGATTCTATTCGGACAAGAGTTGTCCGAGTCAAGTAGGCTGGGCGAATGAAGATGTCAGGCGGGGTCGAGTGGGGCTTGCACTGCTGCGTCGCGCTCAGTGGGGCGGGCGCGCCGGTGACGGCGGCCAAGCTCGCCGAGCTGCACGACGTCTCGCAGAGCTATCTGGCCAAACAGCTGCAACTGTTGTCCCGCGCAGGCCTTGTGCGCTCGACCCTGGGCCAGTCCGGCGGCTATGTGCTGACTCGGGCCGCGAATGAGATCACGGTGCTGGACGTGGTAGAGGCGATCGACGGCGTCCAGCCGGCGTTCCGGTGTACGGAAGTGCGTCAGCGGGGCCCGATGGCCGTGCCGCCGGAGCGGTGTGACACTCCCTGCCCGATCGCCCGCACGATGGATTCCGCCGACCGCGCCTGGCGGGAGTCGCTACGGGCGGTCACCATCGCCGACCTGATCGCCGACGTCGACCGTACGACGCCACCTGAGATACTCGCGGGGGCCCGGGAGTGGCTGCGCGCCTGAGCGACGGCGACTAGCCCTCCACGGCCAACGGCGACGAGCCTTCCACGGCCCCGGTGATCGTTTCCGGTCGCAGCGCTAAGAGGTGAAGGTGACGCTGGCGAGGATGCGGTCGATGACGGACTGGTCGCATCCGCCGGGCGGGCAGAAGAAGGCCAGCAGGCCGACCGGCTGCCCCTGACCTCGGCCGACGATGTAGACGATCAGGTCGAGGCGGCCCTGCTGGGCGGGGTCGTTCACCACCCCGGTCAGGCGGAAGGCCGGTTTCCCCGCCACCGTGTCCGTGGTGAGCGCCGAGGCGAAGTCCGCGGGGCCCGGCAGCACGAAGCTGAGGCTGCGCTTGAGGGTCTCAGGCGGGTCGGAGGTGGTGATGGTGTCGTTCACCTCGGCGAACAGGCCCATCGCCCGCTCGGGGTGGGCGGTGAGCAGGGCGTTGACCGCCGTCCAGTCCGAGGCGATGGGCACCGAGAACAGCGTGTCGAACTCCGCGGCCGCCGGCGAGACGACGGCGTACTCGTCGGCGTGCGTGCGTGCCTCCCACCCGCCCGGGTACTCGAAGGACATCGGCACCGCCGTGCTCCCGAGGTAGCGCTTGGCGCCCACCGATGCCGTCGTCTGGCTGAGCAGCAGAGCGGCGGCGACCGCGACCGCGACCAGTGCCGCGCCCGCGCCGATGATCGCGCCCATCCACCGGCGCCGCCCGCGGGCGGGCACGGCGGGACGCGCGCCGCCGGCCGCGCCCGGCGGCCGGGTGACCGGCCCGAGGGACGCGTGCCCGGAGGACGCCTGCCACGCCGTGAACGATCGCACGGCGGCGGTCGGCTCCGCCGCCTCCATGGCGGCGGCGTGCTCGGCGGGCGGCGGGTACGACGGAACGGCGGTCGCCCCCTCGGCGGGGCCCTGCCGCGACCCCGCCTGCTGCACGCCGGTGGGCTGGTCGTCGGAGCTGATCGCGTCGCGCAGGGCGGCGACGAACTGGCGGCAGGTGACGTACCGCTCGGCCGGCGACTTGGCGAGGGCACGGCCCATCACCTCGTTGACCGAGTGCGGCAGGTCCGGCCGGTACGGCGTCAGCGGCGGCGGGTCGTGCGAGACGTGCGCGTAGAGCAGGGCCAGCTCGGTGTCCCGCTGGAACGGCGGCAGCCCGGTGAGCGCCTCGTACACGACGCAGGCGAACGCGTACAGGTCGCTGCGGCCGTCCACGGGCAGCCCGCGGATCTGCTCGGGCGCCACGTAGCGCGGGGTGCCCATGAAGTGGCCGTGGCTGGTCAGCCCGGCCTCGGAGAAGGTGCTCTTGGTCAGCCCGAAGTCGGTCAGGTACACGTGCTCGGGGTCGCGGTCGGAGCCGTCGGCGACCAGGATGTTGGCCGGCTTCACGTCGCGGTGCACCAGGCCGTGCTGGTGGGCGGCGTCCAGCGCCGAGGCGATCTGGGAGAACAGGCGGTAGGCGCGGGCGATGGGCAGCGGGCCGCTGCCCTGGATGAGCTTGCGCAGGTCGGCGCCGTCGACGTACCGCATGGCGATGAACAGCAGGTCGCCGCTCTCGCCGGCCTCGTAGATCGGGATGATGTTGGGGTGGTCGACGGCCGCGACCACGCGCGACTCGCGCACGAACCGGTCGCGGAAGCGCTGGTCCGCCGAGAGCTGCGGGGCCAGCACCTTGAGCGCCACCGCGCGGCCGAGGCGGCGGTCGCGCGCGCGGTAGACGGTGGCCATGCCGCCGCGCCCGACGACCGCCTCGACGACGTAGTCGGCCACCTGCGCGCCGATCAGCGGCGGCATCGAGAAGCCCGGCTCGCTCATTGGTCCACCGGGCTCCCGCAGAAGCCGCAGAAGCGGTGCGCCTTGCCCAGGCGCATGCCGCACTGCGTGCAGAAGCGCACCAGCGCGCCGCCGGAGGGGTTGGAGCCGGGGCCGCCGCCGGCCTCCGCGGGTCCGCCGGGGGCGTGGGCGCCGGCGGAGGCCGCGCCGGACGCGGGCCCGCGAGGCCCTGGGGCGTCGGGATCGCCGGCGGGCCTGCTGCTGATGCCGCCCGTGCCGCCGGGCACGGCGACCGGCGTCGCCGATGGTCCCGTGCTGGGCCCGCGGGCCGGCGACCTCAGGTACGGCGGGACCGACCCGTCGGGCGGGTGCGGAGGATCCATCGTCTGGGTGCCGTGCGGCGGCCGGGCGGAGACCCCGGCGTTTCCGGAGCCGCCCGGGCCCGCCGGTGCGAGCGAGCCGAACGAGCCCGCCGGATCCGCCGGCGCGCCCGAGAACGCCGAGAGCGCGGGGAACGACTCGGGCATTCCATCGGCCGCGAGGCCGGCGTCCGCGCGACGGCGTCGCCGCCGCGCCAGCAGCGGCACCGCGACGGCGGCCGCGGCGGCCAGGGCCACGATGCCGGCGGACACCGGCAGCAGCAGCGGCGAGCCGGTGGCCTTGCCCGCGACGGCCGCGGGGCTCTTGGCCGTCCCCGCCGACGGCGTGCCCCCGCGGTTGGCGCGGGCCACGCGCAGGTGGTCCTGGGCGACCGCGTGGTCGGGACGCAGCCGCAGCACCTGCTCAAGGACGGGGATCGCGTTGGCGTAGAACTTGTTGTGGTACGGCGCGAGAGCGGTCTCGTACACCACGTCCACCGGGCCGCGCCGCGCCGTCACGTCGGCGGCCACCAGCGCGGCGCGGATGTCGTCCACCGGGGTGAGCGTCGCCGCGTCGCCGGTGCCGGTGATCAGGCCGATGACCTCGCTCTTGCCGTCGTCGATCACGGCCCCGCCGTCGCCGTCCTGGCGCAGGAACGTCTTGAGCTTGGTCCGCTCGGCGGGCTTGAACGTGCGTCCGCCGGGCGGGTCGAGGTGCGCCGTCTCGATCTTCGGCGGGGCCTTGGCGCTCGGCCGGCTCGGCAGGCCGATGGTGTCCACCGACTCGATGCCGCTGCCCAGCGTCGTGCCGAGCGGCACCGTCGGCAGCGTGCCGTCCTCGCCGCCCTTGGTCAGCTTGAGCACCGCGGGCGACCCGGGAGAGTTGCCGGTGCGCAGCAGCTCGGCGGGATACCCCTCGGGCACGGGCGGGTCGGCGTACGGGAATACCGTGATCTTGGGCGTGGAGGTGGCGATGCAGTTGGAGTTCTCGCGGTGCGGCGGGTAGCAGGCCTGCAGGCGGGCGTTGAGCTCGGGGTTCTTCAGCTTGTGCCGCGAGAAGTCGGCCGGGATCTTGACCTTGAAGTATTCGGCGAAGACCCGGTTGGCGGCGTAGATGGTGGGGTCCTTGCTCGGCCGCACGACCCCGGTGGCGGTGACCACGACCCCGTCGGGTGAGACGGTGAACCCGCTGCCGATGCCGACCGGCGTGTCGTACTCGCGGACGACCTGCTGGATGACTCCCCGGTCGTCGAGCAGGTTGATGGTTATGTGCGCCTTCGCCTCCACCCGGACCGTTCCAGGCGTGACGCGGTCGGTGGAGCCGGTGGGATGAGGGTGCATGGGGAGGGCGAGCGCTGTCAAGGCGCTCAGCCCCGCGACGAGGTGGTGCAGGCGGGGCATCTCCGCCTCCTGTTCCGGGCCCGGTTGAGTCAAGCGTCTCAGCGCGGGCTGCCTCGTACAAGGCCGATCCGGCCGCCGTCATGGACTTGCAATCGATCGTTGAACGATCTGCGACAGCAGTTGTCGATCTCGGCCGGCCCTGGAGCGCCTGGGGAGACGGCCGGGCGAGGGGACCGTTCGTCCTCCGGCCGGGCCGCCGCCGAGGGGCGGGCGTGATGGTTTCCCGCTGCTCGGCGTCGTGCATGTATATTTTCCGTACATAAGCGGACATAAACGGAAGATATTTAACTGACGGAGGGATGGGGCGGTATGAGGGCCTTTCCGCGGGTGCTGTTCGACGAGGCGCACAGCGAGTCCTGGACGATCCGCCGCGAGGTCGCCGAGGCGATCAACCCGGCGCACCCCGACGACAACAGCTACGCCCGCGCCGCGCAGGTGCTGCGCGGCCTCGGCCACACCGTCACGGCGCACATCGAGGGCCCGGTCACCCCGGCCGTGCTGAACGCCCACGACGTCTTCGTCGTCGCCCACCCCTCCGCCGACCGCTGGGAGCGCACCACCGGCCTCGGCAGCCCCGCCTTCCCCGCCGAGGAGATCGACGCCATCGAGCGGTACGTCTCCGCGGGCGGCGGCCTCGTCGTGCTCGCCGAGTGCGAGCAGGAGAAGTACGGCAACAACCTCGCCGACCTGCTGGCCCGGTTCGGCGTCGGCGTCGAGCACGCCACCGTCCAGGACCCGGGCAACTCCTACAACGGCGTGGCCACCTGGGTGCTCGGCGTTCCCGCGCCCGGCGCGGGGGAGGACCTGACCGCCGGCGCCCGCGAGGCGTGCTTCTACCGCGCCGGCGTGCTCACCCCGCCCGCGGACGCGACCGTCCTGTTCCAGACCTCCCCCTCCGCCGACCCGGCCGGACGGGCCCTCGCCGTGGCCCTGCGGCACGGGGAGGGCAGGGTGGTCGTCTTCGCCGACTCCGACCTGTTCGGCGACGACTCCATCGACGACCTGCGGCACTCCCGGCTGTGGGCCAACGTCGTCACCTGGGCCGCGCGCGTCCCGGCCGGCGCCGGCGGCACGGACGCGGCCGACCCCGACTTCGCCGCGCTGAAGGCCGCCATCGAGGAACTGCGCCCCCTCACCGCCAAGGACGGCTCGGTGGCCGACGCCGCGGCCGCCTCGCCCATCGTCGACCGCGTCGCCGCCGGAGTGGAGAAGCTCGCCCCGCGCTTCCCCCACGACCGGGACTACCTCGCCGCCGTCCTCGCCGACCTGCGCGAATGGCAGGCGTCCGGATTCGGCGTGCCCGACTTCCTCGACTCGCTCGACGCCTTCCACCCCGACACCCAGCGGGTCGACGGACTGGAGCACCTGGTCGTCTTCCCGATGTACACCCAGAACGGCAACCCGGCCCGCAACCTGGAGGCCGTCTGGATCCGTACGGTGTGGCCCGACTGGCTCGCCGCGCTGGAGCGCGAGCAGTACGACAACCCCATGTTCGTGCCGATCAGCTTCGTCGACTTCACCGCCGGCTACGACACCAACAGCGCGGTGCTGTTCCCCGAGACCGTCGCGGTCCGCGAGACCCCGCCGCGGTTCACCTGGGGCGCCATCTTCTGCGACCGCGAGGCCGCCCGGTTCCGCAGCGTCAGCCGCGCCGCCGCCGAGACCCTCAAGCTGGCCCTTCCGCCGGACGCCGCCCGGCTGCTGGACAGCCAGGAGCTCGCCCAGGACACCTTCGTGCTCTGGGACCTCGTGCACGACCGTACCCACAGCCACGGCGACCTGCCCTTCGACCCGTTCATGATCAAGCAGCGCATGCCGTACTGGCTGTACTCGCTGGAAGAGCTGCGCTGCGACCTCACCGCGTTCGGCGAGGCCGTCGCCCTGGAGGAACGGGGCGTGCCGCACGCCCGGTACGTGCAGTACGCGATCCTGTTCGACCGGCTGTTCCGCTTCCCGATCACCGGCGAGCGGGTGCGCAACTACGACGGACTCGGCGGCCAGCTGCTGTTCGCCTACCTGCACCGCAACGACGTCGTCCGCTGGACCGACAACCGGCTCTCCATCGACTGGGACCGCGTCGCCGGCTGTGTCGCCGACCTGCGCGGCCAGGTCGAGAAGCTCTACCGCGACGGCATCGACCGCTCGAAGCTGGCCCACTGGCTGGCCGCGCACCAGCTCGTCGCCGCCTACGTCGCCCCGCACCCGGCGTCGGTGTGGCACCGCGGCGCCGACGCCCTGCCGGTCGAGGGCTTCCCGAAGGCCGTGGTCGACGCGGTGCTGCCCGACGAGTTCCCCCTGAGCATGTTCTACGAGGCCCTGCGTCGTAAGCTTTCCGGAGTCATCGAGGCGACGAAGGGAATCCGCGCGTGAGCCGTAGCGACGAGGGCCGGGCGGCGAGCAGGGTCGTGGTCGTCGCCGGGGCCGGCGGGCCGAGCGGCCGGGCCGTCACGGCGCGGCTCGCCGCGCGCGGCGACACCGTCATCGGCCTGGCCAGGCACGCCTCCGACGGGGTGCGCGCGGTCGACCTCACCGACGGCGACGCCGTCCGCGAGGTGGCGGGTGACATCCGGCGCGAGCACGGCCGGGTCGACGGGGTCGTCCACCTCGTCGGCGGCTGGCGGGGGTCCAAGACCTTCGCCGACACCGACCTCGCCGACTGGGACGCCCTGCACGAGCTGCTCATCCGCACCCTGCAGAACGTCACGCTGGCCTTCGAGCCGCTGCTGCGCGCGAGCGACGATGGACGCTTCGCCATCGTGTCCGCCAAGGCCGCCCAGGCGCCCACCCAGGGCGGCGCCGCCTACGCGGCGGCCAAGGCGGCCGCGGAGGCCTGGACGCTCGCCATGGCCGACGCGCTGCGCGACACCCACAGCGCCGCCACCATCCTGGTGGTCAAGGCACTGGTCCACGACGGCATGCGCGAGGCGAGCCCCCACAGGAAGTTCCCCGGCTTCACCGACGTCGACGACCTGGCCGCCGCCGTCGCCGGGCTGTGGGACCGACCGGCGGGCGAGGTCAACGGCGTCCGGCTGGACCTGACGACGTGACCGCCGCACACGAGCACGGCCCCGGGCGGGCGCAGGAGCACCCGGCCGGGGCGCGGCGGCGCCACGACCCCGAGGTCAGGACGTTCGCCAGCGACAACTACGCGGGCGTCCACCCGGAGGTCCTCCAGGCGATCGCCACCGCCAACGGCGGCCACCAGATCGCCTACGGCGAGGACGTCTACACCGAGGCGCTCCAGCAGATCTTCCAGCGGCACTTCGGGCCGGACGCCCAGGCGTGGCCGGTGTTCAACGGCACCGGCGCCAACGTCGTCGGCTTGCGGGCGATGACCGCGCCCTGGGAGGCCGTCATCTGCGCCGAGAGCGCCCACGTCAACACCGACGAGGGCGGCGCGCCCGAGAAGATGGCCGGGCTCAAGCTGCTCACCGTCCCCACGCCCGACGGCAAGCTCACCCCCGAGCTGGTCGACCGCCAGGCGTGGGGCTTCGGGGACGAGCACCGCGCCCAGCCCAGGGTCGTGACGATCACCGAGAGCACCGAGCTCGGCACCGTCTACACCCCCGAACAGATCTCCGCGCTCTCGGCGCACTGCCGCGAGCTCGGCCTGCTGCTGCACCTGGACGGATCACGCCTGATCAACGCCGCGGCCGCGCTGGACGTGCCGCTGCGGGCGCTCACCACGGACGCCGGGGTGGACGTGCTGTCCTTCGGCGGCACCAAGGGCGGGCTGATGTTCGGCGAGGTCATCGTCGTGCTGAACCCGGCGGCCGTCCGCGGGCTGATCTACCTGCGCAAGAGCTCGATGCAGCTCGCCTCCAAGATGCGCTTCGTGTCGGCGCAGTTCGAGGCCCTGCTCGCCGGAGACCTGTGGCTGCGCAACGCCCGCAACGCCAACGCCATGGCCGCGCGCCTGGCCGCCGCGGTGCGAGACCTCCCCGGGGTCACCGTGACCCGGGCCGTGGAGGCCAACGCCGTCTTCGCCGTCCTGCCCCGCGAGGTCGCCGACCGGGTGCGCAAGCGTTTCCGCTTCTACACCTGGAACGAGGCCACCGGAGAGGTCCGCTGGATGACCGCCTTCGACACCACCGAGGCCGACGTCGACGCCTTCGCCGCCGCCATCGCCGAGGAACTGCGATAGAGCAGTGTTTTTTTGCCTCGCTGCGCTCGGCGGGCTCAGGGCACGGCGTGGGGTCAGGGCTTGGCGTTGCGGGCGGTGAGGAGTTCGGTCATGTAGGCGATCTCGCTGTCCTGGGTGTCCACGATGTTCTGCGCCATCGCGCGCACCTCGTCGCGGCTGGACAGCTTGAGCACCGCCTTGGCCATGTCCACTCCGCCCCGGTGGTGGCGGATCATGAGCTGGAGGAAGAGGATCTCCGCGTCCTCGCCCTTGGCGTCCTTCAGGCGCTTCAGCTCGTCGGGGGTCGCCATGCCGGGCATCGCCGCGGCGCCGTCCGCGCCCGTGGGCGCACCGGTGGCCGAGCCGCCGTGCCCGTGTCCCGCCATCCACGCCATCGCGGGCTGGGAGCCCGCCTGATTCAGGCCCCACTGCTGCAGCCATCCCATGAAAATTCCACGCTGGGCCGTCTGGGTCGTGATGATGTCGTAGGACAGGCCGCGGATGCCGGGATCGGTGCTGACCTCCCGCACGGCGAAGCTCATCTCGACCGCCTGCGCGTGGTGAACCGCCATGTCACGCGCGAAACCGGCCTCGGGGGAGGCGTCACCCGGCGGCGCCGAGCGCCCCAGGAGCAGGAACATGACGACGGCCGTCACCGCGCACGAGATCAGCGCGACGAGGACCGTGCGGAAGCGAGAGTTGACCATAGCCAGCCAAGAATAGTGATCGTCCTGGGCGTTGAACGCAAACGTTATTACCTACCCACTATCCTCCACATAAGTATCGGCAGCTTGAACACACACGTCCTGAACAGCCGTTGGAGGAGACACGATGGGCAAGGAGAGGACGCAGGCACGGCGGGAGCATCTCGCCCAGCTGCGCGCCGCGCAGAAGCGCAAGGAACGGCGCACGGCGATGCTCATGTGGGGTGTCGGCGCCTTCGTCATCGTCCTCGTGGTCGGCCTGGTCGGCTTCTACGTCATCAAGGAGAACGCGGCCACCTCGCTGGAGGGGGTCAAGACCTTCTCCTACAAGGGCTCGCAGCACACCTCGATCAAGGTCAACTACAAGGAGAACCCGCCGGTCGGCGGTGAGCACAACCCGCAGTGGCAGCAGTGCGGGCCCTACGACGCGCCGATCAACGCCGAGAACGGCGTGCACTCCATGGAGCACGGCTCGGTCTGGATCACCTACCGGCCCGACCTGCCCAAGGCGGAGGTGGACAAGCTCAAGGCGCTCGTCACCTCCGACTACATCCTGCTCAGCCCCTACCCGGGCCTGCAGGCGCCGGTGGTGGTCAGCTCCTGGAACCACCAGCTCACGCTCAAGGGCGCCGACGACCCCCGTCTGCCCAAGTACATCACCAAGTACAAGCAGAACCCGAGCACGACGCCCGAGTACGGCGCCACCTGCACCGGCCAAGGCAGCACCTCCGCGCTCGCCGCGGACAACCCGCTGCCCACCACCTCCCCGTCCCCGGCACCGAGCGGTTCGGCGGCCCCGACCGCCTCGGACGCTCCCATGCCGAGCGCCACGCCCAGTTCCTGACCGTCCGTTCCGTCCCCCGGGCGGCCGCGCGCCGTACGGCCCCACGCCGTAGGCCCGCGCGCCCGCCCAGGGGTGCGGTCACTCCAGGACGTTCTCGGGGTCCACGGCTTCCAGCGCGTGGGCCTCGCCCACCGGCCGGCTGGTGAGGATGCCCGCGTGGGCGTTGAGCCCGAGCGCCAGCGCCGGGTCGTCCCGCAGCGCCTCCCGCCAGCCCTTGTCGGCGATCGCCAGGGCGTAGGGGATGGTGACGTTGGTCAGCGCGTACGTCGAGGTGTGCGGCACGGCCCCCGGCATGTTGGCCACGCAGTAGAACACCGAGTCGTGCACCCGGTAGGTCGGATGGGCGTGGGTGGTCGGCCGGGAGTCCTCGAACGCCCCGCCCTGGTCGATCGAGATGTCGACCAGCACCGACCCCTCCTTCATCCGCGCCACCATCTCGTTGGTCACCAGCTTGGGCGCCTTGGCCCCCGGGACCAGCACCGCGCCGATCACCAGGTCGGCGTCCAGGACGGCGCGCTCGATCTCGTAGGTGTTGGAGGCGACGGTCTGCAGGTGCCCCCGGTAGATGGTGTCGGCCTGACGGAGCCGGTCGATGTTCTTGTCCAGGAGCAGGACCTCCGCCTGCATCCCGAGCGCGATCGTCGCGGCGTTCATGCCGGTGACCCCGGCGCCCAGCACCACCACCTTGGCGGGATAGACCCCGGGGACCCCGCCCATGAGCACGCCCCTGCCGCCGCCCTGCCGCATCAGGTGGTACGCGCCGACCTGTGGCGCGAGACGTCCCGCGACCTCCGACATGGGCGCGAGCAGCGGCAGTGCGCCGTTCGCCGTCTGCACGGTCTCGTAGGCGATCGCGGTGACGCCGGACTCGAGTATCGCCAGCGTGAGCTTCCGGGACGCCGCCAGGTGAAGGTAGGTGAACAGGACCTGGCCCTGACGCATCAGGGGGTACTCCGAGGCGATGGGCTCCTTGACCTTGAGGATCATGTCGCCTTCCCGCCAGACCTCCTCGGCCGAGTCGAGGATCTCCGCGCCCGCCGCCCTGAAGTCCTCGTCCGGGATCGAGGAGCCCGCGCCCGCGCCCCTCTCGATGAAGACCAGGTGGCCGTGGCGGACCAGTTCGTTGGCCCCCGCGGGGGTGAGGGCGACGCGGTGCTCGTGGTCCTTCACCTCTCGGGGTATTCCGACCTTCATGAGATCCTCCTTGGACCCGGGGCGGGCGGATCGCCCTCTCCGTCTTCCGTGACCGGCTTCCTCGTGCCGCGTCCGGCTGCCGTGGGGGGTTTCCTGTTCGCGTTCGCCGACCGGCCCCTGTGACGCCGGTACGCCGTGACCGGCCCGCGTGTTGTGATTGGGAAAGCACTGCCCAGGAGCGCCTCCGGCTCACCCGGGCCCGCCTGCCCGCCGCCGCCGGCCGTCGACGGCCATCGGGGTCCCGGGCCGCCGGGATACCGGAGTGATCCAGGCGCACGGGCGAATTGTCAGGTTATCTTCAGCGTAGGACCCTCTCCTCGATGCTCATCCTGCGCGGTTAGCTCGTACGCGCGAGCCTCGATAGGCTCGGCCGAGCGATGTCAGACGCCGAACATCAAGGGCGGCCCCCCGTCCTTGAGAGCGGGGTGATGTCAAAGGGGTGAGGATGCGTAACCGTCCGGCGGCCGGCGATCACGGTGATCCGGCCGGCGTGCTGCCGGGTCTCGCCGATCCGCCTCCGGCCGACCCCGCAGATGAGCTGCGGGTCACCGTCGAGTCCCGGCTCGCGATGGACGATCCGGAGGAGCCCGAGGGCCCTGAGCGGTCGCTGTTCACCGATGCGCCATCGGCCGAGGACGGGCTGCCGCCCGCCGGCGATGGCGATCCGCCCCCGCCGCCGGGCTCCGGAGGCCCGCCCCCTGGACCCGGAGGACCGTCCACGCCCGGCGGTCCGCCGCCCGGGCCCGCGCGGGCCGGGCGCGCCACCACCATCGCGCTGATCGCCGGGCTGTTCGTGGCGATCGTCGTCACCGGCGTCCTCGGCACGATCGCCGTGCTGATGACACGGCAGCCGGACCTGCCGCTCGGCGCCGACCCGCCGAGCCGGCTCGCCACGCCCATCCATTTCGCCCCCGTCACGGGGGTGCGCGCCGCTCCGTGTCCCGGCGCGGAGGCGGTGCTCGACGACGCGGGGACCACGTGTTACCAGGTCGGCCGGGGCGTCACCGTCACGTCAGTGATCAAGGTCACCAGCGTCCCCGATCGGGACGGCACCTACTCCGTGCGCATCGTGACGGCGCCCGACAGCCGCTACCGGCTCGCCGCCCTCATCGAGGACACCCTCAAGCAGCAGCTCGCCGTCGTGGTGGACGACAAGGTCGTCACCGCTCCGCGGGTGGCCCAGCCCATGACCGAGGACAGCCTGAGCATCGCGGGGCTGTCCAAGGAGACCGCGGACGCGCTCGTGTCCCGCCTCCTCGGCACCTCCGGCGCGGTCCCCGGCACCGCCGTTCCCACCCCGTCGGTCCCCACCCCCGGCGCCGACTGCCCGTCCACCCCACCACCCGGCACCGGCACGACCGGCAACCCGGGCAACCCCGGCACCGGCAATCCCAGCAATCCCGGCACGGGCCCGACGGGCGACCCTGGCACGGGTACCACGGGCAACCCGGGCAGCGGCACCACCGGCAATCCGGGCACGGGCGGCGCCACGCCTGACCTGGGCACGGGCGGAACGATCGGCGACCAGGGCTCCGGAGTGCTCGGCGGCTCCGCCACCTGCCCGCCCGGCTCCGGACCGGCCGGCGGACCCACGGCGCCGGCGTCCAGCGCCTCCGCCTCGCAGCCGGGCTCCGTGCCCCTCGTCCCTCCGTCCGCGACGCAGACTCCCGGCGCCGGCACTCGAACCGCACCGGCGAGTCTGGGGGCGGGCGTTCCGAGTGCCCGCGCCACCGGCGTCTCCGCACGCGACTCCGGCCGCACCCCCGACCCCCGCTTCCCCAGTTGCAAGCAGGCCCACGCGGCCAACTACGGCCCCTACACCAAGGGCGTCCACCCCGAGTACGAGTGGTACGTCGACGGCGACCACGACGGCGTGGCCTGCGAACGCGGCGACATAACCTGACCCACCCCCGACCGGGCCGGGAACCGGCGGCCACCGGGGTGGTCAGTCAGTGGGGGAGGGCTATGTCGTGGGGGCGGATGGGGACGCGGGGGAGGGGGAGGCCGGTGGCGGCGCGGACGGCGGCGGCTATGGCCGGGGTCGAGGACAGGGTGGGCGGTTCGCCCGCGCCGCGCAGGCCGTACGGCGCCGCCGGGTCGGGATTCTCCATGATCGACAGCTTCATGGGCGGCATGTCGAGGATGGTGGGGATCAGGTAGTCGGTGAACGACGGGTTCAGCACGCGCCCGTCGCGCACCTGGATCTCCTCCATGAGCGCCAGCCCCAGCCCCTGCGCGGAGCCCCCGTGGATCTGCCCTTCGAGCGCCGGCGGGTTGAGGATCCTCCCGACGTCCTGGACGGCGGCCAGCTCGACGACCTTTACCAGGCCGAGCTCCACGTCCACGTCCACGACCGCGCGGTGCACGCACAACGCGAGCTGGGTGTGGGAGTCGCCCTGACCGGTGAGCGGATCCATCGGGTAGGTCGGCCGGTGGCGGTACTGCCGGGTCTCCTCGACGGGTCCGTGCTCGCGCAGCAGTTCCTCCAGCGTGCGACCCGGTTCCTCGGCGCGCAGCGCGACGAGGCGCTCGCGCACGGCCTCGCACGCCGCCTTTACCGCGCCGCCGGTCACGTACGACTGCCGGGACGCCGAGCTGGAGCCGGCCGACCCGACCGAGGTGTCGGCCGGAGCGACGGTCACCCGCCGGACGCCGAACTCCGCGAGCTCGGTGCGGGCGATCTGCGCCTGCACGGTGACCAGGCCCTGCCCCACCTCGGCGGCGGCGGTGTGCACGAGGACGTGCGGCTCGTCGCCGAGCAGCTCGACCTTGACGCGGGCCGTCGAGTAGTCGTCGAACCCCTCCGAGAAGCAGATGTTCTTGATGCCGACGCCGTACCCGACCCCGCGCCGCACGCCCTCGCCGTGCGTCGTCTGGGCGACCCCGCCCGGCAGTGACCGCAGGTCGGGCGAGCACGACCCGCCGGGCAGCGGCATGGCCGCCAGCTCGCGCAGCATCTCGGCGAGCGGGGCCGGGGAGTCGATGACCTGGCCGGTCGCCAGCCGCGACCCCTGCGAGACGGCGTTGCGCAGGCGGATCTCCACCGGGTCGAGCCCGCACGCCTCGGCGAGCCGGTCCATCTGCGACTCGTAGGCGTAGCACGCCTGCACCGCGCCGAAACCGCGCATCGCCCCGCAGGGCGGGTTGTTGGTGTACGCGCCGTAGGCGTCGATCGCGATGTTGGGCACCTCGTACGGCCCGACGCCGAGCGAGGCCGCGTTGCCGACGACGGCGAGCGAGGAGGAGCAGTACGCCCCGCCGTCCAGCACTATCTCGGCCTTGACGTAGACCAGCCTGCCTTCGCGGGTGGCGCCGTGCTCGTACCGCATGCGGGCGGGATGCCGGTGGACATGGCCGAAGAACGACTCCTCCCGGCCGTAGACGAACTTGACGGGCCGGCCGGTGCGCAGGGCGAGCATGCTCGCGTGGATCTGCATGGACAGGTCCTCGCGGGCGCCGAACGCGCCTCCGACGCCGGCCAGCGTCAGCCGCACCTTGTCCTTGGGCAGGCCGAGGCAGGGGGCGATCTGGTCCTGGTCGACGTGCAGCCACTGCGTCGCGACGAACAGGTCGACGCCGCCGTCCTCGGCGGGGACGGCCATCCCGGACTCGGGCCCGAGGAACGCCTGGTCCTGCATCCCGACCTCGTACTCGCCGGTGACGACGACGTCCGCCGACGGCGGGACGCTCCCGACGCGCACCGGCTGGTGGCGCACCAGGTTGCCGCCGGGCAGGACATGCGGGCAGCCGGGGTCGAACAGGGCGCGGCGCGGGTCGGTGACGGCCTCGCGCGGCTCGTACTCGACGACGACGGCCGCCGCCGCGCGCCGCGCGGTCTCAGGGTGGTCCGCCGCGACGACCGCGACCGGTTCTCCCTGGTAGCGGACCTGGTCGATGGCCAGCACCGGCTGGTCCTTGTGCTCCAGGCCGTAGAAGCGCTCGCCGGGGACGTCCTCGTGGGTGAGCACGGCGTGCACGCCGGGGATCGCGAGCGCGGGGCCGATGTCGACCGAGCGGATCCAGGCGGAGGGGTGCGGGCTGCGCACCGTGGCGCCCCACAGCATGCCCGCCAGGTACAGATCGGAGGAGTAGGCGAACTCCCCGGTCACCTTGAGCATGCCGTCCGGCCGGGCGGCGCCTGCGCCGACGCCCTGCTCCAGGCTGCGGCCGCGTGCGGTCTGGGTCACACCGGCAGTACATCAGCCCAGTTCAAGACGTCCAATAGGCGCGGCGGCGAAACGCCGGGCACGGGCCGGGCGATGAGTTGGAGGTTCGTCCAAATCGAGTGGTTAGCTTGGTAGGTGCGCATACGTGAACTGATCGCGATGGACGGCCTCCATCTCACGCTGCTGTCCGACGCGCGGCATCTGGACCGGCGGTTCACCGGCGCGCACATCACCGACCTGCCCGACCCGGGGCGCTACCTGTCCGGTGGCGAGCTGGTGCTGACCGGCCTGATGTGGCGCCGCGACCCTGAGGACTCCCTGCGGTTCGTCCAGGCCCTGGCCAAGGCGGGGGTCGCCGCGCTGGCCGCCGGGCGGGCGCTGCTCGGGCACGTGCCCGGCGACCTGGTCGAAGCCTGCCAAAAGTACGACCTTCCGCTGCTGGACGTGCCGGTCGAGGTCTCCTTCCGCACGCTGAGCGAGGCGGTCGAAGCGGTCGAGGGGCGTGCGGGCGGCGGGGGAGCGGGTGACCTGCGGGGAGCGCTCGGCCGCCGGCGCCGCATCGTCGCGACCATCGCCGAGGGCACCGATCTGGACGAGCTGTTCGCGATGATCGCCCAGGAGCTCGGCATCACCGGCGCGGTGGTCTCGGCGAGCGGCGCCGTCGTCGCGGGACGGCTGGAGGGCGAGCTGCCCGCCCGCCTCGCCCGCGAGTTCCTGTCGGCCGCCCGCCTGCCCCACCTGGTGCGCACCCCGCAGGGGCCGTTCACGCTGTTCGCCGTCGACCGGTCGCACCGGGCGGCCGGGTGGGCCCTGGTCCTCGGCTCCGACCTGACCGACCACGCCGACACCGGGTTCGAGCTCGCGGCCTACGTCGCGCTGCAGCGGGGCCGCACCGAGGAGGGCCGCAGGGTGGAGCGGCGGCTGGCCGAGGAGCTGATCGGGCTGGCGGTCGCCGGAGCCGAGAGCGCGCCCGAACTGGCCGCCCGGCTGCGCACCTGCGGCATCGGCGCCGAGGAGCCGTACGTCGTGGTGACGGCCGCCGTCGTCAGGCCCGGCGCCACCGACGGGCCCGACCCCGCCGCGCTGGGCGGTCAGGTGCTGGAGGAACTGCTGGACCGGCGGGTCGTCGCCGCTCCAGGGGCGGACGGAGCCCTGGCCCTGGTGCCGCTGCGCGTCGTCGAGGCGCTCGCGATCTCAGCCCCGGACAGCCGGGACGAACCGCGAGTCAGGTCCGCTGCCGAATCGATGCACACTCATCCGCAAGTGCGCCCGCAAGTGCATGGGCAAATGCACGCTCATGTGCAAGCATTGGTACACGCGTTGAGGGAACGTGTGACGGCCCTCTCGGCCGGGATGCCGAGAGCGCAGGTGGCCATGGGCGTCAGTGCCCTGGTCACCGGCGCCACAGGCATCCGGGGCGGTGCCGAGGAGGCCGGTCATGCACGGCGTCTGGCGGAGGCGCGGGGCGGAGGGGTGGTGACAAGTGACGAGATCTATACGCACGCCTTGCTGCTCGCCACCGTCCCCGCCGAGGTCCGTAGGTCCTTCTCCGACCGCATCCTCGTGCCGCTGTTCGAATACGATCGGCGGCACCGGTCGGAGTTGGTCCGTACGCTGGGTGTCTTCCTGGAGTGCGCCGGTTCGTGGAACAACTGTGCTGAACGTTTGCACGTGCACGTGAACACGGTGCGCTATCGCATCCGGCGGGTCGAGGAGCTCACCGGACGTGATCTCGGTTCGATGGCGGACCGAGTGGATCTTTTCCTTGCGCTACGTGCGAACTGAATATCGAGTGAGCGGTTCAGGAAGTACCGAATGGTTAATCAACAGCAGTATGCGTCCAGGTTGGCGTTCTGCACGGCCGGGGACGCGATGAGGGCCGTACCATTGCCGGTAAAGCTGAAGACCGTCGAAAAAGCAACGGTTAGAGCGAGAAGCGCGAGGCGGCGGCGACGCATGGCTGACTCCTGTCGGTCGGGGCATGTCGGGGCTTACATCTTGAAGGGGTGCCGGTGAGCGGTCAAGATCTTATTGGACAGCGAATCAGATTGACCCGCCGCCAGCGCGGTCTTTCCCAGGCGCAATTGGCACATCCGGAACTGTCGGACAGTTATGTGTCACTCATCGAGAGTGGGAAGCGTACGCCCACCGCGGCCGTTCTGGAACTGCTGGCCGCCAAGCTCGAATGCTCCCTAACGTACCTGATCAACGGTGTCACGGCCGAGCAGATGCAAGATCTCGAACTGCGCCTCGGTTACGCGAGCCTGGCGCTCAACAACGGCGAGGTCGCAGAGGCCAGGCAGCGTTACGCCGAACTTCTCGAAGACGGCAGCCTCACCGGCCTGCGCTCCCTTCTGCAGCAGGCCGAGTACGGCTACGCCCTGGCCAGCGAGGCGTGCGGCGACCTCGACGAGGCGATCAACGTCCTGCTGCGGCTGCGCGAGTCCTCCAGCGACGCGACCAACTCCGACCAGTCCGTGGCGATCGCGGTCGCCCTGACGCGGTGCTACCGCGAGCGCGGCGACCTGGCGGCCGCGGTGCAGGTCGGCGAGGACGCCCTCCTCGGCCCCGGCAGGCCCACCTGGAACGACGCCCTCGTGGAGCTGGGCGCCACCCTGCTCAGCGTCTACGACGTCCGGGGCGACCTGCTGCGGGCCCGGCAGTTCTCCGTGGAGCTGCTGGCCGCCGCCGAGATGCTCGGCACGCCCCGCTCGACCGTCGCGGCCTGCTGGAACGCCGCCATCGTCGCCCAGCGCACCGGCCGCAACGACGAGGCGCTGTCTCTGGTCGAGCGCGCGCTCGCCGTCCAGTCCGAGACCGGAGAGGCGCGCAACCTCGCCCGCCTTCGCCTCGAGTACGCCATTCTCCTGCTCCGCACCCGCCCCTCGGAGGCCGCGGCCTGCCGGGACATCCTGCTGCGCGCCGAGCGCGAGCTGACGTCCACCTCCGCGAGCACCGTCGACCAGGCCATCGTGGCGATCTACCTGGCCAAGGCCGAGCTCGTGCTCGGCAACGCCGCGAAGGCCGCCGAGCACGCGCGCCGGGGCAGAGACCTGCTGGACGACCGCACCAGGTCGCGGCTCGACGAGGCGCGCCTCGTCCTGGCCAGCGCGCTCCTGCTGCTCAACGACGCGGCCGAGGCGACCGTCGAGCTGCTGGCGGTGGAGGAGTCGCTGGAGCACTCGCCCGCGTCCCGCAAGGCGGCCGAGGGATGGCTGGCGACGGCCACGGTGCTGGAGCGGCTGGACGACCGCGAGGACGCCAGCGTGGCCGCCTACCAGCGGGCCCTCGCCTGCGCCGGCCTCTGAACAGAAGGGCCCGCGCCCTTGTCCCGCCCGGGCGGGACAAGGGCGTCCGGCGCCGCGCCGCGGTTCTCCGGCCGCGCCGCGGTTTCACACTTGCGCCACGGTTGTCCACAGGTGGCGACGCGCGGTGAGGACCGGGCTCTCACGTGAGTAGCCTTAGGGTGCTATGAGGACTTCCCCGCTCGCCGCCGCGATGGCGTTCCTGGTCGCCGTCGTCATGGGCACGGCCTTCGCCGCCCCCGCCCTGGCCCACACGGCGCTCAAGAGCAGCAACCCTGAGAAGGGGGCCACGGTCAAGAGCCTCGACAAGGTGACGCTCACGTTCACCGAGTCCGTGCGCTTCCCCGTGGTGCTCGTCCGTGACTCCGCCGGTCAGGAGCACCACGACGGCAAACCCAAGCTGGACGGTCCGACGGTCACCCAGAAGGTCGCCGGTTCGCTGCCCGCCGGGAAGTACACCATCGCCTGGCGGGTGGTCTCCGACGACGGCCACCCCGTCGAGGGCGAGATCCCCTTCACGGTGCAGGCTTCCGAGTCGAGCGCGTCGCCCGGCGAGTCCTCTCCGGCCGGCGCTCCGTCCGCCTCCTCGCAGCCGGCCGCGACCTCCGCCTCGCCTGATGGGGCGGCCGCCACGAGCGAGCAGCCCGGCGCCTCCACCCCGGTCTCCCAGCAGGGCGACCAGGGCGGCGGCATGCCCACCTGGGTGTGGATCGTCATCTTCGGCCTGGCCGGCATCGGCATCGGCATGGCCCTCACCCTGCGGAAGAAATCGTGAGCAAGACCCTCCGCCTCGCCGTCGCGGGGACGTGCGCAGCGCTCGGCGCGCTGGCCGTCGCCATGGTCGTGGGGGGCGCGGCCACGCCGCGCGTGATCCCCGGCCTGCCCGACGAGGGCACCCTCACCCGCTGGGCGCTGCCGGTGTCCAAGCTCGTCATGGACACCGCGGGCCTGCTCGGCGTCGGGCTGCTGCTCATGGCCGCCGCGCTGCTCCCGAGCGACAAGGGCCTGCTCGGCAAGCCCGCCCTGACGTATGTCAGGGCCGCCTCGTGGGCGGGCCTGCTGTGGGCGGCGTCCGCCGCCTCCACCCTGGTCTTCAGCCTCTCCGAGACCCTGGGCAGCCCCATCGGCGACGTCCTCGGCGGCGACGAGCTGACCAGCTACGCCAGCCAGGTCCCGCAGGGCATCGCCCTGACCCTCGTCGTGCTGTTCGGCACGGCCATCGCGCTGTTCTCGCGCGGCGCGATCACCGTCGGCGCCGCCGGCGGCCTGCTCACCCTGTCCCTGGTGACGCTGCTGCCGCCGGCGCTCACCGGCCACTCGGCCTCCGCGCCCAACCACAGCCTCGCCACCACCAGCGTCGCCCTGCACCTGCTGGTGCTCGCGCCGTGGGTGGGCGGGCTCCTGCTGCTCTGCGCGCACGCCCTGCGGCGCGGCCCCCATCTCGACCTGGCGGCGCGGCGCTTCTCCCGCATGGCGCTGTGGTGCTTCATCGGCGTGGGCCTGTCCGGCCTGTTCAGCGCGCTCAGCAGGCTGACGTCGATCGGCGACCTGTTCACCAGCTCCTACGGCCTCATCCTCGTGGCCAAGATCGCGGCCTTCGCCGCGCTCGGCGTGATCGGCCGGTGGCATCGCGGCCGCACGCTGTCGGCGCTGACCGCCGGGCGGCCGGGCGCCTTCACCCGGCTCGCCGCCGCCGAGGGCATGATCATGCTGGCGGCCGTCGGCCTGGCGGTCGCGCTCTCGCGCACCGCCCCGCCGCCGCTCGACCTGCCCGTCGACCGCGCCTTCGAGCTGCTGGGCTATCTCGTCCCGCCGCCGATCTCCGTGGCCAACCTCGCCACGCTGTGGTGGTTCGACCTGTTCTTCGCGGTGATCGCCGCCCTGCTGGCCGGTCTGTACGGGGCGGGCGCCGTCCGGCTGGCCCGCCGCGGAGACCACTGGCCCGTCGGCCGCACGATCAGCTGGGGCGTCGGCGTGCTGCTGCTCGTCCTCGCGACCCAGAGCGGCATCGCGCGCTACGCCCCCGTGCTGTTCAGCGTGCACATGACCGAGCACATGATCCTGTCGATGCTCGTGCCCATCTTCCTGGTGCTCGGCGCCCCCGTCACCATGGCCCTGCGAGCGCTCAAGCCCGCCGCCCGCCGCGGCGACCGGGGCCCGCGCGAGTGGATCACCGTCATCCTGCACAGCAGGTTCGTCAAGGTCGTCAGCCACCCGGCCATCGCCACGGCTCTGTTCGTCGTCTCCACCTACGCCCTCTACTTCACCCCGCTGTTCGCCGCGGCCATGGAAGAGCACCTCGGGCACATCGCGATGACCGTCCACTTCCTGGTCAGCGGCACCCTGTTCTTCTGGGTGATCATCGGCGTCGATCCGGCGCCGACCAAGCTGCCCTATGTCGGGCGGCTGCTGCTGCTGTTCGTCACCATGCCGTTCCACGCCTTCTTCGGCATCGCGCTGATGAACATGGGCACCCCGCTCGCCGGTGAGTGGTACGACCAGCTCGGCCGCACCTGGGGCGCCAGTGGAGTCGCCGACCAGAGCACGGGCGGGTCCATCGCGTGGGCCTTCGGCGAGATCCCCACTCTCATCGTGCTCATCGCCCTCGCCTTCCAGTGGTACCGCGACGACCAGCGCACGGCCACGCGGGCCGACCGCCGCGCCGACGCGCGCGCCGCCAAGGAGGGCGGCACCGGCGACGCCGAGCTGGACGCCTACAACGACTACCTCGCGCGGCTGAACAAGACCGGCCGCGAGTGACCGCCGGCGCATGATCGTGACGGGCCTCAGTGGATGACCGCGCGCCGCAACTCGGCGACAGGTAGTGAGAAAGGAAAGGTCAGCCGCCTCGGCCGCCGCGCCGCGACCTACCTGCGGGTAGCGTGGCATCAAGGAGTTCGGGCATAAACCCCTAGGGCGGGCTCACGGCAGATCCGCCTCCCGGGGTGGTCTCGCCTCCACTCCGAGCGATTTTTCTCAACCGCTCTTCAAGCACGCGCCGGTAGCGTCCCGCCATCCCATGGGCGGCGACGCGGTGGGGCCGGGATCACGCGGCCCTGAGCGGTGCGCGGCCCAGAAGGGTTGGGGGAGTTGTACGAAGAGTTGCGCATGCGCGGAAAGCGGAGTCTGGCGCGGGCGATCGAGGACTATCTGACGGAATGGTCGGAGCGCACGGGGATCACCGTCGAGGTATGGGCCATGCCCAAAGACGGAGGCGCCGGCCCGGTGACCGGTCCGGTGGCCGACGCCGTCTACGCCGTGGTGCTGGAAGCGCTGGCCAACGTCGAACTGCACAGCGGAGCCCACACGCTCTCCATCGCCCTCACCACGGGGCCCGGCGGGCTGCGGCTCACCATCAGCGACAACGGCATCGGCTTCCCGCCGGGGCGCACCGGCCGCGGCATGGACACGATGAAGCGGCGCTTCAGCGAGGTGGGCGGCACACTGACGATCAACAGCGTCGTCGGCGAGGGCACGACCGTCAGCGGCCACATCTGAGCGCCGCCGGGTGCGGAGGCGAGTCCCGGCCGTGAGTGCGGGGCCCGGGTCAGGGGGCCGGGACGGGGGATGGGCCGGAGGTGTCGGTGGAGCGGGAGATGGTGAGGCGGAGATCCGCGGCCTCCATCGGGGCCGCCTTCGCCGTGAAGAAGACGCCGGCCAGCGCGCCGACGAGTGCCAGGAGGCTCAGAGCAGGGATGTGACCAGGTGTCCTGCGCGGGTCCGTCATCCATGTCCCCTTCCGTGCCGGTGATTCCCGCGGCACGCCACCCGGCTGGAAGCCGGCGCCGCGGCTGACCGGAGATACGCGGCACGGCGCCCGATCGTTCGACCGGCCAGAGACATCGGGCGCGGCGCCCGATCGTTCGACCAGGACGACGCCGGCGGCGGGCAATCAGGACGACGACGGCCGAGGGGGGGCAGGAAGACCACGGCCGGGGGTGGGCAGGACGACGCCGGGTGCGGGCGGTCTGGACGACGAAAGCCGCGGGCGGTCTGGACGACGCCGGGCGCGGGCGGTGGGGCGGTGGGCTGCCGGGTGCTCGGCTCCCGGGTCAGCAGAGGGAGGCGGGGTTCTGCTGGGCGTAGAGGCGGCCGCACTGGCGGATCACGACCTGCGCGCCGTTCGGGTCGACGGTGACCAGCAGGATCGGCCGGTCGAGTGCGTGCCGGCCGTCGGCAGCGCCGTGCAGCTTGACCAGCCCGCTGTCGCCGTCGATCTCCTGGAGCTTCTCCAGCGCGAGCAGCACGCCGGCCCGGTCGACCACCCCCGGTTCGCCGGGCGCGCTCGCCGGGCCGCCCTGTCCGGTGAACGCGACCTGGGCCGCCCGGATGAGCACCTCCGCCGCGTCCTGGGCCTGAACGGCGTACTCCTTGGACGGCAGGTCGGTGCTCGGCAGCCTGCCCATGCCGAGGTCGCCGATCAGCGCGCCGAGCCGGTGGTAGAAGTCGGTCCTGAACTCGGCGGGGACGTTCGCCCACGCGCTCTCGGCGGCCAGCGCCACGTACATCACCCGCACCCGGTTGTTGCGGCCGAGCGTGGGCGCGTAGTCGTTGACGTACTGCGTGATGTCGTCGTTGGCCATCACCGTGAGCCGGTGGCACTGCGATTTGGCGATCGCGTCGATGAAGGTGCCGAACTGCGCGGTACGCCCGGCGTAGTACACCAGGTCTGGCTTGACCGGCTTCGTGCAGACCTGCGTGACCTTCTCCTCCAGCAGGGCGGCGTTGGAGTACTCCACCGGGGTGGCCCCCTTGCCGAAGGCGCTGACGAACCTGGTGCCGAGGTCCTTGGTGAACAGATCGCTCAGCATGGTGTCGGTGAAAACGGCCGCCGTGCGCGCGGGCGGGACTCCCCGCTGAGGGACGCCCTGTCTCGCCCAGCGCGCCGCGGCCTCGGCCAGCAGGCTGTTGGGCGGGGCCAGCGGGAAGTGGGACGGGATGTAGGTGTCGCCGTCGCCGCGCAGCCCGAGATCGTCGTACGTCGAGGTGGTGCTGATCACCGGCACGGCCTTGCGGGCGAGGATCCGCAGGGCGGCCTGGACGTCCTGCCTGCTCTCGCCGAGGCCGACCACGCCGATGACGCTCGGGTCCTCGTCGATCCTGCGCAGCACCCGGCGGGCCACGTCCTGGGCGTACTCGAAGTCGGCGCCCGCGTTGGCGACCAGCACCCGCATCTGCAGCTTGCTGCCGTCGCCGCTGTTGTCGATGAGCCTGCCCTGCGCCAGGGCGATGCCGGCCAGCTCGCCGTGGATGTCGGTCAGCGCGTCGTCCGCCTGGGCGACCGCCCGCCCCGAGGTGGTGAGCTTCCCGAAGTAGATCACCGTCGCGTAGGGGTTGCGCGAGGCGAGGACGGAGCGGTTCTGCTCGTCGATGCGGCCGAGCACGGGCGCCAGCCGCGGGTTGAAGACGAAACCGCCGTCGCTGATGCCCACGCACTCGCCGCTCGCGGTGCGCCAGATGTCCGGGCCGCAGCTGCCGGTGGCCGTCGCGAGGACGCGCGCCAGCGACAGCGCGACCAGGGCGGTCACCGCGACCCACGGCAGAACGGGGTGCGCCAGCACCGGACGCCGCCGGCCGCGGACCGGCACGTGGATCTTCTCCAGGATGGGCGCGTCCTTGGGCTCGGTCTCGATGCGCAGCACGCGGTGGGAGCCGAGGGCGCGGTCCCTGGCCAGTTCCCTTCCCCACTGCCGCCACAGCTCCTCGGTCAGCTCGGGCCGGCCCGTCATGACCGGCGCCGGCGCGCCGCCGGTCCGGACCGCTGGGAGGCCGGCCTGGTCGCCGGCCCCGGTCACGACGACGAGCAGCGGGTCGGACAGGCAGGTGATGGCGCGCACCTCCTCGATGCGCGCCACCAGGGGGTGGCCGTCCCCCTCGGCCAGCAGCACGGGGTAGGAGGTGCGCGCCCAGGCGACCCGACGCCACACCTTCCACAGCCGGCGCTCGTATCCCTGTCGCAGGTCCTCAAGGAAGGCGTTGACCAGGAGGCGTTCGATGCCCTCGTTCGCCTGGACGGCCTCCAGCGTCTTGCGGTCCTCGCCGGGCTCGGCCCCCGTCGCCCACGCCTGCGGGCCGGGCGCGCCCGACGTGCCGGCCGTCGCGGGGTCGTCGGGCACGGCGGCCACCTGGGGCAGCGTCGTCACCTGCGGCGTGACGCCCTGCGGGGCGCCGGCCCGCCGGCTCGGGTGCGGCGGAGGGCCGGATGGCGCCGCGCCCGCGCCGCCGGGAAGGGCTGCCGCGCGGCGGCGGAACTGCAGCAGGCGCACGGCGAAGGTGGTGATGTCGTGCGGCTGGTTGCGGCGCTGGCCGGGCATGAGGAACGGCTGGCGGCGGAACCACCGGTAGCGGCGCCGCCCGGCCCAGTTACGCGACAGCAGCAGAACATGGAACGCTCCGATGACCGGCCCGGCGAGGATCGCGCACACCCCGAAGAGCGTGGTCAGCTGATCGGCCCACCCGGCGCTCAGGATGGCCGTGGCGGCGGCCCAGGCGGGCAGCGGGCCCTCCGCGTAGGCGCGGACGTTCGCCCAGAAGGTGCGCCGGTCCTGGCCCGTGCCCGCGCTGATCTGCCTGCGGCGCTGGCGCACGGCCTTCTTCACGCCGTCGTGCAGGCGGTCGGGCTCGTCCTCGGGCACCTGCAGGTCGAGCATCCACAGCACCTGGGCGAACAACGGGAACCGCAGGTGCGCCTCGCCGGGCGGGGCGACGGCCGCCAGGTCGCGCGTGACCTGGCGGAGCCGCGCCGCGATCGCGGTGTACGGCGGGACCGGGCGCTCCCCGGCCGGCGTGGCCTGCGCCGGTTCCGCGGCGGGCGCCAGGTGGGCGAACGGGGTGCCGTCGCAGCGGGCCTCCAGCGCCTGGACCACCGCGGACGTCGCCGCGTACTGCCCGGTGACCCAGACGACGGGCAGCGGGACGTCCCCGGCGCGCCAGGTGGGCCGGACGCGCATCTGGTCGAAGACGCGCAGGAACTCGCGCACGCCTTCGTGCCGCCGCCGGTAGCTCTCGTCAGGATCGTGCCGCGCGACCGTGCCCGCCTCGCCTCCGGAGGCGGCGCCGGGCATCACGGCCGCCGGCTCTTCCGGACTCGGGGAGGGCGGCGGTGCAGGGGTCACTGGCTCACTCCGGATCGGCAGGGGGTCGAGGCGCTCGCTTTCTGGTCTTTCGAAGGCAGGGGAGAGGTGCGGGGGATCACGGTGGTGTGGCGTCGCCGCCACGCGGCCGTCCCCTGCGGACGGCCGTGCTCGCCGGGCCCGGGGTGGCCCGGCCGCACCAGCATAGGCAGAGTCTCGCCCCGGCGGTCAGAGATCGCGGCGCATGCACACCCGGGGCCAGCGGTCCAGGCCGAGCGCGCGTTCCCGCCTGCGCAGGTCGCGCAGCCCCGGAGTCAGCTCGGCGTCGTCCAGGGACCAGAACCCGCACCGCTGGTAGTAGGGGGCGTTCCACGGCACGCGGGTGAAGGTGATCAGAGTGAGGGCGGGAAGGCCCTCCGCCGTGGCGTAGGCGGCGGCGTGGTCGATGAGCGAGCGTCCCATGCCCCGGCGGGCCGAGGCCGGATGCACCGACACCTGCTCCAGGTGGAGGTTGCCGTCGACCACGTCGGCGAGGAGGTAGGCCACCGGCCGGTCGCCGGCGTCGGCCTTCACCCACGCGCGCCCGGCGCGCTGGTAGCCGGCGAGGACCTCGACGGAGAAGGGCTCGTCCTCCGCGACCGGGGACATGCCGAGGTCGTGGAAGGATCGCCCGGCGGCGCGCTCGATCTCCTGCAGGAGGGGAAGCTCGTCGAGGGCGGCCATACGGATGCTCATCGGCTCATTGTCGCCGCCGTGGCCGCTGGTGAACAGTCGTTTCCGTGCGGTGCGCGCTGCTCGGAGGCGCCGCCCGCGAGGGCGGCTCGCGTGATCGGCCGGACGGCGCTAACGGCCGGTCTTGAGGATGTGCACGAACGTGGACCATTCGCCGGAGGTGAAGACGAGGGGAGGGCTGTCGGGGTTCTTGGAGTCGCGGACGGCGATCGCATCCTCGTCCGCGAGGTTGCTCGCCACCTCGACGCAATGGCCGCCGTTGTCACCTGACCACGATGATTTGCGCCATAACGCCTGACTCAGGTCCATTTGTCTACCGCTTCCTTGATTACCTTGAGCGACAGGGACTGGGGGTATGCCTCCGCCCTGATGGCGTCGTATCGAGCGGTGAGCGAAGCGATCGCGTTTCGATCGCTCATCGTGCGCCCGTCCGGCACCGAATCCACATATACCGTATATGGGGTGCCACGCTGTTCGGCTATAACAAATCCGGCAAGCAGCCCGGGGATAGCCTCGGCGTCGAACGGAACGATCTGGATCGTCACCCGCGGATGCTCCGCCATTTGCAGAAGGTGGAGCATCTGGTCGCGCATCACTTCCTTGCCGCCGATCGGCCTGCGGAGAACGCCCTCGTCCATCAGGCTGAGGATCGACGGCGGATTTTCCTGGGACAGGACGTTCTTGCGCTGCATCCTGCCGAGCACCCGTTCCTCGACCGTTTCCGGCGTGCTGTCGGGCGCGCGGCTGAAGATTCGCCGCGCATATGGCTCGGTCTGGAAGATCCCCGGAACGAGCATCGGGTCCCAGGTTTGAATTGCGGTCGCCCGGCGCTCCTCGAAGGTGAAATCGCGGAAATGGTCGGCGACCGGCGGCGGGGGAGGCCAGCCTTCCAGGTGGAGGCCCTGGAGCACTCCGTCAAGGCCGAAGGCCTGATCACAGCGCTTGGCGAAGTCTTCGCTGGGGGTGCGCTTGAGGTTCTCCACCGCGCCGACGAGGCTGCCGGAGAAGCCGACCCGCCGGCCGAGCTGCCCCTGGGTGAGCCCGGCCAGTACGCGGTGGCGCTGGAGTTCGTAGGCGAAACGGGAACGGGCGGATTCCTCGGGGTTGATTCTAGTCATATGTGGCATTTGAAGCGTCTTCTCCATTTTGAGAGGAATGGCATGGGGTGACGACCGTGCCACGGAGATCGTGGTTCCGGTGTGTAGTCAATCGGATACCCAAGGTAATGGATCGTGCGTACCATGGGAAGGCGCATTTGTTATCCTGTGCGCCACCGCGTCGTGATGTGCCGGGAATGGCGCGCGGCGCCTAAGGGGCGTGCCGGCCCATGACGGCACGGCATGGGCGGCCCTTTCCCGGGCTTTCACCCTCGAACTCATGCCGTTGTGATGCCGGGTGGCCGCCGGTGCCGCGGCGGCCGGTGAAGCCGCCGTCGTCCAGGCCTGCCGCGCTTATCGGACGGCGTGCCGGCGACCGCCGCGCCCCCTATGAATTCGGCCCGCTGAATGTTCTCGCGGCGGGAAACGCCATGGCGTCAGCGGTCGTTCGCGATTCGCGGGAACGCGTGAGAGAACCGTGAGGCGTGCGCGGGCGCCGCGCCGGGTGAGCGCGGTGCCGGCGCCCGCGTGCGCCCGGAGTGGCCGTTCGTCTCGGCGGTGGCCGCGGGGCCCGCCGCGTCCGTATGGGAACGGTGCATACGCGCGGGTGATGCGCGGCCGTGGCGCGTTTGTTCCCCTCGTCGCACGGTTCTTGACTCCGGCCCGTGGATTCCCGGCCGGCGTCGCCCGTGGGCGCCGTTTCGGCCGCGCCGCGACTTCTCGCCGGTCTCTTATAACGAAGTGGCATCGACCGAGGTCAGCGGCTTGTACGGCATCGTATGCCGTGTTCTTCGGCCTGGTCGGGGTGTGAAACGATCACTTAATGGCACCAATGCCGGTGAAATGATGACAGACGGACGTCAGTCAGTAAGGCTCTACAAGCACGTCCCGTTTATGTTCTGGACGTGGGTCCATGGACGCCGAACTGGTCAAGGAGGGACGAGTGTCGGTGGTTCGTTCGGAATCCGGGTTCTCGCCGGACGTCGCGTCGGCCCTGAGTATGGCCGACCGGGGAATTCGCATGCGGATGGGCGACCATCACGCGCTCTTCGACTACTGGCGCTTCGCCATGAGCACCATTTGCAGCGTCGAGGCCTTCTATGTGGGGTTCTACCGGGAGGGACGCAGGATCGTCTATCCGTACACCTACGACGACGCCGTCGCCGTCAAGAGCTACATGCCTCCGGAGGTCTTCGGGTACGGGCCGACCGGGCAGGCCGCGTGGATACTCAAGCACAAGCGCCCTTACACCTTCGCCAGCGACAACGGCATGCTCCTGCACCACGGCGTGGCCTTCGGCGACGAGCAGCGGGTGTCGGCCGACGCCATCACGATCCCGATGTTCGAGACGCGTGACGGCGAGCAGGTGGTGATCGGCCTGGCGTCCATCCAGACCTACAAGAGCCACGCCTACACCGAAGAGCATGTACGGGCCTTCGAGTGGACGGCGCGGTCGGTGGCCACCGTCCTCGCGCGCGAGAGGGAGGACGAGCTGAACCGGGAGGAGCTCGCCGTCCCCGCACCCGGATCGGAGTCCGACCAGCCCACGGTCGTCGAGGTGGTGCAGGACGTCACGGAGATCCTCTCCGAGCTGCACAGCAAGATCTGCGCCCTCGAGGAGGCCATCCCGATGGGCGAGCGCGAGCTGGTGCGGCTGGTCAGGGAGCTGCGGTACCGCTGCGAGCGGGGGCAGACCGAGACGATGGACATCATCGCCCGGCCCTCGGTCCGGGCCCAGAACCTGCTCGACTCGCTGTCGTCCAAGGAGCGCGAGATCGCACTGCTGATCGCCCGGGGAGGCATGACGAACAAGGAGATCGCCGCCAGAATTTTCGTCACCGAATCCACTATCAAAGGGCATGTCTCTCGCATATTGCGCAAGCTCGGTGTCGAGCAGCGGTCCGGTATCGCGGCGAAGCTGGAGCAATTCTTCGACTAGCGTCGTCCGCTTCGGCCGTCCCGGCGCGTCCGAGTCCGCGCGTCCGCGCGACCTCCCCCGATGTGCAGGCGTGTTCTCCCCGGTCGCGGCCGGCCGCACGTTACTTGCGAACGATCTGCGATTCACGTGCGCATGCACGTTCGAGCGCCGCTCTACGCCTTTCTGGTGCCGTTTGAGAGATTTTTCGGGGCGGCCGGCCCTTCGGTTCTCGTCACCGATCGTTTCCGCCTCTTCACCTAGCGAGCTTAGGCAGTACTTAGTACTGCGGCACCGTGCTGGAAAACCCGTCCGGGTGGGTGGCGCTATGGGTGATCGGTGCGGATATCGTCCTTATGTCAAGAGGGAGGGGTTTGTCGGTACCTGGCGGCTCCGGCAGTCGACACGGGGGGAGACGGGTCGACGTCGCCGGTGGTACCGGCACAGGCGAGGAGCAGGCTATGGAGGGGTTGACCATCGCCATCCTCGGGATCACGCTGCTGTCCGGAGTCGTCTATTCGTGGATGAACCGTCTGGGGAACGACGCGCTTCTGTCGCTCGCCGGCGAATTCCCGCTGACTCCGGAGAAGGCCGCTCAGATCGCGATGCAGGCTGGTCTGACATGGCGGGAAAGGGCGACCGGTAGGGCTGTGCCCGTGATGCGCAGTGGGGACGTGCTGAAAATCGAGATCGAATGCAGGGCAGGGGTGATGTCGTTCGAGGTCCGCGAGACGCCGTCGGGCAGCCGGGTCACCGGCCGGGCCGAGGAGGTCACGGTCGTCCGGATGCCGGAGCTGGGAGGGCTCGGCGTGTCGTCGACGAATGTGCTGTACATCAGGGCGGGAATGCCGAGGAATCCGGCGCGGTTGCTCCGGCGGCGCGAGCGGGTGTTCCGCGCGCTCGCGTACGCGGCGTACTGCGACGGCCAGTCCGTCGGCGCCGGTGACCGCGGCCTCAGGGTCGAGGTCGGCCACAGGCGGCGCGACGCGCTGCCGCAGGCCTGACGAGCGCGCAGGTCCTTCCCGTCGCCGGGTGGGCGGCGACGGGGAGGACCTGCGTCCAACGGCCGCGGGGCGGGGGTCAGTCCCGGGCGATGTGGACGTCCACCACCGCGGAACGTCCCGCCTCGACGGCCTCCAGGCCGCGCCGCAGGGCGGGCAGCAGGTCCGCCCGCTCGGTGACGGTCTCACCGTGCGCGTGGCAGGCCCGCGCGACGGCGGCGAAGTCGGGTGGCGCGCTGAAACGCGTCCCCTCGGCATCTCCGCGCGTCGCGGAGATCCCCTCGGGGAACAGCTCGAAGACCGGCAGCCTGCTGGCGCGGTACCCGTCGTTGTTCAGCACGATGGCCATGATGGGCGCGCCCGCCTCGGCCGCCAGGCACAGCGCCGCCGTCGGCACGCCGAACATGAAGCTGCCGTCTCCGACGACGGTCACCACCCGGCGTCCCGGCGAGGCCAGGCTGACGCCGACCGCCCCGCCGAGCCCCCAGCCCAGGCCGGGGGACCCGGTGCCGTACATGGTCGCGGCCTCGGTGCGGTCGAGGTTCTCGTGCAGCGCGCGGGAGTTGGTCACCGATTCCTCGATGACGAGGTCGTCGGCGCGGAGCACCGCGTTCAGCGCGGAGACGACCTCCGGCCCGGTCATCGGCCCCGCGTGGGAGCCGGCGTCGGTGCCGGTGCCGGTGCCGGTGCCGGTGTCGGTGTCGGTGTCGGTGTCGGTGTCGGTGTCGCTCGTCGTGCCGGCGGACGACGGGACGGCCGCGTCCGTCCCGGGCGCGGTGCCGGCGGCGTCCGCCGAGGGAGCAGTGTGACCCATCTCCTCCAGCCGGTCGGCGATCTGGCCCAGCGCCGTGGCGCCGTCGGCGGTCACCGCCACGTCCACGGGGAAGGTCCACATCGGCATGTCGGTCTTGAGCGGGTCGACGTCGATGTGCACGACGGTGGCGTCGTCCCGCGGCTGGGTGAACCTCGGGATCCACGGCACGTCCGCGTCCACGACGATGATCAGATCCGACTCCTCCACGGCGCGCTGGGCCTCCGCCGCCGACAGCAGGTTCATTGGATGCGACGTCGAGATGTTGACGCAGCCGCTCTCGGCGAGGTCGACGACCCGGACCCCGGCGAGGTCGGCCAGGCGCGTGACGGCGTGGAACCCCTCGGCCCGGCGGCCCACTTTCGCCGTGATGAGCAGGGGTCGCTCGGCCCCCGCCACGCGCTCGGCGATCCACCGCACGGTCTCGGCGTCGGCCGCGGGCGGGAGCGGGACGGCATAGCCGGTGGTGCGGCCCAGCTCGGGCGCGGGCGGGTCCATCAGGACGTCCCTGGACACCATGAGGTACGCGGGGCCGGGCACGCCGCCCGTCGCCATCTGCACCGCGCGGCCGATCGCCCTGGCCAGCATGCCGGGACGGGTGATCTCCATGACCCACTTGGCGTACCCGCGGACGACGCCGGCCTGGTCCGCGACGTCCTGCTGCCAGTGGATGGTGTGGGAACGCCCGCCCGGAGCGCCGGGCTCCTCCGCGTACGGCGTCTTGCCGGCGATGACGATCACTCCGGCCCGGTCGCGCAGCATGTTGTGCATCATGGCGCCGAGGTTCTGCGTGCCCACGTCGACATGGACGAACACCGCCTGCGGGCGCCGGGTCACCTGCCAGTGGCCGTGCGCCGCGGCCAGCGCGACCGACTCGAACGAGCAGATGATGACCTTCGGCGTGGGCACGCCCGCCTTGGCCAGCGTGGCGATCGCCTCCTGCAGCGGAGCGGAGTCCGTGCCGGGGTTGAGGAAGAGGTGCTCCACACCGTGCTCGGCGAGCAGCCAGAGCAGGTGCTCGGCGGTGGTCGCCGGCTGGAAGTCGTCCACGCGGTATCTCCTGACATAACTGACATAGAGGTATTTATCGTGTTGATGCTGCGTCGACTGCTGAGCGTAGAAGATCGACGCCCGCGCCGTCTGCCCCCTTCCGGCTCGGGAGACCGGAAGGCGCGGTGCGGCGAGCGCACGGCGGTCCTACCCGCTCATCGCCGTCGTCCCCTTGGCGCTCGTCCTTTTGGTGGTCGTCCCTTGGCGGCGGTGCCGCCGATGTCCGCCCGCGCCGCCGGGTCGGCCGATGTCCGTCCGCGCCGCCGGTCAGCGGGAGGCGTGCCTGCCCTTGCCTCGTCTGTCGGACAGCCGTACGACCACGAACGTCACCACGGCCAGCACGACGGCCGCCAGCACGAACTTCGACAGGATGCCCGCGTAGCTCTCGACCAGCGACCAGCTCTCGCCCAGCTGGTATCCGGCCAGCACGAAGACCGAGTTCCAGATCAGGCTTCCCAGGGTCGTGAGCGTGAGGAAGGTGACAAGCGGCATTCGCTCCACTCCTGCGGGCACCGAGATGAAACTACGGAAGATCGGGATCATTCTTCCGAAGAACACCGTCTTCGCCCCGTGTCTGCCGAACCATGCCTCGGCCTTCTCGATGTCGGCCGTCTTGACCAGCGGGAGGCGTGCGGCGATCGCCACCGTGCGTTCTCGCCCGAGCGCGGCTCCGATGCCGTACAGCGCCAGAGCGCCGATCACCGAGCCGAGCGTGGTCCAGAGCAGCGCGTCGAACAGGCTCATGTCCCCCCTGCTGGCGGTGAATCCGGCGAGCGGCAGGATCACCTCGCTCGGCAGTGGAGGGAACAGGTTCTCCAGCGCGATGGCCAGGCCGGCACCCGGGGCCCCGAGTTGCTCCATCATCCTGGTCGCCCATCCGGCGACCCCGTCAACGGTCGTGTCCATGCCCCACACGCTATGCAAGATCGGGCATCTCGCGGCATGAGGGCTGATATCGGTCCCATGGACGGCATCTCCCGGGCGCATCCTGTGGAAAACCAGGTGTCGAAGCCCCTCTCTCAGGTCTGGTAGAGGAGTTGTCCACAGGGCAGAGGTCGGCCTGCTCATCGCGAAGATCAGGTCATTAGTGTCGGGGACATGACCGAAGAGCCCGGTCGGATGCGGTGGGGGGTGACGGTCACGTTCACCCGATCAGATGGAGTCGGGCTCGATGGAGTCGTGCAGGCGTGACGGTCGCGTCGGGCCGGTCGGATGGAGTGGTGGAGTGGTGATCGCGTGCTACCGGGCCGCTGGGGCGACCGCATGAGCCGGCCGTCCCGCGGTTTCGCGCAGTCGATGCGGCGTTGGCCGGCGATGGGCCTCACCTTGCTCGTGGCGGTCCCCGTCCTGTTGACCACGGTCGTGGGTCCCCACCCCGCCGCAGCCGCGCGGCGATCCGGCGAGCCTCAGGTGGAGGACCGATCCGGCGGGCCTCGCGTGGAGGAGACGGCCTGCCCGGTGCCCGTGCCGTCGGGCACGCGCTGCGGCTTCCTGGTGGTGCCCGAGCGCAGAGACGCGGCCGGCGGTCGGCAGATCCGCGTGATGTACGCCGTTCATCGTTCCACGGCGGCCGACCGCAAGCCCGATCCCGTCGTCTACACCAGCGGCGGTCCCGCTTCGGCCTCGATCCAGCTCACCGGCCGGCTCACCCAGATGGGCCTCGGCCGCGACCGAGATGTCGTCGTTCTGGAGCAGCGCGGCAGCCGCTGGTCCCGGCCGCGCCTCGACTGCCCCGAGATCTCCCGCGCCCTTCTCGACACCCTGAGCACGCCCGGCGGGCCCGCCGATCCGGCGGAACGCCGACGCATGGCCTCCGGCGCCGCGGCGTGTCGTGACCGGCTCACCGGCCAGGGGGTCGACCTGCGCGGCTACGTGACCTCCGAGATCGCCGCCGATGTCGTCGACCTGCGGCACGCGCTCGGCTACGACCGCTGGAACCTGTTCGGGGTCAGCTATTCGACCAGGTCCATGCTGGCCGCGGCTCAGGCCGATCCGCAGGGCACACGGTCGGTCGTCCTCGATTCCTTCCTCCCGCCGCTGACCCGCTGGTACGACGAGGCGGTCCCCGGTCTCGCGGGTTCCCTGAGGTCGCTGGCCCGTCGTTGGCCGGGGCTGCCCGGGCGGTTCGCGGCGATGGTGCGGCGGCTGAACGAGCGGCCGGCGCGGGTCCGCACCACCGACCCGCTCAACGGGCGCGGGCTGATCCTGCGGCTGACCGGGGACGATGTGGCCACGATCCTCGGCGAGGCGATGCACGAGGTGGACGTCCTGCCGGTCGTGCCCGCCCTCGTGGACGCCGTGGCCGGCGGCGACGATCGTCCGTTGCAGGTCCTGGCCGACCAGGCGGGCGGCGGGCTGCTGTCGCACGAGTTCGGCCTCTACTACGCGGTCATGTGCCAGGACGAGGCGCCCTTCAACGGTTTCCCCGATCGGGGAGACCCTCACCTGTTCACGGTCGTGGGCGACAAGGCGGTCTGCGACGCCTGGGGCCTGCCCCCCTCGTCGTCCGCGACCGCCACCCGCGGAGCGTCCCGGCGCGACGTGGCGGGGCCGCGTATGCCGTTGGGCGTGCCGGTGCTGGTGGTGGGCGGCGAGCTCGATCCCGCGACGCCGGCCGCGAAGGCGAGGGCCGCCGCCCAGGCGCTGCCCGGCGCCCGGTTCGTCGAGTTCGCAGGGGTCGGCCATGCCGTCTTCCTGTCGAGCGGGTGCGGGCGCCAGACCATCTCGGCGTTCGTGGCCGACCCTCGGGCGGCGGCGCCCTGCGATCCACGCCAGGCTCCGCATCAGATCCGCCGTCCGGGGGACTTCCACGTGACCCCGGTCGTCTACCGGCTCAGCCGCGGCGCCTGGTGGCTGCTCATCCCGTTCGCGCTGTTCCTCGTGACGTCGGTCGGCCAGCTCGCGGCCGGGTCGCGGGCGCTGGTCCGGCAGAGCGCCGCGGGAAGGGTCTCCTCGGTCGTGGGCCTCACCACGGTCGCGGGCTTCGCGGGGGTCACGTTCACGCTGCTGACCGTGGTCGGCCTCTACGGCGCCGCTGCGTCCAACGAGACCGCGCTCGGCGTCGGAATACCCTCGGCCATCCTGTGGTACGGCACCGTGGCCGCCCTGTCGGCCGCGCTGAGCGTGGCCGCATTGCTCCGCGGCCGATTGCGCTGGCAGACCGCCGCACCGGTCGCCGCCGCGGTCACCCTGCTCCTGTGGTGGTTGCTGTACCTCTGAGCACAGGTGGCGGCGGTGACGGGGCTACGACCGGAGGTGTGGAGCGGTGGAGCGGTGGGGCGGGTCAGGGAAGGGTGAGGATCTCGCTGCCGCTGTCGGTGACGACGATCGTGTGCTCGAACTGGGCCGTGCGCTTGCGGTCCTTGGTGACGGCGGTCCAGCCGTCGGGCCACAGGTCGTACTCGATGGTGCCCAGCGTGAGCATGGGCTCGATGGTGAACGTCATGCCCGGCACCAGCGTGACCGACAGAGACGGGTCGTCGTAGTGGGGGACGATCAGGCCCGAGTGGAAGGAGGTCGAGATGCCGTGCCCGGTGAAGTCGCGCACCACGCCGTAGCCGAAGCGCTTGGCGTACGCCGCGATCACCCGTCCCACGATGTTGAGCTGACGCCCCGGGGCGACCGCCTTGATCGCCCGCATCATCGCCTCGCGCGTCCGCTCTACCAGCAGGCGCGACTCCTCGTCCACCTCGCCGACCAGGTAGGTCGCGTCGGTGTCACCGTGCACGCCGCCGATGTAGGCGGTGATGTCGATGTTGACGATGTCGCCGTCGTTGAGGACGGTGTCGTCGGGGATGCCGTGGCAGATCACCTCGTTGATCGAGGTGCACAGCGACTTGGGGTAGCCGCGGTAGCCGAGCGTCGAAGGGTAGGCGTTGTGGTCGCAGAGGAACTCGTGCCCGATGCGGTCGAGTTCGTCGGTGGTCACGCCGGGGGCGATGTGCCGGCCGACCTCGTCGAGCGCCTGGGCGGCGATGCGCCCGGCGACGCGCATGCGCTCGATCGTCTCGGGCGTCTGCACGTCGGACTCGCCGCGGCGGGGGGTCTTCCGACCGACATACTCCGGGCGCTCGATGTGGGCGGGAACCTTGCGGGTGGGCGAGAGCCGTCCTGGCCGGAGCAGTGTCGTCATGCGGCAAGTCTAGTTCGGCGGCAAGCGGGCAGGATCTGCCTGACAGCGAGCGCGCCGCACGTTCTGCGGGCATTCTGGTAGATCCCGGTGAGGCAAGGAGAGCACATGAGCGCCGACCAGTGGTGGTTCTGCCTGAAGCACTTGGCGGTCGAGCCGGACGACGGTTGTCCGAACAAGGACCGCATGGGTCCCTACGCCACGCGTGACGAGGCGGCGGCGGCGCTGCAGACGGCCGCCGCACGCAACAAGAGCTGGCAGGACGCCGACAAGGACTGGGACGGAGACTAGATCCGGCGAGAGGCGAGGCGTCACCCGATCCGGCAGGAGCGGGACATAGGTCAGATCCGGCGACGGGCGGGACGCAGATCAGATCCGGCGAGGAGCGGGATGTAGATCAAGTCTGGCGGTGAGCGGGATGCAGATCACATCCGGCGGTGAGCGGGATGTGGATCACATCCGGCGATGAGCGGGATGTGGATCAGGTCTGGCGCTTCCAGGGGCGCGTGACCACGAGGCGCCAGATGGTGACGGCGCCGACGCCGCACCAGACGAGGTTGAGCAGGGCCGACGGCCAGGCGAGATGAACGGCGGAGTTGATCATGAGGGCGATCGCTCCGCCGAGGTTGAGCAGCTGGTAGACGAGGCTGTCGCCGGACAACTTCTGCATCGACAGCATGGCGTAGGCGTACAGCAGCACCCCGGCGCCGAGCATGCCGAGAATGTCGATCAGGAGCGGCACAGCCTCATGCCCCAGCGCGGCTCAGGGGCGGCCTGGCGATGAGATGACCGCGGCGCGGGATGGCCGTGTCTTCCGGAGATGTCAGCCGTGGGTTGATCCAGTGCAACTCGGTCCCCTATCCGTGTTCGTGCCGGCGCCTCGCGGTGACACGGTCCCCGCCGGGACGGCGGCGGCGTTTCCCCAGCTCACGCCGCATAACAGGTGTCGTTCGATAGGCTACGCCCGGTTCTGGCCAGCTTTGCTCCGGGCGCGGGCGAAGGATGCGACATGGTTGGGCAGGCTTCAGACGCGAGTGGAACCGCGTCCTCTGCGGAAGTATGTTTCGCCGCCCGATGTCCGCGCCGATCGCGCTTTCTCGGGTGATGTCGGCCCAAAGGGCCCGAGGGCTCAGTCGGGGATGCGGGGACCGGTGATGCGTTCGGCGAGGCGGGCCAGGCGGTCGATCAGCCTGCCGCCCGAACGCTGCCCCTCCCCGGCGGCCATGCTGACCAGATGCTGCGCCGCGTCGAAGGTGAACAGCCCGTCCTGGGACGGCACCGCGAGCGCGTCATGGGCGAGACCTTCGAGTTCGGGGTCGCCGCCGTCCAGCGCGAGGATCGTCGCACCCGTGCGCCGGGCGTCGTCGACGCGTTCGAGCAGCGGCACGGGCGCCTTCTCCTCGGCGACGACGAACAGGGTCTCCCCACGGCGCGCGGCCTCGATGCGGTCGATGCCGACGGCGAGGTGGGGCGGGGCGCCCGGCGGCGGCGACCAGCGCACCAGCGTGGGGGCGAGCTGGGCGAGCCCGGACATGCGCGCCTCGTCGTCGAGGTGGGCGGCCAGGTGCCACGGCTCCACCTGCGGGGTGCCGACCAGCAGCAGCCCTCCGGGCGTGCGGGTAGAGCGGAGAAAGGCTCCGAGATCGCGGGTGCGCTCCACCCAGCGGGTGGTGGAGAGCACCTCCCGGAGGAAGGCCACCGACGCAGCGTCCATGGCCACCATGGTGCATCATCGCCCCTGCCGCCGTCCCGGATAGAAACACCTGGCATGATCGGAAGAATCATGAGCGTAACGAGGAGATCGGCCACATGATGAGCGATGCACCACTGGACGTCAGCGGCCTGTCAGTGGGAATCCTCGGCGGCACGGGGGACCAGGGGAAGGGGCTCGCCCGCCGGTTCGCCGTGGCCGGGCACGACGTCCTGATCGGTTCGCGTGACGCTTCCAGGGCACAGGAGGCCGCCGACAGCCTCGGCGCGGGCCTGCCGATCCGGGGCGCGGACAACGCGAGCGTCGCGACCCGGGCCGACATCGTCATCGTTGCGGTGCCGTGGGACGGGCACCGGTCCATTCTGGAGTCTCTGCGCTCGGAGCTGACCGGCAAGATCGTCGTCGACTGCGTGAACCCGCTGGGGTTCGACAAGCGGGGGGCCTTCGCCCTGGAGGTCGAGGAGGGCAGCGCGGCGCAGCAGGCGGCGGCGGTCCTGCCCGGCAGCCGCGTCGTCGCCGCCTTCCACCATGTGTCGGCCGTGCTGCTGCTCGACCCGGCCGTGGCCGAGATCGACCTGGACGTGCTGGTGCTGGGCGACGACCGCGAGGCGACCGACACCGTGCAGGCGCTGGCGTCGCGGATCCCCGGCGCGCGCGGCGTGTACGGCGGGCGGCTGCGCAACGCCGGGCAGGTCGAGGCGTTCACCGCCAACCTGATCTCCATCAACCGCCGCTACAAGGCCCACGCCGGCCTGCGCATCACCGACGTCTGATCCTCGGCGTCCCATCCGCCCGCGTGCCTCCTCTCCCACTTCCTTGTAGGCGGGTTGCGGACAACGCGCGGGCAGATCTGACAAATGGTGCTATTTCCGGTCATTCTTGACAGCATGAGCTTCTTGCACCCGGATACCCGCGCCGTCCACCTGCCCAACCCGCCGCTGAACGGCAGCACGCCGATCGCGGTGCCGCTGTACCAGACCTCCGGGTTCGTCTTCGACGATCCGGCCGTCTTCGCCGACGGCATGGGCCGTCCCGACGGCGCCTTCGTCTACGGGCGGCTGAGCAATCCCACCGTGCGCGCCTTGGAGGAGGCCGTCGCGGGCCTGGAGGGCGGCGTCGGCGCCGTGGCCGCGGGCTCCGGCATGGGATCGATCAATGCCACGCTGTTCGCGCTGGTCCAGCCCGGTGACCATGTGATCGCCCAGACGGCGTTGTACGGCGGCACCGCCGCCTCGTTCGCCGATCTGGAGAGCCGGTTCGGCGTCTCGGTGACCTACGTCCCGCAGGACGACCCGGCGGCCGCGCGCGCGGCGATACGTCCGGAGACCAAGCTGCTGTACCTGGAGACCATCGCCAACCCGATGACCCAGGTGGCCGACCTGCCCGGCATGTGCGCCATCGCCCGCGAGGCCGGGCTGATCACGGTGGTGGACAACACCTTCGCCTCACCCGTTCTGTGCCGGCCGCTGGAGCACGGCGCCGATATCGTCGTCCACTCCATGACGAAGTACTTGAGCGGGCACAGCGATGTGCTGGGCGGAATCGCGGTCTTCGCCGACGACGCGCTCTACCGGAAGGTCTGGTCGTACGCGACCAAGCTCGGCGCGACCCTCGACCCCTTCGCCGCCTGGCTGACGCTGCGCGGCATGCAGACCCTCCCGCTGCGCATGGCGCGCCACTGCGCCAACACCCGGCTGCTCGCGACCCGGCTGGCCGAGCACCCGGCCGTCGACGCCGTCCACTGGCCGGGGCTGTCCTCGCACCCGTCGTACGAGCTGGCGGCCAAGCTGCTGCCCGACTTCGGAGGCGTGTTCTCCTTCGACCTGACCGGTGGCCGCGCCGCGGGCGAGAGGTTCATGAGCTCGGTACGGCTGGCGCTGCTCGCCCCATCGCTCGGCGGCGTCGAGACGCTGATCCTGCATCCGGCCACCACGTCGCACCGCACGCTGACCGCGGAGGAACTGGAGCGGTCGGGGATCAGCGAGGGCACGGTACGGGTGGCGGTCGGCATCGAGCACCCCGAGGACCTGTGGGCCGACTTCCTCCAGGCCCTCGAAGCCTGATGCGATGACCAGAGTTGACCAGAGTTGACCAGAGTTGATCAGAAAGATGCACCGAGTCCCCGCCGTAGAACGGCGCCGATCTCCGCCGCCCACCGCCCCACCGCCCCGGTGCCGATGGGGACCTCATCCCCAGGGCGGGAGCGAGCGCGTAGACGAAGTCAAGCGGCCACCGCGCAAGGGATCACGGCGACCATGTACCTGCAGCAGGCGCCGTCCTGGACTTTCACCGTCGGCCGTCCCGCCGGCCGGACGCCGATGGGATGCCCCCATCGGAGGGACGGGAGGAAGCGCACGCGGCGAAGATGAGCGGTCACCGCGCTGGGACGCGCCGGCTCTGTGGTGCGGGCGCGGGCGGCGGGACCGTGCCCGGCCGGATCGGCCGGGCACGGGTGAACCGGATTCGAGTGCACCGGATCCGCGTCCCCCGAATCCGGGGGAGCCGGATTCGGGGGAGCCGGTATGGGGTGGCAGGGGTCAGCGGTAGCTGTGCTCGGGGGCTGGGAAGGCTCCGGAGACCACCTCGTCGGCGAACGCGCGGACCGCGTGGTCCATCTCGCCGGCCAGGTCGAAGTACTTCTTCACGAACTTCGCCGGCTGCGGGGTGAGACCCATGAGGTCCTGCCAGACGAGCACCTGGGCGTCGCACGACGGGCCCGCGCCGATGCCGATGGTCGGGATCGACAGGGCCGCGGTCACCCGCGCGGCCAGGTCGGTCGGCACGCATTCGAGCACGACGGCGAAGGCGCCCGCGTGCTCCAGAGCCTTGGCGTCGGCCATGAGCTGCTCGCCGGACTCGCCGCGGCCCTGCACGCGGTACCCGCCGAACACGTTGACCGACTGCGGGGTCAGGCCGAGGTGGCCCATCACCGGGATGCCGGCCGAGACGAGCGTCTCGACCTGGGGGAGCACCCGGCGGCCGCCCTCCAGCTTGACCGCGTGGGCGCCGGCCTCCTTGAGGAACCGCGCCGCGGACTCCAGGGCCTGCTGCGGAGATGACTGGTAGGAGCCGAAGGGCAGGTCGGCGACCACCATCGCCCGCGAGGAACCGCGGACGACCGCCGCCGTGAGCGGGATCAGATCGTCGACGGAGACGGGGAGCGTCGAGTCGTAGCCGTAGACCACCATCGCGGCGGAGTCGCCCACCAGCATGACGGGGATGCCGGCTTCGTCGAAGACCTTGGCGGTCATAGCGTCGTAGGCGGTGACCATCGGCCACTTCTCGCCGCGCTCCTTGGCGGCCGAGATGTCGCGGACGGTGACCCTGCGCCCAGCTTGGCCGCCGTAGAGCGCGGTCGGCGAGCTGGCAATACGTGACGTAGAGGACATCGTTGATCCCTCCAAGCCTCGAGGCGCCCTTGTGGCGTCCCCGGACGGTCAGATCATCGCACGTCTGACCACGGTGGCAACACCCGGAGCCCCCCTCCTCATCCCCGTGCGATCCCCGCACCTCCCGGCGCCTACCCGTACTCGGGAAGATCACCCATACCCGTCCGGGGAAGGCCTCGTCCGGTGCATCGGGCCCGCCCGGGCGGGGGAGACGGGGCCACACGTCGGGCGGGGGAGATGTGAGCTACGCCGTGTTGTGAACCGTTGCGAACCGTCGCTGACGGTCGTTGATTATCGAAACGGGACGGTTGCGTATCGAATATCGAAGCGCTACGGTGGCGTTGCGAAACTAAATCGTATCGTAATCGCCCACACGGGGCGATCCCTGGGGGAAGAAGTGGAACAAACGACAGGACATCCACGCCGATGGCAGATCCTCGGCGTGATGATGTTCAGCCTGCTCGCGATCGTTCTCGACAACACGATCCTCAACGTCGCGCTCAAGGTCATCTCCGACCCCGTGGCGGGGCTCGGCGCGACGCAGAGCGAGCTTGAGTGGGCGATCAACTCCTACACGCTGGTCTTCGCCGGTCTGCTGTTCACGTTCGGCGTGCTGGGCGACCGGTTCGGACGCAAGCGCATGCTTCAGGTGGGCATGGTGCTGTTCGGCCTGGCGTCCCTGGCCAGCGCCTACGCGCAGGACCCGACGCAGCTCATCTTCGCGCGGGCCGCGATGGGCCTCGGCGGCGCCGCCGTCATGCCGGCCACGCTCGCGATCATCGCTGACGTCTTCGCGCCGCGGGAGCGCGCCAAGGCGATCGGCATCTGGGCGGGCGGCGTCGGCCTGGCCGTCGCCATCGGCCCGATCACCGGTGGTCTGCTGCTCGAGCACTTCTGGTGGGGTTCGGTGTTCCTCATCAACGTGCCGGTCGTGCTCGTCAGCTCCGTGCTGATCTTCCTGTTGGTGCCGGAGTCGCGAAACCCGGACAAGGCCCAGCTCGACCCGGTCGGCGTGCTGCTGTCGATCGTCGGCCTGGTCGGCGTCGTCTACGGCATCATCAAGGGCGGCGAACTCGGCACCGTCGCCGACCCCGAGGTGTGGGCGCCCGGTCTCGCCGGCATCGCGGTGCTCGCGGCCTTCGTCTGGCACGAGCGCAGGACGGCTCATCCGGCCTTCGACGTGCGCTACTTCGCCATCCCGAGGTTCTCCACGGCCGTCGCCAGCGTCGGCCTGGTGTTCTTCGCGATGATGGGCGTGATGTTCTTCCTGGCGTTCTACCTGCAGATCGTCAAGGGGTACAGCCCGTTGCAGGCGGGCGCCCTCGTGCTTCCGTTCGCGGCGGCGCAGCTCATCTTCTCGCCGCTCAGCGCCCAGATGGTCCGCAGGTTCGGAGGCAAGGTCGTCGCCACCGTCAGCATGCTCGTCGTGGCGGGCACGCTGGCCTGCTACGCGCTGCTGCAGGTCGACACCCCGATCTGGCTCTTCGAAGTGCTGGGCTTCGTCCAGGGAGCGGCCATGGCCAACATCAACCCGCCGGCCACCGAGGCGGTCATGTCCTCCCTCCCCAGGGAGAAGGCCGGCGTCGGCTCGGCGATGACCAACACGATCCGGCAGGTGGGCGGCGCGCTCGGCGTCGCCATCCTCGGCTCGCTGCTGTCGGCCAGCTACCGGGACAACATGGCCGGGACGCTGTCGGTCCTGCCGGATAACGTCCGGCACGCGGCCGGTGAGTCGATCACGGCGACCCTGGGCGTCGCCCAGTCGCTCGGCCCCAAGGGAGCCGCCCTCGTCGAACCGGCAAAGGAGGCCTTCGTCGGGGGCATGCACGTCGCCGCGATCTCCGGCGCGGTCGTCGCCCTCATCGGCGCCGCGGTGGTGGCCAAGTGGCTACCCGGGAAGAACGCGGGCATCACCCCAGTGGAGCGATCGGAAAGCAAGGAACCGGCAGTAGTGTGATCTGACCATGGTGACTGAGCAGACGGGGACGGTACGCACGCCGGGCCGTCCCCGCAGCGAGAAGGCCGAGAAGGCGATCATCGATGCCGCCATCGACATGATCGGTGAGGGCACCGGTATCGCCGAGCTGTCCATCGAGGCGATCGCCGGACGGGCGGGGGTCGGGAAGACCACCATCTACCGGCGCTGGGCCAACAAGGAAGAGCTCGTCGTCGACGCGCTCGCCAGCCTGAAGGCTCCGATACCCGAGCTACCGGGCCGGTCCGTGCGTGATGACGTCATCCGGTTCTTGTCGGTGATGCAGCAAGAGAGTCACCATCCGCGCACCCGTTGCATCATGAAGATCGCGCTGAGCGAGTCCGACCGCTTCCCTCACCTGACCGAACGTTTCCGCGAGATCGTGGTGCGCCCCAGGCGGGAGGCCCTGCGGTCGGTCATCCGGCGGGGCGTGGCCTCCGGCGAACTGCGCTCCGACGTGGACGTCGAAGTGGCGATCGCGGCGCTCACCGGCGCGATGATGTTCTTCACCAAGTGGCGTGACGGTGACGACGACCTCCCGGCCGACCTGGCCGAACGCATCACCGACCACGTCCTCACCGGCCTACGCCCCGACAACCGCACCCCCTGATCCGGACCTCCTGTAGTGGTGGGTGGGGGTGGTGCGTACCTCCCCCGCCCGCGATCGGGTTCGGGTCAGGAGCCGGGGGTTTCGCGCCAGCGGTTGGTGATGGGAAGCCGGCGGTCGCGGCCGAAGTTCTTCGGAGTGATCTTGGGGCCCGGGGGATACTGGCGGCGCTTGTACTCGGCGAGGTCGACCAGGCGGATGACCCTGGCCACCAGTTCGGCGTCGTGACCGGCGGCGATCAGCTGTGCCTTGCCCATGTCGTGCTCGACGTAGTCGGCGAGCAGCCGGTCGAGCACGTCGTAGGGCGGCAGTGAATCGGTGTCCCGCTGGCCGGGACGCAGCTCGGCGCTCGGCTCCTTGGTGATGGAGTTCTCGGGGATGGGCGGCACGTCGAAGCGGTGCAGCAGCTCGCTCTCGCGGCCGGCCTGCGCGTTGCGCCAGTTCGACAGCTGCCAGACCGTCGTCTTGAGCACGTCCTTGATGGGGGCGAACCCGCCCGCCGAGTCACCGTAGAGGGTGGAGTAGCCGGTGGCCAGCTCGCTCTTGTTGCCCGTGGTGAGCACCAGGTGGCCGTGCTCGTTGGACAACCCCATCAGCAGCATGCCCCGCACGCGCGCCTGGAGGTTCTCGGCGGCCAGGCCGCTGAGGTCGACCTCTTTCTCGAAGGCGTCGACGATGCCCTCGATCGGGACGAGGCGGGAGTTGAGCCCCTGCCGCTCGACGAGGTCACGGGCGTCGCTCACCGAGTGGTCCGAGGAGTGCCGGGAGGGCATCAGGACGACGTGGACCCGCTCGGGGCCGACCGCGTCGGCGGCGATGGTGGCGGTCAGCGCCGAGTCGATGCCGCCGGACAGGCCGAGGACGACCGACCGGAAGCCGTTCTTGGTGAAGTAGTCGCGCACGCCGAGGACCAGCGCCGAGTAGACCTCCTCCAGGTCGTCCAGGCGGGGGGAGATCGTCGCCGGCTCCGGGGTGTAGGCGGGCAGCGGGTCGACGGAGAGCTGGAGCCGCTCGACCGTGATCGTGGTGCCGTCCCCGGCGTCCACGGGGAAGGACCCCGGGGCGGCCGTCGGGTCGGCGAGCGGCAGTTCGAGATCGGCGACCAGGAGCTCTTCGCGGAACTGGCCCGCCCGCGCGACCACCTCACCCGTGGCGTCCACCACGATGGAGTCGCCGTCGAAGATCAGCTCATCTTGGCCGCCGACCTGGTTGGCGTAGGCCAGGGCGCACCCGGCCTCGCGGGCGCGGTCGGCGCACAGCGCCAGCCGCACGTCGTCCTTCTCCCGCTCGTACGGCGAGGCGTTGGGCACCACGAGCAGCCCCGCGCCCGCCTGGCCCACCGCGGCCACCGGACCGCCGTCCTGCCAGAGGTCTTCGCAGACGGCGATCGCCACGTCGACGCCGTGCAGCCGGAAGATCGGCAGCCGGTCGCCGCGGATGAAGTAGCGGTATTCGTCGAAGACGCCGTAATTGGGCAGGTGGTGCTTGGCTGTCTTGGTGACGACGCGGCCTCGGTGGAGCAGCGCGGCGGCGTCCAGCGGCGCGCCCTTCGGCTGCCCGGCGCGCGGCGTGACCCCTGATCGGTCGACGTATCCGACGACCACCGGCAGCTCGCCGAGCCCCTCGTCGGCCAGGCGGGCGGCGGCGGCCGAGAGCGTCGCGATCGAGGCGTCGACGAAGGACGTGCGCAGCACGAGGTCTTCGACGGGATAGCCGGTCAGGAACATCTCGGTGAACACGACCAGGTGCGCGCCGCGATCTGCGGCTCGCTGCGTCCACTCGACGAGTTCGCCGGCGTTGGCGGAGAGATCGCCTACCGACGGGTTGGTCTGGGCGAGGGCTATTCGCAGTTGAGGCACGGTCCCCACCTTACGTGTGACGACGCCGCGGCGAACGGACCGGATCGCTCCCTGTGGATAACCGCCGGCCCACTCGCGCGGACGCCTCCAGGTCATGTTCCGCCGCCCAGACCCGGCAATTCGTTCACGAACCGATCGGAGAATGCCTCGAACCGGCGTAGGGGCCCGAGCGTCCGGCGAGCCTCCGCCCAACGGGTCCGCCGCGCCCGACCGGCAGGACGGCGCGCGCCGGGCGGTTCACTCCCGGACGTCGTCCGTCATCAGGAGACGGCGACGTCCGTGGTGGTCGCGGCGCGGCGGCGGATGGCCGGGCCGATCGCGAGTTGCCCGAGCGCGGCCAGCAGCCCCAGCGCGCCGACGGTGATCCACAACGCTTCCTGCCCGACGGTCAGCAGCCGGGTGCCGATCAACGGGGCCAGCAGGCCGCCGGCCGACCAGGCGAATCCCGACAGGCCGCTGTAGCGTCCGCGCAGATGCGGCGGAGCCAGCATCGCGACGACCGTGCCCGCCATGCCCGCGGTGATCACCTCGCCCAGCGTCCAGATCGCGACGGTGACCGCGTACCCGGCCGGGGTGGACACGAACGCCGTGAGCGCGAACCCCAGCGCGCACACCGCCATGCCCAGCGCCAGCGTCCCGCTGACGTCGCGCTTGGCCAGCCAGTGCCCGACCAGCGGCTGTACCACCACGATGAGCAGGCCGTTCACCGCCATCGCGAACCCGTAGACGGACGCGGGCAGTCCGGAGGCGGTGACCGCGAGCGGCAGCGTCGTGTACGCCTGGAGGTACACGAACGTGTACAGCAACGTCAGAGCGACATACGTGACCATCAGCCGGTCCTTCAGCACATCGCCGAAGCCGCCGGACTCCCGCGTCCTGCGCGGCCGGGTCTCGGGCACGGCCCGCCACACGAGCACACCGAAGACCAGCGAGGTGATCGCGTCGATCCAGAACAGCCACATGAAACCGGACCTGACCAGCATGCCGCCCGCGACCATCGCCACCGCGAAGCCGAGGTTGATCGCCCAGAAGATCAGCCCGAACGCGCGCGGCCGGTCGTGTGCCGGGATCAGGTCGGCGATCAGCGCCTGGGAGGCCGGGCGGTAGGCGTCCACGACGATGCCCAGCACCGCCATCGCCGCGATGATCGCCGGCAGCGAGGTGCTGTACCCGAGGGCGATCATGGTGAACGCCGTGGCGACCATGCCGCCGGTCAGGGTCGCGCGGCGGCCCACGTGGTCCGACAGCCAGCCCGCGACGAGCTGCGACATCAGAGAGCCGACGCCGAAGACCGCCAGCACCATGCCCGCCGCGGCCAGGGACAGCCCACGGGACTGAGTCAGGTAGATGCCGATGAAGGGCTCGACCATGGTGCCGAGCCGGTTGATGAAGGTGCCGCCGAAGAGCACCCAGAAGGCACGGGGGAACCCTCCGATCCTGGCCTGGAGGAGGGAGGGCTTGTCGGTGATAACGCTGGTCACGGGGATAACCCTTGGACATCGTCTCCGGCCGGTGCCAATCTTTTAGGCAGCACTAAAACCTCACGCCGAGATCGCACGGCTTGCTGCCGGGGGCGGCGTCGCTTCGGGCGGGTGGATGCGGCACGACCTGGCGTCGGGGGGCGTCGCGGGCGGGTGGGGCATGGGTTCGTGGGTTCGTGTTGGGATTAGTGGCGTCGTTTCGCGATGGTGGATGTGGCGTGGCTCGGTGCTGGTCAGGTGGCGTCGTTTCGCGCGGACGTCCGGACGGTGCTTTGACATGGTGGAGGGCGGGGGCCCGTGGGTGTGGAGTGGCGCTTCGAGGCCGATGACCTGGCCCGTCTGCGGTTCGCGTTCTCTCCGATCTGGGAACTGGTCGCGAGCCTGCGCGTCCTGCGCGCCCCTGCCCGCCACTCGGTCCACCTGCCGTGGCTGCGGGCCGTCGTACCGCGCCTCGGCGCCGTCGACCTGTCCGAGCTGTTCGCCCTGGCGCCCACCTATGGGTACATCGCCGACTTCCTGACCCCGCCGCCGGACACCCCGCTGCCCGACTTCGCCGCCGAGCTGGCCCGCGTGCGGGACACGCCGCCGGAGAAGGCCGCGGAGGAGGCCGGATGGGTCAGGACGCCGGACTCCACCGCCATCGCACGTTTCCAGGCCGACCCGGCGGCGGGCGTGCGCCGCGTCGCCGACACCCTCGCCGCATACTGGGAGATCGCCCTGGCCGAGTTCTGGCCGCGCGTGCACGGGCTGCTGGAGGCCGATCTCATGTGGCGCACCCGGCGGCTGACCGCGGGAGGGGCCAAGGAGCTGTTCGCCGACCTGCACCCTTCGGTCCGGTGGGAGGGCGACCGGCTGACGACCGGCGGGCAGTGGTGCCACACGGGCGACCTGGGCGGGGACGGGCTGCTGCTGGTGCCGAGCGCCTTCCGCTGGCCCGACACCGCCGTCATGTCCGAGCCCTACCAGCCGATGCTCGTCTACCCGGCGCGCGGGGTGGGCACGCTGTGGGAGGCGGGGCCGCCTCCGGCGCCCGGCGCGCTGGCCGCGCTCATCGGCAAGACCCGCGCCCAGTTGCTGCTCTCACTGCGTGATCCCGCCTCGACCACGGTCCTGGCCCGGCGGATGGCGCTCACGCCCGGCGCGGTGTCGCAGCACCTTTCCGTGCTCAGCGCCAGCGGCCTGGTCGTCCGCAGGCGTCTCGGCCGTGAGGTGCTCTACCGCCGCACCCCCACCGGCGACACCCTCGCCGGCACCCCCTGAAAGGGCATCATGTTCTGAGGGGTCAGCAGAAGAAGGGGCGGACGGAGGGCAGGGCGGCGAGGGGAGCACGGCCGGCCGCGGGACGCGCGGCGCCGGGGTAGACGTCCAAGGTGCCCCGGGCGGCGCCGTTCTCGCGCCCCGGCCCTTCGGCCACGGCCCGTGAGGACTTCCCGCCCACACCCGGCATCCCCCCTGAGGCCGTGCCACCGGCCGGAGCGGAACCGGGGGGAAGCCCCCCGGCGGACGCCGCGCCGTCCGGGCCTGCCCCCGCCTGCAGTGCGTCCCGGGGCCCGGTGGCGCCTGAGGAGCCGCCGGACCCGGCCGCGTTCCCGGACCGGCCCGCCGCGGAGACGTCTCCGCCCGCACGGGGGACGCCTCCCGGGCGGACATCCCCGGTCGCCCCGTTGGCGGTCGCCCCCTTCGCGCCACCGGCGTTCCCAGGGGTCCCGTTGGCGGTCGCCCCCTTCGTGCCACCGGCGTCTCTGGGCGTTCCACCGCCGTCTCCGCCGTTGCCCGTGGCGCCGTTTCCGGTGGCATGGTCGCCGGGGCGGGGCTTCCCGGTGGCGTCCTCCCCATGCGGGGGGACGTTCCCGGGCGCGCCGTCCGCCGGGCGGGTGGGACCGGCCGGGCCGCTGCCCTGCCCGCCACTCCAGAGCCCGGTGTGCCCGTCGCGCTCGCGCGAAGACCAGGTGGCACCGGACGGCCCCGAGGCCCCCGCCCCTGAGGCTCCCGGTGCCCGCGAGGCCGGGTTCCCCACGCGGGACGGCGCGCCACCCAGACGCGAGGGCGCGTTGCCCGACGTGCGCCGCGCCGTCGCTCCCCACGCCGGCGGAGCGGGCGAGGCGGCCGCCGGGCCGTACAGACGGCGCGTGGTGCGCTGCAGACCGCCGGGGAGCAGATCGATGCCTGTCGCCACCAGACGCTGCCCGTACACGTCGGTGATGCGGACGGTGTACGGGCCGGAGCCGGCCCCGCCGCGCATCACCCAGTAGTTGTCGGACGCACGGGACAGATCGCGCCAGCGCCCGGCGTGGAAGATCTGCAGCCGGCGCAGCGGGTTGCCGTGGTCGACGGCCTGGATGGCGAGCCAGGCGGCGGAGGAGCCCTGTTTGAGGCGGAACGCCACCGGCCGTGGCACGGCGGGGTTGCGCACCCGGTGATAGCCGACCGGGACGACCCCGTGGCCGGGACCGGCGATGCGGGCGAACGCCGGGCGGCTGAGGTCGAGTTCTCCGGCGGCGCACGACCGGCACTCGTCGACGACCTGCACGCGGACGGCGCCGCGCGGGCCGGTGACGTCGAGATAGGCGCCGCAGGCCGCCGAGCCGGCGTACTCGACGGGGGAGACCGCGACGACCAGGTCGTCGTGCACGGCTCCGGAGAGCGAGCAGCCGCCGCCGAGCATGCGCAGCAGGCCCGCGGGCCGGTCGGGGCCCGGCGCGGCGGCGGCGCAGGCGGCGTTGCGGCCGGCCTGGGCGCCGAGCGCCACCATCGTGAGCGCGGTGCCCATCGAGAGCGCCCACAGCAGCCGCTGCCGGCCGGCCGCCCGCGGGACCCGCGGCGGGTCGTGCGGCGCCGCCGTCGGCCGCTCGTGGGCGGCCCTCACCCAGGGCCGTGGCCATCGCCGCAGGGTCGCGGGCCTGGCGTGGCGCCGATCCGCCTCCATGTGCGCTCTCCTCGCCGGACGTCGGCCTTGTCGAATGCGGAACGGCACCATGCTGTCACATTAAGCAACCGCAGGCTGGTCTTGTCCCGTGTCGGGGATGGAATGCCGATCGACGGGCATTCGGTGACCGAGGCGCGCGAGGCGCGGCGAGCGGTCGGTGACGGGCGACGGGCGGTGGATGCAGGCTGCGGGTCCTGGCGTCGCGGCTCACTACGGACCCGCGTAACGTGTGCGAAACACCAAGCGGGCAGACTGGTAGATGACCAGACATGTCTTCCGCCGACTCAGGAACTGGCTCAGCGTGACGACGATGGTGTCCGAACACCGTCCGGCAGAAGGGGATGCCTTGGACCGCCAGCAGGAATTCGTGCTCCGTACGCTCGAAGAACGCGACATCCGGTTCATCCGGCTGTGGTTCACCGACGTGCTCGGGTTCCTCAAATCCGTGGCGATCGCCCCCGCCGAGCTCGAAGGCGCGTTCGCCGAAGGCATCGGCTTCGACGGGTCGGCGATCGAGGGCTTCGCCCGCGTGTACGAGTCGGACATGCTCGCCAAGCCCGACCCGTCGACGTTCCAGATACTGCCGTGGCGCAGCGAGACGCCGGGCGCCGCCCGCATGTTCTGCGACATCCTCATGCCGGACGGCTCGCCTTCGCACGCCGACCCCCGCTGGGTGCTCAAGCGCACGCTGGCCAAGGCCGCCGACATGGGCTTCACCTTCTACACCCACCCCGAGGTGGAGTTCTTCCTCCTCAAGGGGCGCCCAGAGGGGGACGAGAAGCCCGTTCCGATCGACTCGGGCGGCTACTTCGACCACACCCCGCACAGCTCGGGCCACGACTTCCGCCGCAACGCGATCATGATGCTGGAGGCCATGGGCATCTCGGTGGAGTTCAGCCACCACGAGGGCGCCCCCGGTCAGCAGGAGATCGACCTGCGGTACGCCGACGCGCTGACGACCGCCGACAACATCATGACCTTCCGGCTGGTCATGAAGGAGGTCGCGCTGGAGCAGGGCATCTGGGCGTCGTTCATGCCCAAGCCCTTCACCGACTATCCGGGTTCGGGCATGCACACCCACATGTCGCTGTTCGAGGGCGACCGCAACGCCTTCTACGAGCCGGGCGCCGACTACCAGCTCTCCAAGATCGGCCGGTCCTTCATCGGCGGCCTGCTCCGGCACGCCGCCGAGATCACCGCAGTCTGCAACCAGTGGGTCAACTCCTACAAGCGGCTGTGGGGCGGGGCCGAGGCGATCGCCGGGCTCGGAGGTGAGGCGCCGAGCTACATCAGCTGGGGCCACAACAACAGGTCCGCCCTCGTGCGCGTCCCGATGTACAAGCCGCACAAGGGCAACTCGACCCGGGTCGAGTTCCGCTCGCTGGACTCGGCGTGCAACCCCTACCTGGCGTACGCGGTGATCCTCGCCGCCGGCCTGAAGGGCATCGAGGGCGGCTACGAGATGCCGCCCGGCGCCGAGGACGACGTGTGGGCGCTGACCTCCGCCGAACGGCGCGCCCTCGGCATCGAGCCGCTGCCGCAGAGCCTGGACGAGGCCATCACCACCATGGAACGCAGCGAACTGGTCGCCGAGACCCTGGGCGAGCACGTCTTCGACTACTTCCTGCGCAACAAGCGCACCGAATGGCACGAGTACCGCCGCCAGGTCACCGAGTTCGAACTGGGCCGCTACCTGCCGGTGCTCTGATCGCGGTCCGGCGGCGCGCGAGCCGTCGAGGGCAGGCCGGCAGGGGGCCGCGACGACACGTCGCCGGCCCCCTGCCGCCGCCGCGCCGCCGTGCGCGGATCCGCTGGTGAACATCTGTCTTGTCGACGCTGTAGAGGGGCGCGTACGCCCGTAACCAGAGCTTGCTGTACACGAACCGGTAGTACTGGGGATCTCCCGTGTGGTAGCCGCCGGTCGGGTGGAAGGGGCCGTTCGCCGCGTCGGCCCGCCGGACGGCGCCGGGGTCGCCCTCCGCGGCCGTGCGTCCCGTCTCGGCGGCCGCCTCGCCCGTCTGGACGACGCTCTCGCCGCCTTCCTTGAGGGGCTCGTGCGTCTCCTGCCATCGCCCGAGATGCGGGTGCGCCCGGAAGCACTCTGCGAGGTCCTCCGGCGCGAACCACTCCTGCAGCCGGTCCTGCGACCCGACGCGGTACCTGCGCCGCACGAACTTCAGGCGCTCCAGCCGCGCCACCAGCTTGAACGTCAGCTCACGGCAGATGTAGCCGAGCACGAAGGCGGCGGCGAGCGCGGAGATGGCGACCATCACGCCGAGGACGCCGGTGGCGCCCGCCAGTGCCTCCAGGGTCTCCTCGTGACGTATCTGGTTGACGAGCACGGTGCCTTCGGTGAGGACCACCAGTCCCGGGGCCAGGGCGCTGGGCAGCTGCAGGCTGAGGTAGAAGGACATCCGCCCGCGTACCAGTTCCGCCCCTCCCAGAAGGGGCGTGAGTGGATCCACCGTTCGCACCCCCGGAGGCGGTCCGCCGTGACCATCAAGAGGTACCCATCGGGGCGATCTTCGTCAAGAGCGCGGCCATGCGGGCGGGCACGTCCGGACGATGCTCCCTGCGGCGTCACGCCGCCGTTACTCGACGCTAACGGCCAGGTCATCGGTGGCTGGTGTGATGGTGATCAAAGCAGTACAGATAAAATCTGGCGGTATCTAACGGAATTTACGGTCTATTGCTCCTGTTGGGAGCAAACATGGGGGGTGCTACCGCATGACAACGACGTCCACAGGTGTGCAGACCGCTCTCACCGTACCGGCCCGCTTCCGCGGCCCCGATGGCATCGCCAACGGTGGCTGGGTCGCCGGGACGCTGGCCGCGACCCTCGCGGACATGCCCGAGTGCGCGCACGCGGTAGAGGTCACCTTGCACCGGCCGGTTCCCTTGGACACCGATCTGGTCGTCGGGCACATGGCCAACTCCGCGTCGCTCTCCCATGAGGGCCGGCTGCTCGCGGAGGCCATCCCCGTGGCGCTGGACGTGACGCCGCCGCCGTTCGTGCCGTTCATCGACGCGGCCCGCGCCGAGGCGGGGTTCGCCGGGCTGACCGGCCCCCACCCGGCGCCCGGGTGCTTCGTCTGCGGCCTGCGCGACCCCGGCGACGGCCTGCGCATCTTCCCCGGCCCGGTCGAGGGCGCCGACCTGGTGGCGGCCGGCTGGCGGGTGCCGATGACCGTGACCGACGACGGCGTCGTCCCCGACGCCCTGGTGTGGGCCGCGCTCGACTGCCCGTCCGGCTGGGCCAACGCCCACGCCGGCGGCCCCGGCCTGCTCGGACGCATCACGGCGCAGATCTTCCGTCGCGTGTACCCGAACGGCACCTACTCGGTCGTGGCACGCTCCACCGGGCGGGAAGGACGCAAGCTCTTCGGCGAGAGCGCGGTCTACGAGGTCGACGGCACCCTCGTGGCCGCCGCCAAGGCCACCTGGATCATCCCCGCCTGACCGTCCCGCCGGAGCGGGTCAGAGGTTGAGGCCCGCGCGGACCAGCGAGACGGCCCAGACGACCAGCAGGGCAAGGACGCCGGCGCCGAGCAGGGTGGCGGCGCCGAAGACCGACCAGCGCAGCAGCCGGTAGGTCAGCGGCACGCGGTCCTCCGCGCCCCTGCTCGGCGCCCACGGACCGCGCAGGTCCGTCGTCGTCAGCTCGGCCTCGTCCTCGGTGTCCGGACCTGCCTTCGCGCCGGGACCGTTCTGCCCGCCGGGGTCGTTCTTCGTGCTCAGGTCGTCATTCGTGCTCGGGTCGTCCTTCGTGTGCGCGTCGGTCGTCGTGTACGGGGCCGGCGGGCCGCTACGGGCGTTACGGTCGGCCGGGGAGCCGCCTCCGTCGGGGGCGTCGTGCCTGTCGAGGAGGTCGGTGGCGCGGGAGCGCCGTGCGCCGGGGCCGCCGTCATGCGGAAGGCTTCCGTAAGCCGTGGACGGTCCGCCGGCCAGGTGGGGTTCGGCGTTCCCGCCGGAGTTCCGTTCGGCGCCGGAGCCTCCGGCCGTGGCGGCCGGGTGCTCGTGGCCGGCGGAGCGGGCGCCGTTCAGGGGAAGGCCGAGCAGGGGGAGGCCGATCAGCCACGCGAGCAGCCCGGCGATGGCCGCGTCGTCGGCCGGCAGGCCCGAGGCCAGGTATCGCACCTCGGCCGCCGTCTTGGCCAGATCGCGCACCATGTTGCCCAGGCCCACGCCGTCGAACCACTCGGGCAGCCGGTCGGCGTCGTGACCCACCGTCGTCGTACGCAGCAAGTCCACTTTGGTGACGACCACGGCGACGCGTTTCTGCCGCCCGCCGTCGGCCCGTGCGGCGAGCTCGTTCCTGACCCGCTGGAAGGTGTCGGAAGGATCCTCCGGCGACAGGACGACGCCCGCACGCTGGAGGGCCTGCCGCTCGGAGTCCGAGAGGCCGTGCTGCACCAAGGGCAGAGCGAACGGGTCCACCACGATCAGCATCGCCTCGCCGTGCTCCAGGTAGCTCATCGCCTCCACCTGGGTCGCGCCGGTGAACCCCTCCCCGGATGGGTCGAACAGGTACAGGATGCGGTTGCCGCTGCGGGCGCGGGAGCCGGGCAGGGTGACGTCCACCATGGTCGCCGACGGCGCGCGCGTCGTGGTCTTGGACACCTTGCCGCGCCGCAGCTCCTGGCGCAGCCGGGCGAACGCGATCTCGTCGCCCTCCACCACGAAGCCCGCCCGGCCGTGCGCGTCCTTCACCAGCCGGTGCAACGCGTTGATCGCCAGCACCATGAACGTCGTCTTGCCCGCGTCCGGCCCGCCGACGAAGGGCAGCGGCTCGATGCGCGCCCTGCCGATGCGGGACGGCAGCGCGCGCCCGCACACGGGGCAGTACGCCGGCAGCCGGAAGCGGCCAAGGACGATGGCCGTGGGCAGGCGGGTGCCGCACCGGCACACGTGCCGGAAGACCCCGTCGAGGTTCGGGGTGAGGCGCCGGTGCCGCAGACCGCAGGTGGGACAGGCGTACTCGGGCAGGCTGATGCGCGAGTAGCACTGGGGGTGCGGGCAGGTCTGCAGGATCCGCCGTACCCGCATGAACACCGTCTCCACGCCGAGCAGCATCAGCAGGCAGGCCAGCCACAGCAGCAGCGCCGCCACCCCCACCAGCGCGTACGCGGCCGTGAGCGCGGCGGCGACGGCGGCCAGCGGGATCGCCGCCGCAGCGACGCCCACGACGAGGCCCAGCCAGACGGGGAAGACGAAGAAGCCCTGCACGTGGCTCATCAGCCGCCGCGTGACCGCGACGACCGCGCGCCGGGCTGCCTGCCACATCGCCGGAACGGCCGAGCGCTGGGTCCGCCACCAGTCGAGCGCCATCTGGCCGAACAGGTAATGGCGGTAGGCGGGGTCCCGTTCCGCCTCCGCGGCGCCCCGGCGTCCCTCGGCCTCCGGCGTTCCCGCGACGGCGGGGGACGCTCCGCGCGCCGTGACCGGGAGCAGCACCCGCCCGGCGCGCAGGAAGTAGTGGCCGAGCCCGGCCAGGGTGGCGGCGGCCAGGGTGGCCGCGGCCACGAGCGGGAAGCCGTACAGGAAGCCGAAGTACATGCACACGCCCCACAGGGCGATCAGGAAGACCACGACGACCGGCATCAGTCCGCTCCCGCTTCCCCGCCACCGCGGTCGCCCGGGCGCGGGCACGCCGGGGCCGGGAGGGCGTTCATCGGGGCTCTCGCTGCCACGGACGGCCGCGCCGGCCCTTCGTCATCTCTTTGAGCGCCGAGGCCAGCTCGGGATCGTGCTTGAAGCGCGACTCGGCGGAACCGAACGGCGACCAGCCGGTGAGCTGGGACCTCGCCCAGGCGTCCAGCTCGGGCACCGTCGTGTCCGCCAGGTGCAGGCGGACGGCGACCTCGAGCAGGGCCGCCTGCTCGTCCCGGGTTCTGCGCCCGTCCATCCACGCGTGTACCAGCCCGTCCCGGAGGGGCGCCGGCAGCGCGGTGACGACCTGCGCCCGGAAGCGCGGGTCACGTTCGGCCACGGCGCGGGCGGCGCCGGCGAGGGCCTCCTCCAGCAGCTCCGCGTCGGCCTCCGGCCGCAGGTCCTCCAGCCGGCGCAGCACCGCCGCGGCGCTCGCCGCGTCGGCGGCGTCCCGGACGCCGGCCGCCAGGAGGACCACCTCGGCGTCCGCGGCGGGGTAGCCGGGCACCGTCTCGCGCACCAGCTCGGCCAGGCGTACCACGGCGGGGTCCTCGACGCCCTCGGCGAGGAACGTACGGGCGGGCAGGTCACTGAGGTGGGACGATCGCGCCATCGCGGCGCCGAGCCTGTGCACCAGGGCCGCGCATTCGGCGCTGCCGGGCGGTTCCTCCCACACCGACAGGACGGCCGCGTCCAGTTCCCTCGTCACCGCCTCCTCGGCGCCCGCGCCGGCGGCCCCGGACGCGGCCGTACCGGCGGCGGAACCGGCGCCGAAGACGGGGGAACCGGTGGCGAAGGCCGCGGAGCCGTCCGCGTGACCCTCGGAGCCGTCCGCGTGACCGTCGGAACCGGTGGCGGAAGCGGCGGCGAGGGCGACGGCCGCGGCCTGGTGGAGGTCGACCAGCCTGACGGTGGCCTCCACGCGGGGCATCCGTTCGCGCCGCACCTGAACGAGGAGCACCGCCGTCCCGGTCAGGGGAGCGGACGACAGGTCGCGCGACGCCAGCCGGTCGCACACGACATCGGTCAGCATCCGGTCGCGCACCTCGGGGGCGGACTCCTCCAGGCCGAGGAACGCTCCGGCGAGCACGGCCTCCCGCATGTCCGGCGGCACCTGGTCGAGCAACGCTCCGAGGTCGCCCAGGCCGTCGCGGGCGAGGGCACGGGCGGCGGCGGCGAGGTGCCCCTCCTCGACGGGCGCGCCGACCGCGTCCGCCGTGGCCGCCGCCCGCAGCAGCTCGTCCATGTCACGGGCGGCCGCGAACGCGCGGGCGGCATCCTGGCGCAACGTCTCACGGGTCCGCGGCCAGGCCGCGGGCTTGGGCGGCGGCAGCGCGGGGTCGCGCAGGGCCAGGACGGCGCAGCGGGCGGCGCACAACTCGGCGGTCTCGGCGGGCGCGACATCGCGCGCCGCAGAGGCGAGCTCGTACTCCATCCGGTCGCACACGCGCCCGAGGTCGTCCCAGACCCACTCGGGCAGGTCCGGCGAGAGCGTTCGGGCGACGGCCGCCTGCTCCTCGGAGGTCACGGTGTCGTCGCCCCGGCAGAACGCCAGCAGGGCCGCGCTGGTCTCCGGCTGGAACCCGCCGCCGTGGTCCGCGTCGCCCGCCGGGCGCAGCTCGCCGATCGCGTCGATGCCCGCGAGGTCCAGGCGCCGCCAGCAGTCGGCGACCGTGCGGGCGAAACGGCCGAGCGGGACGCCCGCCGCCGGCGGCGGGTCGTCCAGCCGGACGACGGCGGCGTCGATGTCGGCGGGCAGCCACACGTCGGGGGTCGTCCCCACGATGAGCTGCGAGGCCGCCGCCGGATCGGCGCTGTAGGTGCAGAACGGCACCCGCGCGGCGACCTGCCACGGCAGCGAGTAGGAGATCACGCCGATCCAGCGCACGATCTCCTCCACGTCGGCGCATACCAGCACAAGGCGCCCGTGGCCCTGGGAGAGCGCCCTGACCACCGTCTGCAGGAGGGTGCCGAGCCGGGCGTAGGCGCTCTCGCCGCTCGCGGCGAGCCAGGCGGCCAGCGACTCGGGGTCCACGTGGTCGCCCGGCGGTAGGTCGGTGAGCGCGGGCAGGGGCGTCCCGGCGGGCGCGGGCGCGTCCGACCACAGCGCGGCCTGCCAGAACTCGACCGGCCGGACGCCCGTCAGTTCCTCGGCGTCGGCGACGACCGCGTGGCCGAGGTAGTTGCCGTACCGGCCGGAGTAGTCCTGGCCGAGGTACACGCACCGGGTGAGGACGCACCGCGAGCCGGCCGGCCCGTAGGCCAGCGCGACAGGCAGGGCCGCGACCTGCTCAGGGGTGGGGGCGAGCGGCGCGCCGGGGGGCGGCCGGTAGGAGAGGTACGCGGCCACCTTGCCGGTGAGGCCCGGCGGCAGCCCGGGCGACTCGGCCACGAACTGGAACCCCGCCCGTCCGGCGGGCCCCGCCTCAGCCGAGGTGTAGTGCAACTGCCACGCCATCTCCGCCCACCTCCCCTCGCCACAGAGCACCCCGCCACAGAGCACCCCGCCACAGGGCACCCCGCCACGCCGGCACGTTTCGCCACGGCAGGGCCGCGGCACGGCGGCCGGGTGACCCGCCGTACGGCGGCGCCGGCATCGCCGTACACCTTCTCGCCGTCGCGGCGCCGATGTGCGGGTGCCCTCTGACCGGGGTGGCCGGGGCCGTGGTCGTGCGGGGGTGGGAGGGGCGTGCGTCGGCCGGGGTGGAGGGGGTGGTCGTGCGGGGGTGGGGGGGGCGTGCGTCGGCCGGGGTGGAGGGGGTGGTCGTGCGGGGGTGGGGGGGGCGTGCGTCGGCCGGGGTGGAGGGGGTGGTCGTGCGGGGGTGAGGGGGTCGTGTTTCGGCCGGGGTGGTCGTGCGGGGCTCGGGTGGGGATGGTGGGGTCATCGGCGGACTCCGGCTAGCATGCCGAAGCGGTGGAGGAGCCATAACAGGGGGTCTTCGACCCGGTAGGGGCGGATGCCGCCGGGGCCGACGGTGTCGGCGCCGGGAACTCCGCCGAGGGCCGACAGGCCGAACAGCGCGAAGTCCATGAAGTGCTGGCGCAGGTAGCGGTCGACCATGCCGGCCTGCCACTCGTCCAGCAGCGCCCGGATCTGCTCGTGGACGGCCTCGCGGTCGTCCAGGTCGAGCGTGCCGGACGGGGTGCGGGCCCGGTGCAGGGCCGACTGCGCGTCCATGCCCTCCTGCAGCGCGTCGATCTTGCTGAGCGCCACCGCCACCGGCACCTTCAGGCGGCCGGACCCGGCGCGGTCGCGCAGCAGCTCGGTGACCCGGCTGATGACGTTGATCGGGTCGCTGTCGGGATCGCCCGCGTTCACGCCGCTCCTGGCCGCGGCGATGCCGCTGAGCGACGCCTTGGCCCCCGGCAGCTCCAGCGGGTCCACCAGGAAGACGATCGCGTCGGCGGCGTTGAGATAGCGCAGGTGGGTCTCGGTGGACTCGCGGCTGCGCAGATCTTCGCCGGCGGTGTCGAACAGGACGAGCGTCAGCGACATCGTCTTGGCGCGCAGCCGCCCTGGGACGGTGCGGGTGAGCAGGTACACCAGCGGGTCGCGGGGCTCGGTGGCCGCCGGCCGCGTGGTGGCGAGCAGCCGCTGCTCGCCGTACAGGGGGCGGGCGAAGTCCTGCTTGTAACGGGCGATCGTGCGGTCGTCGCAGGCGACCAGCGAGGCGTCCAGCTCGGCTCCGACCCGGTTGGTCAGCTCGTGCAGCAGCACGGCGATGTAGGTGCTCTTGCCCGACCCTTTGGCCCCCACCAGGGCGACGATCTTGCCGGGGTTGGCGCAGTACTCGGCGGGCAACCGGTTGTGGCACTCGGGGCACACCCGCCATCCGGTGGAGCGCCCGCACCGGGGGCAGTCGGCCCGGCGTCCCGGCCGGCGCACGGAGAACACCGGGGGCAGGGACGCGGCGGCGGGCGAGCCGAGGTAGTCGGCCAGGACCTCGTCGAGCTCGGCCTCGCATCCGCCGCCACGCCCGGACCTGCCCGCGCAGCGGAACGCGATGCGGTTGCGATCGGGCCGCGCGAAGCAGAACGGACAGGTGATCACCAAGGGGTCATCCCACCTTCATCCGCCGGACCGGCGGATCGATCAGGGCGACCTCGCCGCCCGGGCCGCCGGGCTCGGCGAAGTCCGGGCCGGAGCCGTACGCCGGGCGGGGGTCGCGGTCGTCGGCGAACAGGCCGTCGCCGAACGACGGGCCGGGCCCGTGGGCGGGTTCGAGGCTTTCCGGCGCGTCGCCGTAGGGCGCCGCCCGCACCCGGCCGCCGTCGGCGACGCCTTCGGCGAAGCAGCGCAGCCAGTACGGCTTGGCCTGCCGGGGGGCGGGGACGGTGAGACGCGCGGGGATCTCCAGGTCGGTCCAATCGTCGAGCAGGACGCCGTCGTCGGCGGACTTGGGCTGCACGTGGCCGGGTTTGAGCACCAGCGCCAGGCGGCGCAGGCGCACGGGCCGGTCGGCGGTGACCTCGACCACCAGCGAGCGCCGCCAGGCCGGCCCCTGCTGGCTGATGTCGTACCGCACCGGGACGCGGCCGGGCAGGCTCAGGCTGACGGCGGCGCCGCGCACCCGCTCACCGCGGACCATGGACGTGGGGGCCACCTCGACGGTGACCGGCTCGCCCTCGGGGACGTCCAGCCGGACGCCGCCCTGCGCGCGGTAGGCGGCCGAGTTGACGATCATGCTGCGGCCGTTCCAGCGCACCTCGACCTCGGGCACGTCCGGCGGCCAGACGAAGCCGACGTACACGGTGACGCCGCGGCGCTGGGCGGTGAGCCTGGCCGGGGGCGCGAGGTTCACGTGCTCGGTGTGCGCGCCGACCGTGGCCAGCTCGCCGGACACGGTGACCGCCAGCAGCACGCCCTGCCCGCCGCCGGGGCGGATGGACTGGCCGTCGCGGGTGGGCGCGGAGGGGATCGCGCGGGTGGCGGCGCGCAGCTCGGGCAGCGACAGGGTGGTGCCCATCGGCCAGGGCGGCGCGGCGTCAAGGCCGACGATCTCCAGGGCGCCGGTCGCGGGCTCCTCGTAGTGGACCAGCAACGTGCCCGGCGCCGACGGGTCGGGCCGCAGGGTGAAGTCGGTGACCGGGCGCGGCCGGCCGAGAGGTGTCATCGTGCGCCGGACGCCCGGCGTGACCACCTCGCCGTCCGGATCGGCGTAGACGGCGCGGACGGTGTAGCTGTAGCTGGTGCCGTTGGCGACGTCCCGGTCGCGGAACCCGGTGTCGCCGGCGGGCACCGGCTGCCCGTCGCGGGTGACGATCACCCGCGTGGCCTCGGCGGGCCGGGTCCAGCGGCCGGACACCACCCCGTCGCCCGCGGTCAGCCGCAGGTCGGCGGGCTCGGGGCGGACGACCACCGAGGCGGCGAGCGCGGGCATGGCGACGGCCTCGTCCCTGCGGGCCACCACCCAGTAGGTGACCGGGGTGTTGACCGGCGGCCCGTCGTCGCGCGCGGACGGCCGGTCGGCCGTGGACAGCAGGATGCCGTCCCGGTAGACGTCGTAGACGATGCGGCCGGCCCGCGACGGCGAGGGCTGCCACACCAGGCTCACCCCTTCGCCCTGGACGGCGGCGCGCACGGCCCGCGCCGGGTGGGGGGCCAGCCGGGCGAGCAGTTCCTTGGCGCCCGGCAGGTCGGGGACGCGCTGGAGGGCGTCGCGCAGCGCGATCCAGGCGTCGTCGGGGTCGAGGGCGGCCCGCGCCCGGTCTCTGAGCCGGACGGCGTGCGCGAGCCGGGCCCGCACCTCGGTGGCCAGCTCGGCGGCGTCGCCGGCGAGCGCGCCAGGCTCCAGCGCCTCGGCGAAGTCGGCGGCCGCGTGGATCTCGCCCGCGTCGACCAGCTCGCGCAGCCGGGTGGCCGCGCCGCCGCCGAGCCCGCCTTCGCCGCGGACCGCGAAGATCAGCCTGCGGGCGTCCCCGGGGTGCAGGTCGAGCTCGGTGGTGGCGTGGCGCAGCAGCGTGTCGTCGTAGGGGTGCTCGCGGACGCGTTCGCGCAGGCGGGCGACGACGTCGTAGCGGATGAGCGCCACGGGGTCGGGGGAGTTGCGCAGCGCGGCCAGCACCGTGTCGGCGCCGATGGTCCACGGGCCGCGCGTGCGGGCCGCCCAGTGGCGCCCGGCCTCGGCGATGGCGTCGGGCACCGAGCCGCCGCCGGCGATCGCGAACGCGCCGAGCACCCGCATCTCGGCGCACCGGTCGCCGAAGAGGAACCGGCCCAGGTGGGGCGCGCCGAGCACGTCCAGCGCCTCGCGGACCTTGGCGAACCCGGGGTAGGGGGCGGTCTCGGGCAGCGGGTCGGGGTCGCGGACCTCGATGTTCCGCTCGGCCGCCAGCCGGACGGCCTCCTCCTGGCTGACGCCGCTGGAGCGGGCGATGGTGGCCAGCAGGCCGGGGGAGAGCATGCGCAGCCGGCCCGCGGCGTCCTCCAGCCGGCCGCCGGCGCCGGACAGCCTGCGCGCCGCCCTGCGCTCGGAGTCGCCGAGCGCCTCCCGCAGGGGCGCGAGGTCGCCCTCGGCGGCGGCCGAGAAGATCGGGGCGAACCGGGCGTGGTCGGCCTCCAGCCGGTCGGCCAGCCGCTTGTACTTGAGCATGCCCCTGGCCCGCCGCCAGCACTGGCGCACCCGCCGGACGGTGTCGGCGACCTCCGCCGCCGTCATCGCCTCGGTGAGCTGGTAGCGGACGCGCAGATCCTCCGGCGGGAGCCCGCCGGCCTCGCGGGCGGGCTCCAGCACCTCCCGGGTGTAACGCTGCTCGTCGAACGCCATGCGACCGCCCGGCTAGCTGACCTGGACGCGGGACAGGGCGGCCCGGGACTCGGCGACGTCCTCTTCCGACATGCCGCCGATCTGGATGCGGAGCTCCAGCTCTTCGCCGGTCTCGCGCTCGCGGGCGGTGACCTGGAGCAGCCCGGAGCCGTCGAGGGCGAAGGTGACCTCGATCGGCAACCCGGCCGGTTTGCCCGGCGGGATCTTCAGCACCCCCTCGGCGATGAGGCCGTTGTCCTCGACCTCCTCGGACTCGGCGGTGCCCGCCTGCTCCATGACCTCGATGGTGACCCCGGTCTGCCCGGCGTCGATGGTGTAGAAGTCCTGGGTCACGCCGGCGGGCAGGGCGTCGTTGGCGTGGACGAGGTGCTCGACGCTGCGGCGCCGGCTCTCCTTGTCGGTGACGATGATGCCGAAGGCGCGCGAGGCGACCGTCTTGATCGTCCGCCCGGCGATCTGCTCCTGCTGCTCGGCGCTCAGGCCCGCCCGCTCGGCGATCTCCTGCGCCTTGGCCGGCTCGCCGGCTCGCATCAGGCGCCGGTAGGTCTCTTCGAAGGCGAAGAGCGCGGCGCCCTTGGCGACGGCCAGGTCGGGGTCCTGCAGGCGCGGGGTGAGCTGGAACTCCTTCTGCAGCGCCTCGGTGACCGCGGGCATCTTGGTGGACCCGCCGACCAGCACCAGGTGGTCGTAGTCGCGCGTCCCCTTGGCGGCGGCGGTCTCCATCGTGCGCCGGGTGATCTCAAGGGTGCGGTCGAGCAGGTCGCGGGTGAGCTCCTCGAAGGACTCGCGGGTCAGCTCGACCGTGCTGACCCGGCCCTCGTGCATGACGCGGACGACGTGGTGGGCGCGCGTGGACAGCGTCTTCTTCAGGTCTTCGGCGTCGCGGCGCAGTTGCTGCTCGGAGTGCTTGTCCAGCAGCGGGTCGCCGGCGTCGGGGTGCTCCTCGCGGAACCGCTCGGCCAGGTGCTCGGCCAGGCGGTCGTCCCAGTCGGCGCCGCCGAGCTCGTGGTCGCCGTCGGTGCACACGACCTCGATGTCGCCGCCCTGGATGCGCATGACGGTGGTGTCGAAGGTGCCGCCGCCGAGGTCGTACACCAGGATCGTGCGGTCCTGGTCGGGGTTGAGCACCCCGTAGGTGATGGCCGCGGCGATCGGCTCGGAGACGATGTCGATGACGTTGAGGCCGGCGATCTGCCCGGCCTTGCGGGTGGCGTCCCGCTCGGCCGCGCCGAAGTACGCCGGGACGGTGATGACGACGTCCTCGACCGTCTCGCCCGTCGCGGTGGCGGCGTCGTCGGCGAGCTTGCGCAGGATGAAGGCGGAGATCTCCTCCGGGGTGTAGGGCCTGCCGTGCCTGACGCGGGGGGTGTCCTGGCCCATGTCGCGCTTGATGCGGCTGACGACGAGGTCGGGGTGCAGGACGGCGCTGTCCTTGGCGGTGGCGCCGACGACGACGTTGCCGGGGGACTCGAAGAACACCACCGAGGGGGTGGTGTCGCTGCCCTCCATGTTGCGCAGCACCGTGGGACGCCCGACGTCGTCGACGTAGGCGATGCAGGAGTACGTCGTACCGAGGTCGATCCCGTGAACAGCCATCGCCTACTCGCTCCCCTTGTCCGTGCCGCCGACGCGTTCGGCGGTGCCGTTCACCCCGTCACGCGCATTGCCGGCCTTGCCGTCTCTCCGGTTGTCCCGCTGCTGCTTCGGGTCATCCATGTTGCCCGCTTTATCCGGCTTTCTCGGCTTTTTCGTATTTTCGGGTTTCCGCTGCTCCGCCACGTCGGCCTCCGCGCGTCCGACGACCACCGAGGCCTTGCGCAGCACGCGCTCGCCCATCGTGAACGCCTCGCCCAGCACCTCGGCGACCGTCCCGTCGGCATCCTCGGCCACCGGACTGGTGCCCGCCGGCCGGTGCAGCGCCGGGTCGTAGGCGTCGCCGGGCCTGACCCCGGCGCGCTCGGCGCCCGTGCGGCCGAGCACCTCGGCGACCTCGTCGGCGATGGCCGAGAACAGCGGCCCGGCCAGCTCGGCCGACGGGACGGCGGGCCCCTGCCAGCGGGTCGCCTCACGGGCCACGGTGTCGTGCAGGCGGTAGAGGATCGCCCTGACCGGGGTCAGCGCCTCCTGCAGCAGCCCATGCCTGAGCTGCTGGTTCTCGGCGTGCAGGCGGTCGATGACCTGCTCCCGGTGCGCCGCCCGCTCGTGCTCGCGTCCGGCGGCCTCGGTGAGGGCGGCGACCCGGCGCGCGAGCTCCTCGACCTGGCGTGAGAGCTCTGCGGCGGCGTCGGGCCGCCCCTCGGAGGGCGCGGAGGGCGTCGCGCCGCCGGAGGCGGGCTCGCGCGGCTCTTCGGGGGGAGGCGCCATCTATCTCCTCGCGGCGGAATATGAATTCCTGACGTCAGTAACTCTAGGCCACCGAAGACCCCGCCCGGTAGAGATTCATCTGTCCGATAATGAGCTAAATGTCGGACTGATCTACGCCGGAGCGCGGGCTTCCGAAGGCAAGACCTGCACCGTATATACATCCTTCTCGGCCCGGCGCAGGAATTCTCGGTTGGATATGGCTTAGATCCCATACGTCCCATTAGTTACACGGATTCCGCGCCACGCGATGTCAGGGCGGCTCGCACGTGGGCGGCCTTGACCTCCTCCCACCGCTTCGCCTGCTCGGGCGTCAACGTCCCGCGCAACTCGGCCAGCTTCAGCAGGTTCGCCTCCGCCGCGCTCCCGAGGGTCTGCGCCTCGCCCAGGTAGTGGTCGTCGATCAACGCCTCAAGCTCCGCGTCGTTCATCACCGGCACGATCCGCTCGGCCAGCTTGTTCATGTTCCGGTAGGAGCCCTGCAGCCGGAACGGCGGCTCGGTCCGCGACGCGTCCGACCGCATGGCGGAGGCGATGTAGGCCTGGTTGGCCGCCATGACGACCCGCCGCACCCGCAGCAGCTTGCGCAGCACGGAGGTGATCTGGTCCAGCTCCGCGGCGGAGCAGGAATTGGCGAGCCCGTCCGGGCGCACCGCCTGGTCGCCCCTCGCCCGGCTCAGCAGCGACGCCAGGTCGCCGTCCCAGGCCGCGAGCGGGGCGAGGACGGGGTTGGAGGTGAGCGCGTTCTCGACGTAGCTGAGCGCGAACAGCTCCTCGCGTCCCGACAGGACCTCGCCCAGGTTCCACACGTCCGCCCGGTTGGCCAGCATGTCGGGGACGTGGAAGCGCCCGCCCGACTCGGTGTACGGGTTGCCCGCCATGCACACCGCGAACCGCTTGCCGCGCAGGTCGTAGGTGCGGGCGGCGCCGTCCCACACCCCCTCCATCCGGCGCCGGGCGTCGCACAGCGAGATGAACCGCCGCAGCAGCTCTGGCGAGGTGTGCTGGATGTCGTCCAGATAGAGCAGGACGTTGCTCCCCATCTCCAGCGCGAAGGAGATCTTCTCGACCTCGCGCCGGGCGGTCGCGTCCGGCGCCCGCGCGGGATCGAGCGAGGTGACGCCGCCGCCCAGGGACGGCCCGTCGACCTTCACGAACACCAGCCCCAGCCTGCTCGCCACGTACTCCATGAGGGTCGTCTTGCCGTATCCGGGCGGGGAGATCAGCAGCAGCAGCCCCATCTGGTCGGTGCGCCGCGCGTCGCCGGCGGCGCCGAGCTGCTTGGCGAGGTTGGCGCAGATCAGCGGCAGGTAGACCTCGTCCAGCAGCCGGTTGCGCACGAACGCGCTCATCACCCTGGGCTCGAACTCATCCAGCCGCAGCCGCGTCCGCTCGCGTGCCACCAGCTCCGCACGCCGCCGCTGGTAGGCGCGGAAGGCGGGCACGCGCTCCAGGCGGAACCGCCGGGTGCGGGCCATCAGCTCGTCGATGCGCAGGCGCAGACGCCGGTCGACGACGCGGGGATGGGTGCCGAGCAGCCCTTCGACGGTCGCCGTGACCGCGGCCGGGGAGTCATGGCGGCGCAGCGCGGCGCCGCACACCTCGATCGCCACCGCCTCCACCAGCTCGCCGTCCGCCTCGGCGGGCAGCGCGCCGAGCCACGCGCGGACGAGCTGGTGCCTCGCGGCCAGGTCGTCGCCGAGCGCGCGCACCTCGTCCTCGAACCGGCGGCAGGCCGGGGCCCCCGGGCCGCCGAGGGCCGCGCGGAACCGGGCCAGCACGGCACGGGCGCCGGCACTGGTGACGAACCCCTCCTGCGCCCCCGCGAGCTCCTCGAACAGGTACTCGGCGGCCGGTTCCAGGTCGGCGTCCCGGGCGATCGGCCCGATCCGGCCGAAGAAGCCCGCCATGGCCGCCGTCAGCTCCTCGCGCAGCTCCCGCACCGCTCGCGCGGGCTCGGCCGCGCCGGCCGGTCGGCCGAAGGCGTCGCGCGCGCGGGCGAGCGACCCCGCGCGCGTCGCCCAGGCGCCCCTGGCGGCCTCATCGGCGCCGAACGCCCAGAACAACTGGGCCGCCGCCCGCGCGTGCGGCGGATGGCGCAGTAGGCCGGCGCCCACGTACAGGCGCAGCATCGCCGCCAGGATGGCCGCCGCGTCGTGGTCGTGCACCCCGCGCTCGTACCCCTCGTCGAGGCGCGACTCGGCCGCCCGGCGCACCACGGCGAGCAGCCCGCCGCCGGTGCCCGCCGCCGCGCGCAGCGCCTCCGGCGACAGCCCGTCCCGGCCGTCCTCGGCGTCGGCGAGGATGGACGCGGCCAGGTGCTCGGCCCGGTACACCTGCGGCGTCTCCGACACCAGCGCCTGGTCCCAGAACGGGCGGGTCACCGCGAAATCCTCGTCGCGCACGGGGGAGAGGTAGTCGGTCCCGGTGATGGTGAAGGCCATCGCCCCGTCGTGCGGGACGAGCGTGAGGTCGAACGGGCGGGCGCTGACGGAGAACCGGTGCGCGCCCAGCCGGATCGTCCGGCCGTCGTCGCCGTACAGGTCGAGGCGGTCGCGCAGCGCGCGCCCGGCCTCCTGCCGGGCGTCCTTGAGCCGCCCGGCGAGCTCGTCGGCGCGCACCGGGTCGCCGAGCGTCCGCAGGTCCTCCGACACGGCGCGCAGCTTGGCGACCATCGGGTCGGCGGCGAAATAGGCGTTCACCTCGTCCAGGGACGGCAGGGCGGCGGCCCGGCGGCGCACGCCCGCGAGGATCCGCTCGGCCGACGCGGCCAGGCAGCCGGCCCTGCGGGTGCGTTCGTCCAGCAGCGCGTGCCTGCGCGAGGAGAACGCCTCGACGACGTCCTCCCGCTTGGCGGTGAGCCTGGCCAGGAAGTCGTCGAACTCGCCGAAGCGCGACTCCAGCGTCTCCAGCCGCAGCAGCAGCCTGCCGAGCTGCTCGTCGCACCGCTCAGGGGTGTCCGCCATCGCGATCGCCCCGGTGACGGCCTGCCCCAGCAGCGAGAACTCCGCCGAGAACCGCGCCCGCCCCTCGGCGGCGAGCAACTCGGCGCGCCGTCCGGCGAGGACGGCCCGCGCCCGGTTGACACCGGCGAGCACCTCGCCGACCCGCTCCAGGATCGCGGTGCGCACCGTCGCGTCGGCGATGTCCAGGCCTGCGACGACCTCGGTGAGGACTTCCAGCCCTTCGGCCTGCCCGGCGAGCCGCAGCCCGACGTGCGCGGCGCCCGCGGCGGTGGCCACCTCGCCCGCCTCGGCGGCCAGCCGCTCCACCTCGGCGTGGTACCCGGCGAAGGCGTCCTGGCCCTGGAGGAACGTGACGGCCCTGCCCGCCGCCGCGTCCACCTCCGCGGCCAGGCCCGCCGCCAGCTCCTCCGCCCTGGACTGGTCGGCGTGGCGCATCTCGCGGACGGTGACCAGGCGGCCCTGCGCCCGGCGCAGGTCCGCCAGGCGCGACACCCACTCGCCGGCCGTTTCCGGCGCCTCGCCGTGCAGGCGCCGCACCATGGAGGCGACCTGCCCGGCGGTCTCCTCCAGCGCGGCGGCGGCCTGCTCGGTGAGCGCGCGCACCCGCTCGAACTCCTCCAGCACCTGCCCGGCCGCCGAGCGCACCGCGGCGAGCGGGGTGCGCAGGTCGCCCAGTCCAGGATCGCCGAGCCAGTGGTAGCGGTCGGACATCCGCTCGCAGGCGGCGATGAGCGCCGCGAAGACGGCCGCGGACGGGCTCGTCTCCCCGGCCATGCGACTGATCGACAGCGCGTCGGAGATGCCGCGGACCAGGTCGGCGTTGCCCACCCGCTCCAGCGGCCCTGTGCCGGCCGGGTGCGCGGCGGCGTGGGCGTCGGACTGGTACGGCGTCCGCCACACCTGCATCGGGTGGACCCGCGACGGCTCGGCGGACACCTCGCGGCCCACCACGAGCGTGCCGTCCTCGAACAGCGAGTGGCCGCGGCAGGCGATCGGACCGGCCACCTCCTTGCGGATCAGGTTGTACGGCAGCAGCAGCGTGCGGCCCTCGGCGCGGGCGTGGAAGGCGAACAGCACGTCCTCGCCGTTGGGGGAGCGGACCTCCCCTTCGTACTCAAGGCCGGCCACGTCGGCGTCGAAGGTCCTGGTGTCGCCGGTGACCAGGTGGTATCCGGCGGGGAAGACGATCCCCTGGTCCTCGGGCAGACGGCGGCAGGCCTGCCCGATGCCGTCCAGGCGGGCCACCGCCCGCGTCCTGGTGTTGAACACCAGGTGCCGCCACCGTTCCTCCTTGTACGGCCGGACGCGCAGCAGGATCAGCGGGCCGACCCTGGCGTGCTGAACCTCCGCGTCCGCCAGGCTCTGCAGCGGCTCGTCGACCGGCTCGCCGTAGATGCCCGCACCCGTCTCGGTGTCGTCCTCCACCTTGATCGTCAGATCGCCGCCGACCGTGTCGACGAAGACCTCACCGCCGATGGAGATGTGCGGATGCCGGCCGGGCACGTGGTCGTCCCGCGTCGTCGCGGTCCAGGCGAAGTCGTGCGAGGCGGGCGGGACGTCGTCGCGCTCGCCGCGGTCGTCCAGGTAGGCGACCTCGCCGCCGGCGGCGAGGTCCCAGCGCAGCACGCGCACGTCCTGCGTGCGCGGGCCCGTCTGGAAGACGGCCAGCAGCCTGCCCGCCGTCCGCCGCAGCCGCAGCAGGCGGGTCTCGCGGTAGTAGCGGTACAGCTCGGCGAAGTCGCGCCGGAACGCGGCGTCGTCGAGCAGCCCTGGAAGGTCCGCCGGGCCGGCGTCCTCGAACCGGAACGCCTCGCCCTCGCGCGTGAACCGGTGCAGGGAGAAGACGTTTTCGACCGTGGTCTCCGGCCGCGTACCGAGGAGGACGTCGTAGCCGAACAGCATGAGCCCGCCGACCGCGACGATGTCGCGGAGCACGCGCTCGTCGGGCGTGCGGACGCGCCCGGCGCCTGCCAGGCGCAGCTCGGCGCCGCCGAACGCGCCGAGGCGCTCGGTGTTGAGCGCCTCGGCCCGCCGGCCCAGCTCGGCCGCCCGCCCCGCCAGCCGGGCGCGCAGCACGTCGTAGGCGCCGGCGTCCAGGGCGGCCTCCGGGCCGGTGAGAAGGTCGGTCACGGTGGCCGCCGTCACTTCTCGGCGCCCGCCGCGGAGGCCGCGCCCGCCCCGACGGCGCCCGCCGCACCCGCTGTGCCCGCTGTGCCCGCTGTGCCCGCTGTGCCCGGTGTACGCGCCTTGCCGGTGGCGGCGGTGAGGGCGGACAGCGGCGCCTCGGCGACGCCGAGCCGCCGTGCGGCGTCCAGCAGCGCACGCAACTGCCCGCTGTCCGGGCCGCCCGCCTTGATCAGCCGCATGAGCAGCGCCGAGATGGTCAGGTTCTTCACATCGGTGGAGCTGAACGAGCCGAGCAGCCGGGTGAGGTCCTCGGGGAAGCTGGCGGCGCCGTCCAGCCACGGCCCCGCCAGCTTCCTGGCCACCTCGGAGTGCTCGACGAAGCCGTCCACGCTCTTGCCCATGGCGATGGAGCCCATGAGCCGGTCGAAGAACATCCCGTCGCCGCCGACGATGTCGATGTCGGCCTTCTCCAGCCCGGCGGCCAGCACGACGGCCTGCGACTCGGCGATGGAGCGCTGGGCGTCCAGGGCCGCGATCCGCAGGTCCTTCTCCGCCTCCAGCCGCAGGCGGTACTCCTCGTGGGCGCGGCTGGCGTCGTTCAGCGCGGCCATCGCCGCGGCCTTCTCCTTCAGGCCCTCGGCCTCCGACTTCAGCCGCTCGCCGACCGCCGAGGCGGCCACGAGGGTCTTCTCCCGCTCGACGGCCGCCTCCGCGAGGCCGACCTTCTCGATGGCCTCGGCGTCCCGCTCGCGCACCCGCACCTCGGCCAGGCCGGCGGCGGCGGCCTCGGCCTGCGTCCCCTCGGCCAGCCGGATCTTGGCCCGCGCGTCGAACTCGGCGGCCTGCTCGCGGGCCTCGGCCAGCACCAGCTCCTCGCGCGCCTTGTGCCGGGCCGCGGCCTCGGCCGCCTCGGCGGCCTTGATGTCCTTGACCAGGCCCTCCTGCGCCTCGGCCTCGGCCTGGATCACCACGGTCTGGCGCACCCGCTCGGCCTCCTCGACGGCGCGCAGGCGCTTGATGATCTCCTCCTGCTCGGCAACGGTCTTCTCGACCGCGACGCGCTCGCGGATGATCTCCGCCATCGACCGCTTCTCGGTCTCCAGCTCCTTGTCCTTGGAGATGGCGGACAGCTGCGTCTCGCGCTCGCGGGCGATGACCTCCAGCTGGCGGTCCTTCTCGATGCGCTCGGTCTCGATCGCGATGACGCGCTCGCGGTTCTTCTCCGCGACCGCGACCTCCCTGGCCAGGTTCTCCCGCTGGACGCCGAGCTGCTCGTCGGTGCGGATGTCGGCCGCGCGGGACTTGAGCCGCTCCTCGGCCTGCACCCGGGCGATCTCGGCCTCCTCGCGGGCCCGCATGGTCTGCACCTCGCGCTTCTGCTTGCTCTCCGCGTCGGCCTGCCGCCGCTCCAGCTCCAAGATCGCCTCCCGCGCGTCGACGTTCTGGCGGGTGATCTCCTTCTCCTCGTGGCGCTGGAACTCGTTGGTGCGGACGTGCTCGATGGCGGTCAGCTCGGTGATCTTGCGGATGCCCTGGGCGTCCAGGATGTTGGCCGGGTCCAGCGCGGCCATGGGCGTCTGCTCGAGGAAGTCGATGGCGGCGTCCTCGAGGCTGTAGCCGTTCAGGTCGGTGCCGATGACCTGGATGATCCGGTCGCGGAACTCGTCGCGCTTGGTGTAGAGGTCCACGAAGTCGAGTTGCTTGCCGACGGTCTTCAGCGCCTCGGAGAACTTGGCGGCGAACAGCTCCTGCAGCGTCGCCTGGTCGCTGGCCCGGACGGTGCCGATGGCCTGGGCGACCCGCACCACGTCCTCGACGGTCTTGTTGACCCGCACGAAGAAGGTGATGCGGATGTCGGCGCGGATGTTGTCCCGGCAGATCAGGCCCTCCTGGCCCGAGCGCTCGATCTCGATGGTCTTCACCGAGATGTCCATGACCTCGGCCTTGTGCAGTACGGGCAGCACGACAGCGCCGGTGAAGGTGACGTCGACCGTCGTGACCTTGGAGATGATCAGAGCCTTGCCCTGTTCCACCTTGCGGAACAGGCGGGTGATCACCAGCAGGATGGCGAGCACGATGAGCAGGACCACGGCGAGCAGCACGCCGAAGCCGGTGGAGATGACGTCCAATTGAGTCCTTTACCTGATGAGGGCGTCAGGATCGAGTTCCGCGTCGTAGGGGGTGACCCAGAAGAACTCGCCGTCCGCGTCGTGGGCGAAGATCAGGGCGGTGTCGCCCGCGCGCAGCGCACGCTCGTGCCCGGCTGCGCGCTGGTCTCCGGTCGGCGGCTCGAACCCGGTTCCGCCGCGGGAGCCGGGCTCGGTCACGAGCCCTTCCCGCGACGCGCGGCTCGGCCACTGCGTCTGCTTGACCTGGATGACGGCGGACGAGCCGTCGGGCGCCCTGACCTCGGCCTGGCCGAAGTCGGAGCCCACGCGGCCCGTGCGGATGACACACGTCCTGCCCACGAAGTCGTCGCGGGAGGGCGATCGGTGGACGGCGAAGACCCGGCGCAGCGGCGCCACCAGCAGGCGGGTCACCAGCCATGCCAGCGACGGCGCCACGATGAGGATGGCCGCTCTGGTGGACGGGGGCGGGTCCGCGGCCAGCGCGGTGCAGGCGAGGCTCGCGAACCACGTGACCGCGACGAGCAGGGAGACCGACACGGTCACCGGAACCCCGGTGAGTCCGAACGCCGAAAGGACTCCGGCGTCCTGCCCGGCGTCGCCGGTCTCGCCTGAGTCGCCGGCGTCGAGCGCGTCGAGCCCGGCTGCTCCCAGCAGGACCAGAACCCAGTAGCCCGCGACCACGATCAGCAGGAAGGTGAACAGAACGGTAGGAAAACCCAACGCCGTGTGAACGAACTCCCCCATCGTCTGCGCTTTCCCCTCGTTTATCGGCCCCCGTCCCGATAAACGAATCTGCTGCGGATAAGTTCCAGTTTTCCGGCATCCCTCACACAAGCCGCAGATTCGGACAGTCATCATTGAGGCATGACAAATCGGATTGTGGTCGTCGAGCATGAGGCCGAGGCAGGCCTCGGGTACTTCGCCGGATGGCTGGCCGCCGCCGGAATGACCTGCGAGATCGCCCGGCCGTACCTGGGCGGCGCGCTGCCCGCCCTCGGCCCGGGACCGGCGGGGGAGCCCCCCGCCGCCGGCCTCATCGTGCTCGGCGGCGCGCCCTCGGCCTGGGACGACGAGGGATCCCCGTGGCTGCCGGCCACCCGTGAGCTGATCAGGCGGGCGGTCGAGACGTCCCTGCCCACCCTCGGCATCTGCCTCGGCGCCCAGTTGATGGCCCTGGCCTGCGGGGGAGAGGTCCGCCCCGGCGCGGCCGGGCTGGAGGTGGGGCTGGGCGAGGTGTCGATGCGACCGGAGGCCGCCGCCGACCCGCTCTTCGCCCGTCTGCCGCGGGTCGCGCGGGCCGTCCAGTACCACCAGGACGCCGTCACCGTCCTGCCGCCCGGCGCCGTCCCGATGGCCACGGGCGCCACCTACCCCCACCAGGGGTTCCGCCTCGGCGACCGGGCCTGGGTCGTGCAGTTCCACCCCGAGGCCTCTCCTGAGATCTTCCGCTCCTGGACCGGGCCGAACGCCGCCGGACTGGCCGAGGCCGGGTACGACGCCGCGCGCCTGGACGCCGAGGTGGACGCGGCAGAACAGGAGCTGCGGGCGACCTGGCGCCCCTTCGCCGAGGCGTTCGCCGCCGTCGTACGGGGCGACCTGGAGGCCGGCGCCGCCTCCGGCACCCATGTCCATTCGCTGTGACCGGGCGATTACGTAGCGAAACCACTAACGACGAACCGGTGAGGAAGCGGCTACTTTGTGCATGTGACCGCCGAGTCCCGTATGCAGACGACAGCAGGGCGCCTCGCCAGGCTGGGCTTCGCCGACGGAGCCCAGGCAGAGCGGCTTCTCGACGAGCTCGGACCCGAGGCCGTGGGTGATCTCGACCTGCTCGCGGCCCTGGTCGGCGCCGCCGATCCGGACCTCGCCCTCACCTCGCTCAACCGTCTCGCCGAGCGCGACCCCAGCGTCCTCGGCGCGCTGCGCGCCGACCCGGGTCTTCGATCGCGGCTGCTCCGCGTCTTCGGGCTGTCGGCCGCGCTGGGAGACCACGTCGTGCGCCACCCCCAGCACTGGAAGCTGCTGGAGGGCGACCAGGCCGTCCAGCGCACCCCGCGGCAGCAGATGCGCGCCGAACTCCTCGACGCGGTCGGCGCGAACCCGGCCGATGCCGAGCCGTGCGCCCCGAACGGCGGCGCCGAGGCCATGTCGGCCCTGCGCGTCGCCTACCGCGGCAGGCTGCTGCACCTGGCCGCGCGCGACATCACCGGCGCGGCCTCGCTCTCCGAGGTCACCTCCGAGTTGTCCGACCTGGCCTCCGGCGCGCTGGAGGCCGGGCTCGCCATCGCCAGGGCCGAGGTCTCCGAGAGCGCCGACGTGCGTCTCGCCGTGATCGGCATGGGCAAGTGCGGCGCACGCGAGCTCAACTACATCAGCGACGTGGACGTGATCTTCGTGGCGGAGCCGCGGGACGGGGTCGACGAGACCAAGGCGCTGCAGGCCGCCACCCGGCTCGCGCAGGGCATGATGCGCGCCTGCTCCACCAGCACCCCCGAGGGCGCCCTGTGGGAGGTCGACGCCGCGCTGCGCCCCGAGGGCAAGGCGGGGCCGCTGGTGCGCACCCTCGCCAGCCACCTGACCTACTACCGCCGGTGGGCCAAGACCTGGGAGTTCCAGGCGCTGCTCAAAGCCCGGCCGGTCGCCGGAGACCTCGAACTCGGCGGCGAGTACGTCGCCGCGGTCAACGAACTGGTCTGGCAGTCCGCCGCCCGCGAGAACTTCGTCGAGGACGTCCAGGCCATGCGCCGCAGGGTCGAGGCCCACGTCCGCGCGGGCGAGGCCGACCGGCAGATCAAGCTCGGCCCCGGCGGGCTGCGCGACATCGAGTTCGCCGTCCAGCTGCTCCAGCTCGTGCACGGGCGCCTCGACGGTCTGCTGCGCCGCCGCGCCACCCTGCCCGCGCTCGCCGCGCTCTCGCGGGGCGGCTACGTCGGCAGGGACGACGCCAAGGCGCTGGCGGAGGCCTACACCTTCCTGCGCCAGGTGGAGCACCTGCTGCAGCTGCACCGCCTGCGCCGCACGCACGTCGTGCCGGAGAACGTCACCGACCTGCGCCGCATCGGCCGCGGCCTCGGCATGGTCGTCGACCCGGTCGGTGAGTTCACCACCCGCTGGAAGCGCCACGCCATGGAGGCCCGCCGGCTGCACGAGAAGCTCTTCTACCGGCCGCTGCTGCAGGCCGTCGCCCGGCTGCCAGGAGACGAGACCCGCCTGTCCGCGTCCGCCGCCTCGGCGAGGCTCTCCGCGCTCGGCTACGCCGACCCCGACGGAGCCCTCCGTCACATCGCGGCGCTGACCAGCGGCGTCTCGCGGCGGGCCGCGATCCAGCGCACCCTGCTGCCGGTCATGCTCGGCTGGTTCGCCGACGCGCCCGACCCCGACGCCGGGCTGCTGGGCTTCCGCCAGATCAGCGACAAGCTCGGCACCACCCCGTGGTACCTGCGCCTGCTGCGCGACGAGACCGCGGTCGCCGAGCGCCTGGCCCGCCTGCTCGGCACCAGCCGCTACGCCACCGGCCTGCTGCTGCACTCCCCGGACGCCGTGGCGATGCTCGGCTCCGACGCGGAGCTGATGCCGCGCCCGAAGGATTCCATCGCCGGCGAGGCCGCCGCCTCCGTCCAGCGCCACTCCCAGGACGCCGAGACCGCCGTCGCCTCCGTCCGCGCGCTGCGCCGCAGGGAGCTGCTGCGCATCGCCGTCGCGGGGCTCGTCGGCCGCATCGACATCGAGGAGGTCGGCCAGGCCCTCTCCGAGCTGAACGACGTCACCATCCAGGCGGCGCTGGACACCGCCATCCACAAGATCACGCTGGAGCGGCGCGGCGAGTTCCCCACCCGCTTCGCCGTGATCGCGATGGGCCGGCTCGGCGGCTACGAATGCTCCTACGGCAGCGACGCCGACGTGATGTTCGTCCACTCGCCGCTGGAGGGCGCCGAGGAGAAGACCGCCGCCGACGCCGCGCACGCGGTCGCCAACGAACTGCGCCGCCTGCTCGCCCGGCCCGCGCCCGACCCGCCGCTGCTGATCGACCCCGACCTGCGCCCCGAGGGCCGCCAGGGCCCGCTGGTGCGCACCCTGTCCTCCTACGCCGCCTACTACCGGCGGTGGTCGTCGCCGTGGGAGTCCCAGGCACTGCTGCGTGCTCGGTTCTCGGCGGGAGACCCGCAGCTCGGCGAGGAGTTCATGCGGCTCGTCGAACCTCTTCGCCACCCGCCCGAGGGCATCGGCGACGCGGCCGTCCGCGAGATCCGCCGGCTCAAGGCGCGCATGGAGGCCGAGCGGCTGCCCAGGGGCGCCGACCCGCTGCTGCACACCAAGCTCGGCAGAGGAGGGCTGTCGGACGTCGAGTGGCTCGCCCAGCTCATCCAGCTCAGGCACGCCTACGACGTCCCCGAGCTGCGCACCACCCGCACGCTGGAGGCCCTGCGCGCCGCCGTCGGCGCCGGGCTGCTGGCCTCCACCGACGAGGAGGTGCTCGCCGAGGCGTGGCGCTTCGCCTCGCAGATCCGCGACGCCATCATGCTCGTGCGCGGCCGGGCCGGCGACAGCATCCCGGCGGACGTGCGCGAGCGCATGCTGATCTCCCGCGCCCTCGGCTACCCTCCCGACGGCTCGGAGGACTTCGTCGAGGATTACCTGCGCACCACGCGCCGGGCGCGGGTGGTCGCCGAACGCGTCTTCTACGGCGGCGCCTGAGCGCCGTCGCCTTCTGCGGCCGCGCCTCGGCGTGATCGTGAAGGGGCCTGCGCCGCATGACCTTTATGAGTACGTTGGTTGGCACTTCGTTGACCAAGGCCCGTGGAGGAATGGTCGTGCCCACATCGGACTTCCTCGCAGCCCCGCGGGGCGCGGCAGGTGACGCGCCGTGAACTCGGTCTACCTTGATCTCGCCATCGGGCTGGTGCTGGCGTTCCTGCTCTTCTCGCTGCTGCTCAGCGGGCTGAACGAAGGCCTGGTGCGGCTGCTCGGCATCCGCAGCAAGTTCCTGTGGGCCTACCTCAAGGACACCCTGGACGGGCACGAGGGCAAGAAGTCCATCCCCGGCACGATCGCCGAGGTGTTCTCCAGCCTGCCGTTCCGCCGTGACGCGCGTCCCGCGTACAACTCGCAGCCGCCGCCGGTGGACAGCTCGGCGACCAGTTGGACGGGCCGGCTGTACGAGCGGCTCCGCGAGATCGACCACGGCAAGGACGGCAAGACCAGCATCGCCTCCATCCCGCCCGTCCGGTTCGCCATGGCGATGATGGAGATCGTCACCGCCGAGGGCGGCGTGCCCGCCATGCTCGCCAAGCTGGAGGCCGGTGACAGCCCGCTGTACCGGCCGCTGAAAAGCGCCTGGGACACCGCCCACGGCGACCTGGACGCCTTCCGCAAAGCGGTCGAGCAGTGGTTCGACGGCGAGATGAGCCGCCTCACCATGCTCTACCGCCGCTACGTCCGCTGGGTGCTCGCCGCGCTCGGCCTGGTGCTCACGCTGCTGTTCAGCATGGACTCCCTGGAGTACGGCAGGGCGATCCTCACCGACAACGCCATACGGGCCCAGGTCGCGGCCACGGCCGACGGGGGCGCCCAGTCGCTGCGGTCCCTGCAAGAGAAGTGCCCCGACCACCCCGCCGACCCCTACGCCTGCGTGACAGAGGTGCTGTCGGCCCCGGCGTTCGTCCAGATGGTGGGGCACGCCCCGGTGTCGGTGCGCGTCCCCGACGGCGGCAGCCCCAAGTGGTCCTGGAACGGCGGCGAGTGGCTGCAGCGCCTGATCAGCCCGGGCCACTGGCCGGGGTTCCTCGTCACCTTCTTCGCCCTGCTGTTCGGCGCCCCGTTCTGGTGGGACATCCTGCGCCGGCTCACCGGCATCCGCGTGCGGGCCGGGGAGACCGGCAAGTAGACCGGCCACGAATGAGAGTGGGCGGGACGGCACGGCACTCCGCCGTGTCGTCCGGAATGCCATGGTGGTGGATGATGTCGTCACTATGAGCATTCGTTCTGCTGCGTTGCGTGTTGAGAACGCGGCCCCGGGGGTAGGAGAGACGTATCTCATTCCTCGGGCTGGTTGGGGGGACCATGGGGCGGTTCCGGGCAGGTCATGTCGGGGTGCTGTCGCTGGGCGTCATGGCGATGGCCGCGTGCGGGCAGAGCGACACCAAGGTCGTCGCGCAGCCGGCCGCGCCGCACAAACAGGCCGGGCCGGTCGCCGCGCAGGAGGCGCGAAAGGCCGCGCTGGCCACCGCGGCCAAGGTGAAGGCCAACGAACTGGGCCAGATCCCGGTGCTCATGTACCACCGCGTGGTGGCCAAGCCGGCCGTCACCGACGACCGCACCCCGCAGCAGTTCCGGGCCGAGCTCGAACGGCTCGCCAAGGACGGCTACGTCCCGATCACGGCCAGGGAGTACACCACCGGGAAGATCTCCATTCCCGCCGGCCGCCACCCGGTCGTGCTGACCTTCGACGACTCCTCGCCCTCGCAGCTCACCCTGGACGGCATGGGGAAGCCCAAGGCCGACACCGCCGTCGCCATCCTGCAGGACGTCGCCCGCAAGCATCCGGGGTTCCGGCCGGTCGCCACCTTCTACGTCATCAGGGACATGTTCGGCACCTTCGGGCCCGAGGCGCAGGCACAGACGCTCGGCTGGCTGCGCGACAACGGCTTCGACATCGGCAACCACACCCGCGACCACATGAACCTGCGGGGCAGATCCAAGCAGCAGGTCACCGACCAGATCGCCGCGGGCCACAAGCTGATCACCTCGCTGATCAAGGACGTCCCCGTCACGCTCGCGCTGCCGTACGGCAACCAGCCGAGCACCAAAGAGTGGGCCCTCCGCGGCGACGCCGCCGGGGTGAAGTACGACTACGCGGGCGTCTTCCTGGCCGGGTACACCCCCGCCGCCTCGCCTTTCAGCAAGGACTTCGACCCGCTCGGCATCCCGCGCATCCGGGCCATGGACAAGGTGGGCGACTGCGCCCGCTTCTGCTCGACGGCCTGGCTCGACTGGCTGAACGCCCACCCCGAGGACCGCTACACCTCGGACGGCGACATCAAGACCGTGGCCTTCCCCAAGTTCAAGGCGCCGTACGTGGCCAAGCACTTCACCAGGTACACGCTGCCGTACTGATCGGGCTGTCGTACTGATCGATCAGTGCAGGTCGAGGGCCATGAGGACGACGAGCCCGACCAGGTGGGCGAGCACGACGAAGACGATGAGGAAGACGAAGATGAACTTCGCCGGCCCGTGCTCGAAGTGCTCCCCCTCCTTGAGCGGGGGGAGTTGCGCCCGGCGGTCGGCGAGGCGCTCTTCGAGGGGCTTGCGACCGAACAATGCGCTGCCTTTCTCCGTTCGGGGCAACCGCTTTCGGTAGGATGCCCGTTTTACAGCACAACGTCAGAAACCCGGGAAGGCTTCCTGCGCGAGGCGCCGACGGGCTGGACGAAGACTCGAAAACGAGCTTATCCGTGCCTTACCCCGGTCCCTCGTCCGGGAGCCGCCGGGCGGCCGGGCCCGCTCACCAGGGCGGCTGGACGGCGGCCGCGGACGCGACATATCGTGATATGGAGCATGACGCATCACACACGTCCATGAGTCTCCGGTCACAGGAGGAATCCTCCATGTCGCACACCCCCAAGAGCACGGGAAGCGCGCTGCGCGAGCTGCTGCGGGCGGTGGCCCAGCTCTCCTCCGCCGTCTCCTCCGGCGTCATCGGCAAGCCCACCGCCCCAGGCCCGGTCGTCGACATCCGCCACGGCCGCGGCGACGACCCGCTCCGCCGCCGGTAGGCCGAACCCCGGCGCCGCCGCCGGTAGGGCGAGCGCCGTGCGGGGCGCCGGCCGCCCGTGTCCGGGCGGTCAGACGCGCTGGTCGCCGAGCACCGACAGAAGGTGGAGCTTGTCGTGGCTCTCGCTGCCAGGCACGGCGGTGAAGACCAGCAGGGTCTGCGACTGGTCGGGGTCGACGAGCGTCTGACAGTGGAGCTCCAGCAGGCCCACCCGCGGGTGCAGCAGGCGCTTCGGTGCGCAGTACGGGCCAAGGACAGGGCGCTCGCGCCAGACCGCGGCGAACCGCGGGCTCCTCTCCAGCAACGCCTCGACGATCTCGGCCGCGCGCGAACCCTCGCCGTCCCTGGCGCGGGCGTCGTGCAGGGCGGCCGCGAAGAGGCGGTCGTGCACCGGGTGATCCTCCTCGGGATACCTCAGCCGCTCGGCGGGATCGGTGAACCAGCGGTAGTGCGGGCTGCGCGCCATCCCCGTGTAACCGGTCTCGTCGCCGAGCAGCGCGACGGCCAGCCGGGTCTGCTTGAGCGTCTCCCCGAGATGGTTCACCACCTGCGCCGCGGTGTCCTCCAGCCGGTCGAAGACGCGCATCATCCCCGGGTTGATGTGGTCGCCGCGCAGAGCCCGCCGCGGGGTGGCGTACCCGGCCAGCCGGAACAGATGGTCTCGCTCCTCGATCGACAGGCGAAGGCCGCGGGCGATCGCGGCCAGCATCTGCTCGGAGGGGTTGGGCCCGCGCCGCTGCTCGATGCGGCTGTAGTAGTCGGCGGACATGCCGCACAGCGCGGCGACCTCCTCACGGCGCAGCCCGCCGGTACGCCGCCGGGGCCCGCGGGGCAGGCCGACGTCCTCCGGTTGCAACGCCTCCCGCCGCGTCCGCAGGAAGTCGGCCAGCAGATTTCGGTCCATGACGGACGACACCCCCTCAGTGCCCGTCAGGCGCCGAACCGGACTCCGGCCAGCCGCTCGGAGAGGTCCCAGAGCCGCGCCGCGGTGGCCTGGTCGCGCGCCGACTTGTAGACGGCCAGCTCGGTCGGGTCGCCGGTGAACTGGCCCAGCCCGTCCGGGCCATAGAAGCGGCCACCTTGCGCCATCGGGCTGGTAGCAGCGTACAGGGCCGGCAGCAGCCCCCTTTCGACGCCCTGCACGAGCACTCCCCAGCGGGCGAGCCGCCTCATGATCGCATCATGGTGGGAAGGGCGCTCGCGCCCGATGTTCGGGCCTGAGGCGTACAGGTTGGTGAGGGTCGTGCCCGGGTGCGCGACGTTGCTGACGAGGCCCCAGCCGGCGGCACGGGCGCGCCGGTCGAGTTCGAGGCCGAACATCAGATTGGCCAGCTTCGACTGGTTGTAGGCGCGTACCGCGGAGTACCTCCGCTCGCTCTGCGGGTCGTCCCAGTCGATCGCGCCGTACCGGGCGGCGCTGCTGGACATGGTGGTGACCCGGGCCCGGCCGGCGCGCAGCAGCGGCAGCAGGCGGCCCACCAGCGCCATGTGGCCGATGTGGTTGGTGCCGAACTGCAGCTCCAGGCCGTCGGCCGTGGTCTGCCGGGTGGCCGGGGCCATGACCCCCGCGTTGTTGATCAGGATGCCGATCGGGCGCCCGTCGGCGTTCAGCTCGCCGGCGAGCGACGCCACCGAGTCCAGCGAGGCCAGATCGAGCGCGCGGAGCGACACCACGGCGCCGGGGGCCGCCGCGCGGACGCGGGCGGCGGCGGCCTCCCCCTTGACGGGATTGCGGACCGGCAGCACCAGCTCGGCGCCCGCCCGGGCCAGCCGCACGGCCAGCCCCACCCCGAGCCCGTCGCTCGCGCCGGTCACCACGGCCAGCGTGCCGGTCAGATCTGGTACGGATACGTCTTTCATCGAAACCCCCTGGTCAGCGGCTCCCCGCCGCTGCAGCAAGGCTTCCAGCGCCGCCCCGGCGGGTCCATGCCGCGTTCATCCACGGATCGCGAATCCGTGGATACGCCGCAGCCACCGGGTCCGGGCAGGTCCAGGCGTTGTCGCGAGTATCAGTCGCCGAGCAGTTTCCCGGCGTTGGCCAGCTTGACCTTCAGGTTCATCTGATACTTCTTCAGGGCGTCGCCCTGGGCGCCGATGGCACTCTGCTGGGCGTCGGTCTCCGCGGCGACGCGCACGCCGAGGTAGCCGACCTCGAGTTTGCAGGTCATGTCGGCGGTCGCGGTGGCCTTCTCCGTCTCGGAAAGCGCGCCGCCATCACGCCGGCCGCGCCATTGCGGGTCCTCCCACGCCGCTCCCGGAGTGCTGTACTCGTAGCCTGCCCTCTTCATGCACGCGCTCCACTGTGCCGTGGCCTCGGCCACCCTGGGGTCGTCCTCCGCGCGCTGGAAAGCCTGCGACTCCAACTGGGTGACCAGCCATTCGTCGTCCCCGGCGGTCCCGTCGGCGATGGCGCGCCGGGCCGCGCCGAGACAGCCTCCGTCCGGAATCTGGCGCCCCTTGTAGAGGCGTTGCCCCTTGCCCACGTAGACGCTCTCCTCCTCGGGGCTCATCTTCGCGGAGCGACCGGCGGACGAAGAGGACGGAGGCTTGGCCGAGAGTTCTGCGGCCGGCCCCCCGGCATATCCATACTGGGCCGCCTTGGCGGGATCTATGAACAGGTAGCGCCGGTCCTTCGGGAAGGGGGCGGTCTCGGCGCCGATCCGCTTCTTGGTGTAATCCATGAACCCGAAGCCGTTCATGCACGAGGCGAGGGAGTAACGCATCGCGCTCGTCAGGTCCGCCATCTGCTCGGCGGTGGGCTTGTACGCGTCCAGGGGCAACACCGTGTTCTGAGTCGTCGTCAGAAGGCGGAGGCTCTGAGCCGACGCCCGGGCTCCAGGAGCGGCCTGCGCCGCCGTAGTGGCCTGCTGGGCGCCGCACGCGGCAAGCGATGCGGAGGAAACAAGCACGAGTGCGACTTGATGCCGTCTGGTAAGGCCCTTGTTGCTCATCGTCACCACTGCTCCGTAGTCATCTGTATCGAGGAATTCGCTGTGCCGGCGGGTCAGCCGCAGCTCCAGGTCAGGGAGCTCGGCTTGTTGTCGAAGCCCAGGTTGACCAGGTTGGGTATGGCGCCGCTCGGAAACACCTTGATCGATCCGCCGCCTGCATCGACGTACTGCCAGAGCGTGGCGGTACATCCGGCGTCCAGGTTCTTGACGGAGCTCGTGCGATTGTCGACGATCTCGGCCGCCGGGTAGTAGTCGATCGATCTCCAGAACCAGAAATGGTCGTCGGTGAAGTCGTAGTCGGGATAGTAGTAATCCGCCTGCTCGTCGATGTAATTGGCGAGCCGGTAGACGCACAGTTCTCCCTGCGTGCACCATCCATCGGCGTCCGGATTCGCCGCGGCGGGCGCGGCCGCGGCGATCTGGATCGTCACGAACACGCTGAGGGCGAGAAGGAGCGTCGGCCGCAGCCTTCTGGTACGGATTCTCATCATTCACCTTCTGCGGCGTTGGCGTGGTGGTGCTCACCCGGTCGAGCCATTTGTGCACTCCGTCCACCCGGTCCACTTGTAATGCGAGCTGAGACGATCGTTGTACGAGCCGATATTGCTCCACTCCTGATTGATGTTGGCCATCACGAAGCCCAGCCCGCCGAACTCGGCGTCGGTGTACAACCACCACTCGCAGTAGCCTTCATAATTGACGATGGAGCTGGCCTGGTCGTTGATGTTGATGTTCGTCGGATCGCCGGGGAACGAATAGAAGACATCCGCGGCGGAGGTGTAGTTCCTGTCGGTTCTGGTGAAGTCGAGCATTCCGCCGGTGTAGTCGATGTTGCGGTAGAGGCAGATGTCGCCGTCCTCGATCGCATAGTTGCACTGGCCGTCGTGTCCTGCATGGGCGGGCGTCGCCCCGGCCATCAATGCGACAGCGCCTGCCGCGAGAGCCAGAGCGGCCCTCCTTGCGGCTGTTCGGGAGGTCAAAACAACTCCTTTCCGGTCGCAGGCTGCGCAGGCCGACCGGAGTCGGAATGCGTGCGATCACAGGCCCCTTGCTCGGCGGCGCCGAATGGACCGGTCATCAGGGCGCGGCCGAAGAAAGGCGCCGCGTCAGTGCGCTGATAGGTGTTGAGCGGGAGGTCCGACGGCCAGGGAGCGCCGCCGTCCGGTCAGGCGAATTTCCGATCGCGGAACGGGGACGGCGGATTCGGCGCTCATGGTGACACGGGAATCCGACTTTGCTCGGTGGCGCGCACAGCAGGATCATGTCGCGGTCATTCGCGGTGCGCAACGATATGGCGGCAAGCCGACTCGCGCTTGACGCACCCCGCGGCGGATGTTACTCATCGAAGCGCGCCGATGTCACGGACGTCGCGGATCGGGCCCCATTATCGGAGCCGTCAGAAGATGGCGATCGTACCGGCCGGACAATGTCGGGCCGGCCGTGATCCGCGACACATGGACTCATGGTCACTTATGAGGCCAAGCGTCATAACGCTGTTGTCATGCCGGCGTCGAGTCCGGGGTGAAAGCCCACCGGCTTCCGGCGACCTTCACGAAACCCGGGCAGGAGGCTACTTCGTCGGACGGGCGACGTTGCGGCGGGTGAGGATCCAGGGCTCATTCCCCTCGCGGGGTTCGCGATGACCGGCCCGGCCGGTGCGCGGCGGTCGCCCGTCGGCGTTCAACTCGCCGGCGAGCCGCCACCGGGTCGACCGGGCCGACCGGTCTGCCGGGTCGGCCCGGGGAGCGGCCGGGTCCACGGAGGCCGGCGAGGACACAGGGAGCGCGCGGAGCGATGCCACGGCGCCGGGGACCGCCGCGCGGGCGCGGCCGACGGCGGCCGGGTGGCGGCCGCGCCTGTACGGCGATCACGCCCTCGTCTGATCGGTTTCTGCGGCGCTCTTATCTTCTGAGCGGGCGGAGACTTAACCGCGGGAGTCGGGAAATCGAACGGTGGAATGGTAATTGATAACTCGGTTGACATGCTCGGATACGGAGTGCGAAACTTGGGCGTCGGTGAACGCGATGCCGAGGAGCATGAATGTCGATCGTGCAGACGGTGTCCCTTACGGTCACCCACGTCGATGTGCTCTATGTGGTCCAGCAGATAAAACGCGACCTTCAGGAATTCCGTGCCGCATATCCGGCGCTGCTCACCGCCGACCGGGTTCTCGAGCTGCACGACGCGATGATCACCTTTATCATGAATGACGCCATTTCCCGGGTGAGTTTTACCATAGAAGATCCCGTTCAGGACCATTTGATCCTGCACGAGCTGCGCTACGAGATCACCTACACCGGCACCGGTCCGCGAGTCGGTCTGGGCGGCGCCAAGGTGCGGCCGGTGCGGGTGCCGCGCACCGCGCGCATGACCCCCTTCGTCGTGTGGAGCCCGACCATGCGGGCCCTGCCGGTCGACCGGCAGCGGAAGATCCTGCAGGGCACCGGCTGGCCCCTGCCGGGCACGGGCGCCTTCCAGGCGCGTTACAGCGATGGCAGCTGGGTCGGGCGCAGCGTCTACAGTTCCGGGGTGCTCGCCGCCGAGTCCCAAGAATTCAAAAGGAGCTGATCGCGGTGACGGCGATGATCCGGGTGACGCCCCGTGGCGATCAGGTGGCCCGCGACCTGCTGATCCGCTTGCCCGCGCGGGAGGTCGTGAGCACGACCCTCGTGATCTCCAGTGAGACGAGAGACCTGCCCACGCTCGCCTCGGTGGAACGCATCGTCGACCGGCTCGCCGGCTTCGGCCTCGTCCTGGCCGACCCCGCCGAAGGCGACCGCATCGCCCACCTGGTGAACAAGCGGTTCCTTCCGGTCGCCCAAGAGCGCTGGAAAGACCAAAATCTGACGCTCAGGGTCGTCCGCGCGAGCGGCGAGGGCGAGCCCGAGGCGCTGCGCGCGGTCGCGGCGCTGCGCGTGCCGGTGCTCAACGCCACCGACGTCGTGCTCAGGCACGGCGGAGCCTACGGGCCGGTGGAGCGCCGGGCGAACGAGATCCGCCTGGTCGACGAGCTCGCGCAGGCCGTCACGGTGCGAAAGCCCGTGTGGACGCGGTTCGGCGGGCAGGCCGCCCGATTCATCGGGATGACGGTCCTGACCCAGCTCGTCGACCAGCTCGTGGGCATCCCGATCGCCGACATCATCCGCTCGACGCTGGCAGGATCGGGCCAGATCAGCCTCTGACCGCGTGACCGTCATCTGATTCGGAGCGATGGAGATGCGAACTGCGCTGACGTTCGCCGTGGACGGCGATCTCGAGGCCGAGCTGATGCCCATGGTCGAGGTCGACCTGCGCAAGCAGCTCGACGGGCTGCGGCTCGACCAGGCGGCCATCGGCACGGAGTTCGAGGTCCGCGGCACGCGGCTGCCCGGCCGCCGGGTGCTGGTGCGCCTAGCGGCCCTGCCCGCGCCGGGCGTCGTGGTCGACGGCGGCACGCCGTTCGAGTTCCTGCCCCAGGCGGCGGCCAGGCCGGGCGCGCCCGGTGTGGAGATCCCCGCCGAGCTGCGGCAGTACGCGTCGAAGGTGGTGACCGTCGCCCCCGACGACGCGCAGGCGTTCGCCCGGTCCGCCGCCCGCGTGGACGCCCTGGCCGGCATTCCGAAGGACGAGGTGATCGCGGACGTCGTCGCCCGCCTGCGCGGCCGCGGCTGGCTCGCCGAGTGGAGCCGCCGCCATTACGGCCGGCTCATTCCCGGCACCGACGACGCGCTGCGGGCCACCTCGTTCGTGCTGCTGACCGGCGACCCCGGCACCGGCAAGTCCGAGCTCGTCCACCACCTCCCGGCGATCGCGGCCGGGCGGCTGCAGCGGCCGGTGCTGTTCGTCCAGCTCAGCGAGCGACTGCGCGGCTCCGGCATCCAGGGCAGGGCGGGCAGCGACGTGGTCGGCGTCCTCGACGCCATCGGTCAGACGGCCGGGCGGCACGGCCTGCCCACCATGGTGTTCCTGGACGAGGCCGAGGCGGTGGCGAGCAGCCGCGGGTCCACCGACGGCAGTTCGGGCGCGCAGGAGAACGTGGCCGTCGTCGACGCGCTCATCGTCGGCCTCGACCGCGTGTTCGCCTCCTCCGACGTCCCGGTTGTCTTCGTCATGGCCACCAACCTGGTGGGCCGCATGGATCCCGCGGTGCTCCGGCGGGCCACGACGTACCGCTTCGAACGGCCCTCGGCCGCCGATCGTCACGCGATCCTCGTGCGCGCGCTGGGCGACGCCGTCGAGGCGTCCGTGCTCGAAGAGGTGGCCGCGGCGCTGGAGCGTCCCGAGCCGCGGCTCACCGCGGCCGATGTGCTGAACCAGGTCGTCACCCGGGCCATCAGGGAGGCCGCGCACCACGACCGCCGCATCGACCCTGAGCGCCTGCTCCGGCTGGCCCGGGACGCCGTCCCCACCGCACCGGTCATCGCCGGCTGAAGCGCCGTCCCGAGGCTTGTCGTCCCCTCCCGGCGCCGTCCCGGTCGCCGGCTCATGACCGCCCGGTGTCCGGCGCCGGCGGCATCGCCGCGCCGGCCGCCAGCAGTCTCTCCGCCAGCGCGCGACAGCGTTCCGCGAGCTCCGGAGGGTCTACCGCCTCGAAGTCGTGCCCCAGCAGGAGCATGTGCGTGAGCACGAAATCGAGACTGCCGGCGCCGCTGAGCACCTCGCAGACCTCGCTCCCTCGCGGTCGTACGACGGCCGCCGACGCCGGGATCTGCGCGCGCACCGTGCCGGCCGGCGCGTGCACGAGAAAACGCGCCTGGTGCGGGTAGGCGCGGCTCGCCACCCCCTCGTGCACGTACGCCGCCGCGTCGGGCGCCGGGCGCGGACGGAAGCGCCAGGTCCGCGCCGACACATCGGTCATCCGGTCGAGGCGGAAGCTGCGCCAGTCGTCGCGGTCGAGGTCGTACGCGAGCAGGTACCAGCGCCGGTCGGAGGCGACCAGGCGGTAGGGCTCGACCCGGCGTCGTCGCACCTCGCTCCCGGCCGGGTAGTCGAACCCCGCCTCGACCTCGTCGCGGCAGGCCCTGGCCAGCGTCATCAGCACCTCGGGGTCGACCGGCGTGCGGTCCGCGCCGAAGGACTCCACCGAGCCCGAGAGCGCGCGCACCTCGCGCCGCAGCCGCGCGGGCAGCACCCGGTCGAGCTTGGTGAGCGCCCGGAGCGCGGCGTCGCCGGCGCCGGCGACCGTGCCGCCCGCGCCGGCGAGCAGCGAGACCACGGTGGCGATCGCCTCTTCGTCGTCGAGGAGCAGCGGCGGCAGATCCTGACCCGGGCCGAGCTGGTAGCCGCCGCCGACACCCTGGCTGGCATGCACGGGATAGCCCAGCTTGCGCAGCCGCTCGACATCACGCCGCACCGTGCGCGGAGTGACGCCGAGCCGTCCGGCCAGCTCGGGGCCGGTCCAGACCTGGCGCTGCTGCAGCAGCCCGAGCAAGGTGAGCACCCGTTCCGTCGTGCCCCGCTCGTCACCGCTCGCCAGGTCCATGCCCTCCACCCTGCCAGAGATAGCGGACAGATCCTGTCCGCCCGGGCTGCCAGGGTGGCCGCAAGGACACGAACCGGCACCTTCGAGGAGACTCATGACCGCGAAGACGACGCACCTGGACCCCGAAGAACTGCACCACAACCCCGCCTTCACCCAGGGCGTGATCGCGCCCGCCGCCCGGACGCTCTATGTCGGCGGCCAGCTCGGCACCGACGGCGACGGGAACCTGGTCGACGGCATCGAGGCGCAGACCGGTCAGGCGATGCGGAACGTGCTGACCGTGCTCGCCGCCGCGGGCACCGGTCCAGAGCATGTCGCCAAGCTCAACATCTACCTCGTCGCGGGGGTCGACGCACAGGCGGGATACGCGGCGTCGCGATCGGTGTGGGGTGATCACCGCACGGCCATCACGGTCGTCTCCACCGCGGGACACGCCCGCCCGGGCGCGCTCGTGGAGATCGACGCGGTGGCGATCATCCCCGAATAGCACTGAGCCCTGATAAAAGGCGCAAATCACAACTCGCCGTTTCCCCGATGACGGCTTACGCCCCGGCCGCCCGGCCTGGCCCGGCACGATCGACGGGCGGCAGGCATTGATTCGACCCGCCGCTTCAGTCCAGTCGTCATTTCACGAAATATCCCCAGAAAACGCCCGATACCGTGACTCCCGGGTGGGTGGCATTCGGTTCCGGGAGACGGCTTCGGCGTACGCGTACCGGAGAAGGAATCGCGGTGCCGGGGAGGAATCCTCGCGCCGAAACCGCCCGCCGCCGAACTCCGTCCAGCGCCGTTATCGCCGTTGTACCGGCGCAATAGGCAGGCGCACGTGGAGGTTGTACCGGCCGAAGGGAGGCCGGCGACCATCGAGCGGCATTCGGCGCGGGCAATTCCGTGGACGGCCGCCAGGAGGAGCGGCACACGAGAGAAGGCCATCGACCGCGCCTGTGGCGCCGGCCGATGGCCTTCTCTCGTGAACGTGGGCGACTTCGATGCCCGCTGGGCGGAGACCGCGTGAGCGTTCCGCTCAGAGCGGCATCCTAGGGATCACACGTCGTAGTACAGCTCGAACTCGTGCGGGTGCGGGCGGAGGCGGATCGGGTCGATCTCGTTCTCGCGCTTGTAGCTGATCCACGTCTCGATGAGGTCGGGCGTGAACACGCCGCCCTCGAGCAGGAACTCGTGGTCGGCCTCCAGCGCGGCCAGCACCTCGGGCAGCGACCCGGGGACCTGCGGGACCGCACCGGCCTCCTCCGGGGGAAGCTCGTAGAGGTCCTTGTCGACCGGCGCCGGCGGCTCGATCTTGTTACGGATGCCGTCGAGGCCCGCCATCAGCTGCGCGGCGAACGCGAAGTACGGGTTGCACGACGGGTCGGGCACCCGGAACTCGATGCGCTTGGCCTTCGGGTTCGACCCGGTGATCGGGATGCGGATGCACGCCGAGCGGTTGCGCTGGGAGTACACCAGGTTGACCGGCGCCTCGTAGCCGGGCACCAGGCGGTGGTAGGAGTTCACCGTCGGGTTGGTGAAGGCCAGCAGCGCCGGCGCGTGCTTGAGCAGGCCGCCGATGTAGTAGCGGGCGGTGTCCGACAGGCCCGCGTAGCCGACCTCGTCGTAGAAGAGCGGCTCGCCGTCCTTCCAGAGCGACTGGTGGCAGTGCATGCCCGAGCCGTTGTCACCGAAGATCGGCTTGGGCATGAAGGTGACCGTGTGGCCGTACTCGACCGCGGTGCTCTTGATGATGTACTTGTACAGCATCAGGTTGTCGGCGGTCTTGAGCAGCGTGCCGAACCTGAAGTCGATCTCGGCCTGGCCGGCGGTGCCCACCTCGTGGTGCTGCATCTCGGTCTCGATGCCGGCCTCGATGAGGCGGCGGACCATCTCGGAGCGCAGGTCGGTGAAGTGGTCCATCGGCGGGACCGGGAAGTAGCCGCCCTTGTAGCGCGGCTTGTACCCGAGGTTGCCGCCCTCCTGGGCCTTGCCGGTGTTCCAGGCGCCTTCGATGGAGTCGATGTGGTAGTAACTCTCGCTCTGACTGGTGGCGAAGCGCACATCGTCGAAGATGTAGAACTCGGCCTCCGGGCCGAAGTACACCGTGTCGGCGATGCCGGTGCCCTTGAGGTATTCCTCGGCCTTGCGGGCGACGTTGCGCGGGTCGCGGCTGTAGGCCTCGCCGGTCAGCGGGTCGTGAACGAAAAAGTTGATGTTGAGCGTCTTGTGCTGGCGGAACGGGTCGATGACGGCCGTCGACGGGTCGGGCAGCAGCAGCATGTCCGACTCGTGAATGGCCTGGAACCCGCGGATAGACGAGCCGTCGAACATGAGGCCGTCAGTGAAGACGCTCGCGCCGAAGTTCTCCACAGGGAAGGTGAAGTGGTGCGTCGTGCCCGGCAGGTCGGTGAACCTGACATCGACGAACTGCACCCCTTCGTCCCTGATGAACTTCAGGACGTCGTCGGCGGAGCTGAACATCCAACCTCCCAGGGGCACGGGCTTGCAGACTCGAAAGTAGGCCTGTGCCGTTTCCACCCCATGTCTCGTTTGTTTCACGCATGTTAAGCGGGTAGGGGGTGTGCCGCCGGAGGCACCTAGATAGCTCACCGATATCTTACCTGCATGAGCAAGCAACCCCGCTGGACGCAGACATGGATCGGCGGAACCCGCGCCGCCGGCGTCGAACTGGGTTACCCGGGCGAACGGCTCGGCCTCCCCAAGGAGGGCAGCGGGTCGGTCTCCCGGTTCGGGCGGCGCCTCGGCGCGGTCACCGTCGACTGGCTCATCTGCACCTGGGCGATCGCCGGGGGGCTGCTGCGCGCCGACCCGCGCGACACCGCCTGGGTGGGCCTGGGCGTGTTCGCCGTTGAGTACATCGTGCTGGTGGGCACCATCGGCATGACCCTCGGCATGCGGCTGTTCGGCATCAGGGTCGCCGCCCTCGACGGCGGCCGGCCGGCGTTCGGCGCGGTCCTGCTGCGCACGCTGCTGCTCTGTCTCGCCGTCCCGGCCCTGATCTGGGACCGCGACCAGCGCGGCCTGCACGACCGCGCGTCCCGCACCGTCGTCGTCCGCGTCTAGCGCCGCGGCCCCCGAGATTCCTCGGCCGCCGCGGTTCCCGCCGCTCCCCGCGGCCCTTCAGCCGCCGCGGTCCGCGTTGCTTCTCGCGGTGCTTGAGTCGCAGCGGTCCGCGCTGCTCCCCGCCGTGCTTCAGTCGCCGTGGTCCTTGCGGCAGGAGAAGATCGCCGTGCCCGGCAGCAGGCGGCCGCGCAGCGGGCTCCAGCCGCCCCACACGCGGTCGTGGCCGGCGGGCCACTCGGGCTCCACCAGCGACGTCAGCGCGAGCCCGGACGCCACGATGGCGCCCACCCAGTCGCCCAGGGTGCGGTGGTGCTCGACGTAGACGGGCTCGCCGTCATCGTCCTGCTCCACGTACGGGGAGCGGTCGAAGTAGGACCGGTCGGCGGTGAGCCCGCCCGGACCGGGATCGTCGGGGAACGCCCAGCGGATCGGGTGGCTGACCGAGAACACGAAAAGCCCGCCCGGCCGCAGCACCCGGCGGATCTCGGCCAGGACGGCGCGGGCGTCGGAGACGAAGGGCAGCGCGCCGAACGCCGAGCACGCCAGGTCGAACGATTCGCCGGCGAACGGGACGTGGAGCGCGTCCGCCTGGACGACGGGAAGCCGCGCGCCGAGTTCCTCGTCGATGCGGCGGGAGTGCTGCAACTGGCGGTGGGACAGGTCGAAGGCGGCCACCTCGGCGCCGTGCCCGGCGAGCCACCGGCCGCACTGCCCGGCGCCGCACCCCACCTCGAGCACCCGCCTGCCGCGCACGTCGCCCAGCAGGCGCGCCTCGGCCTCGTCGAGCCCTTCCGGGCACCAGACGAAACCGTCGTCGCGCAGGAAGCCGCCGTGCTCGGCCTGGTATTCGTCGGCCGCGGAATCCCACCAGCGGCGGTTGGCCCGCGCGCTCGGCGCGTCGCCGAGCGCGCGCCGGGCCACCGGAGCGGGCCCCGCCGTCACCGCATCTTGCCGCGGGGCATGCGCGCGCCCTTCGGCATCGGCCCCTTCGGCACGGGCAGCGTCTGCGGAAGCGCCCGCAGGCGGTAGTTGACCTCGGAGACCGCTTCCTTCTTCAGGTTGCGGGGGAGCTTCATCAGGTGGCGCTGGAGCTTCTTGATGGGCACCTGGCCCTCGCCGTCGCCGCACTGGATGTCGTACACCGGGACGTCGATGGCCACCCGCTGCACGCGCTTCTTCTCGGCGACCAGCATGCGCTGCACCCGCGCGCCCGGGCCCTCGGACACCAGCACGATGCCGGGGTAGCCGACGGCGCGGTGCACCACATCCTGGTCGCGGGTGACGGCGACGGCGGGGGTGACCTGCCAGTTGCCGCGCATGCTCTGCAGGATCGCCGCCGCCGCCCCCGGCTGCCCGTCGAGCATGGAGTACTGCGCCCGCTGTGCGAGCTGCCCGAACACCAGCAGGCCGACCGTCAGCGCGACCATCACGCCGAGAATGATCAGCTGCCAGAGCAGGCCGGTGACGAGCCCGATGACGATGAAGACGACCAGCGTGGCGACCGCCGACGCGTAGACGATCGGCATCCCCTTGGGGTTCGCCTTCTTGATGATCTGAGCGACCATGCGGAGCTGCTTGATGCGCCCCGGGCGCTCTGAGTCTGCGGGCTTGTTCGCCATGGTTGAAGGATACAAATGCGAGGGTGAAGAAAGGAAAACGTGACCTGATGGCCGGTCGGACCGTGACCATCGGAGTCGCGGCCCGTCATCGGCCGGGCACGCCGAGCGAACGGCGCGCGGCGCAACGACATCTCGACTCCCCGGCGGCGCGGCCGTCGCCGGTCTCGGGAGGACGACGGAACGCGGGGCGACAGGGCGCGGGCGGGGCGCTCGTCAAAGGGCGAGGGTGGGGCGGGCGCCCGCCGGACGGATGCCGGCGGGGCGCCCGTGCGCCGCTCAGGCGGTCTGGCGCGCCTCGACGGCCTGGCGGTAGAGGCGGCCCGCGCGGTAGGAGGAGCGGACCAGCGGGCCGGACATGACCCCGGCGAAGCCGATCTCCTCGGCCTGCGCCTGCAGCTCGACGAACTCCTCGGGCTTGACCCAGCGGTCGACCGGGTGGTGGCGCGGCGTCGGGCGGAGGTACTGCGTGATGGTGAGCAGGTCGCAGCCGGCCTCGTGCAGGTCGCGCATCGCCTGGACGATCTCTTCGCGCTCTTCGCCCATGCCGAGGATGAGGTTGGACTTGGTCACCAGGCCCGCCTCGTGGGCCATCGTGATGACGCCCAGGGAACGCTCGTAGCGGAAGGCCGGGCGGATGCGCTTGAAGATGCGCGGCACCGTCTCGATGTTGTGCGCGAACACCTCGGGACGACTGCCGAAGACCTCTTCGAGCTGGTCGCGGTGGCCGTTGAAGTCGGGCACCAGCAGCTCGACGCCGCAGCCGGGGATCACGGCGTGGATCTGCCGCGCGGTCTCGGCGTACAGCCAGGCGCCGCCGTCGGGCAGGTCGTCGCGGGCGACGCCGGTGACGGTGGCGTACCGCAGGCCCATCTGCGCGACCGACTCGGCGACCCGGCGGGGCTCGTCGGTGTCGTACTCGGCGGGCTTGCCGGTGTCGATCTGGCAGAAGTCGCACCGCCGCGTGCACTGGTCGCCGCCGATGAGGAACGTCGCCTCACGGTCTTCCCAGCACTCGGAGATGTTGGGACAGCCGGCCTCCTGGCACACCGTATGCAGACCTTGGTCCTTCACGAGCGTCTTGATCTCGTTGAACGTCGGCCCGTTGTGAAGCCTGGTCTTGATCCACGGGGGCTTGCGCTCGATGGGGGTCTGGCTGTTGCGCACCTCCAGGCGGAGGAGCTTTCGGCCTTCAGGAGCTACGGTCACGTCTCCAAGCTTACGACTCCGCCCGCACCACACGGTCACAGGGTCATCCCATGAATACGCCCGCCCGGTCGATCAGAGACGGCCGGAGAGCAGGTCCTCCTCCTGGACGTCGACGCCCTGGGCGCCGAGGGCCTCGGCCAGGCGCTTCTCGGCGAACGGCAGCACCTCGTCGACGGTGATGCGCCGCCCGGTCTCGGCCGACAGCGAGGTGACCCCGGCGTCGCTGATGCCGCACGGGATGATGCGGTTGAACCAGCTCGGGTCGTTGGCGCAGTTGAGCGCGTACCCGTGCATGGTGACCCCCTTGGCCACCCGGATGCCGATGGCGCCGAGCTTGCGGTCGGGCAGGCCGCTCGCCGGGTCGCCGGCGACCCAGACGCCGCTGCGCCCTTCGACGCGCCCGCCCACCACGCCGAAGTCGGCGCAGATCTGGATCAGCGCCTCCTCCAGCAGGCGGACGTAGGCGATCACGTCGAGCGACTCGGTCAGCCGCACGATCGGGTAGCCGACGAGCTGGCCGGGCCCATGCCAGGTGATCTTGCCGCCGCGGTCGACGTCGATGACCGGGGTGCCGTCGGCGGGACGCTCCTCGGGCCGGGTGCGCTTGCCCGCGGTGTAGACAGGGGCGTGCTCCAGCAGCAGGCAGGTGTCGGGGATCAGGCCGGCCACCCGGCGGGCGTGGACCTCGCGCTGGAGCTCCCACGCCTGCTCGTAGGGGACGTCCACCCCGAGCCGGACGAGCGCGAGCCTGCCGGCCCCGCCGCCCATGGTGCCGTTCTGCCTGGTCTGGTCGGCGCGCTCAGTCACGGTGCAAGCCTAACGCGAGGTCACGCGCTCACGTCGTCAGCAGGCGGGGCTCGACGCGGACTTCCTTGACGCCGTCGCCGTCGCGCTCGATGCGGTAGGCGTAACCCTTCGGATCCACGGTGACGGCCTGGATGAACTCGCGCCCGACGTAGTGCAGGCCCACTCCCTCGTCGGCGGCGTACCCGTCGGGCAGCTCGCCGGAGGCGATCGACTCGTGGAGCAGCGGGCGGCGCTGCGGGTCGGAGTTGTAGTGGACCCCGCAGGAGTAGGGCAGCAGGCCCAGGCCCTCGGCCCACGGGCGCAGGGCGGGCCCGAAGGAGTCGGTGTTGCCGCCCACGTGCCAGCACAACGCTCCCGCGCTCTGACCGGCCAGGACCACACCGGACCGCCAGGCCTCCTCCATCGCCTGGTCGAGCCCGTGCAGCCGCCACAGCGCGGCCAGGTTGGCGACGCTGCCGCCGCTGACGTACACGGCATCCTGCTCCAGGAGCCACTCGCGCGGGTCGTCGACGTTCGGCATCGGGAACAGGGAGAGGTGGCTGACCTCGACGTCGAAGGCGCGGAAGGCGCCGTACATCTTCAGCAGCCACTCGGCGTCGTCCCCGGTGGCGGTGGCGAGCAGGCCGAGCTTCGGGCGGTCCTGCCCGGTGAGGTCGAGCGCGTACCGGAGCAGGCCGGAGGGCTCCATGACGCCGAGGCGCCGCGTCGAGACGAACGAACCCCCGCCTATGGCGAGGATATGGGACTGGCCGAGCCTGCTCATGATCTCTCCTGCTGCCTTTTCGGAGGGCGGGGAAAGCCCTGCCTCGAAGGCGCAAGGGCCCAGACGCGGCCCCCACCCGTGTTCACCGGACCGGCACCCTAGAGTATGGCCGCCAGTGCGTCGTCGAGACGCGGATGCCGGAACCGGTACCCCATCTCGAGCAGACGGCGGGGGAGCGCGCGCTGCCCGATGAGCACGCCTTCTTCCGCGAGGTCGCCGAGGACGGCGCGCAGCGCGAAGCCGGGCACCGCCACCGGCATGGTCGGGCGGTGCAGCGCACGGCCGAGGGCCCGGGTGAACTCGGCGTTGGTGACCGGCGTCGGAGCGGTGAGGTTCACCGGCCCGGTCACCTCGGGCTCGGCCATGATGTGCCGGACGGCGCCCACCCAGTCGTCCATGGTGATCCACGAGACGTACTGCAGGCCGGATCCCAGAGGCGCGCCGAGGCCGAGTCTGAACAACGGGAGCATCTTGCCGAGGAAACCGCCCTCGGGGGTGAGGACGTGACCGGTGCGCAGCCGCACGACCCGGACGCCGGCCCGCTCGGCGGGGACGGTCTCGGCCTCCCAGGCGAGCACGAGCTCGGCGAGCCACTGCCCGTGCGCCCGCGCCGTCCCGTCCTCCGCCTGCCCGGCCGCGGGCCCGGATTCCAGGGGACGCCAGTGTGAGGGGGGCTCGAAGGCCTCTTCGACGGGGTGCTCGCCGGTGTCGCCGTAGATGCCGATGGCCGAGCCGCTCAGCCAGACGGCCGGCTTGCGTTCGAGCCCGGCGATCGTGGCGGCGAGGGTGCGCGTGCCGTCGACGCGGCTGTCGACCAGCTCGCGCCGATGCTCGGGCGTCCACCGGCGGTCGGCGATGCCCGCCCCCGCGAGATGGACGACGGCCTCGGCCCCCTCGAGCACCGAGGGGGCGAGGATGCCCTCACGTGGATCCCAGAACGCCTCGTCCGGCGCGGCGGGGGTGCGGCGGACGAGCCTGACGACCGGCCGCCCCTCCTCGCGCAGGGCGCGCACCAGGGCCGAACCGAGAAGCCCGGACGAGCCGGTGACCACGACTGCCATGCGATCACCCTACGTCCGCGCCCGCGCGCGGCCCAGGCAGCCCGGCCCGGACGGCCGCGTGTCCGGCCGGATCTTCCCGTCCGGCCGCCGTCAGGCCGGATCTTCTCGGACGTGCGCCGTCAGGCCGGACCTTCTGGACCGGCTGGTGTCCGGTCCGGCCGGCGGCCGGACCACGAGGTGGTCCGGCCGGGGTGGGTCAGGCCAGGCCGAGCTGGTTCTCGAAGCGGCCCTCCTCCAGGCGGCGCTTGACCGTGGTCAGGAAGCGGGCGGCGTCCGCGCCGTCGACCAGGCGGTGGTCGTAGGTCAGCGCCAGGTACACCATGGAGCGCACCGCGATGACCTCGCCCTCGGGCGTGTCCAGGACGACCGGCCGCTTGACGACCGCGCCGGTGCCGAGGATGGCGACCTGCGGCTGGTTGATGATCGGCGTGTCGAACAGCGCGCCGCGGCTGCCGGTGTTGGTCAGCGTGAACGTGCCGCCGGACAGCTCGTCCGGGCTCACCTTGTTGGTGCGGGTGCGCTCGGCCAGGTCGGCGATCTTGCGGGCGAGACCGGCGATGTTGAGGTCGCCGGCGTCCTTGATGACGGCGGAGGCCAGGCCGCGCTCGGCGTCGACCGCGAACGCCAGGTGCTCGTGGTCGAAGTAGGTGACCTCGTTGGTCTCGCTGTTGATGACCGCGTTGAGCTTGGGGTGCTGCTTGAGCGCCTCGACGGTCGCGAGCGCGAAGAACGGCATGAAGCTGAGCTTCACGCCCTCGCGGCGCTGGAAGTCGGCCTTGGCCCGGTCGCGCAGCCGCGCGATCTTGGTGACGTCGACCTCGACGACCGAGGTGAGCTGCGCGGAGGTCTGCAGCGACTCCATCGTGCGCTTGGCGATGGTCTGCCGCATGCGCGACATCTTCTCGGTGCGGCCGCGCAGGGTGGTGTCGGCCTGCACCGGCTCGGGCGCCGCGGCGGCGACCGGCGCGGGGGCGGCGGCCTGCGGGGCCGGGGCGGGCGCGGGGGCCTGCGCGGCCTGCGCCTGAGCCTGGGCGGCCTGCTCGCGCTGGACGCGCGCGGCCTCCAGGACGTCCTGCTTGCGGATGCGGCCGCCGACGCCGGTGCCGGTGAGGGCGTCCAGGTCGACGCCGTGCTCGGTGGCGAGCTTGCGCACCAGCGGAGTGACGTACGGGCTCTCGCCGGTGGCCGACGGCGCGGGCGCGGCCGGCGCCGGGGCGGGGGCCTGCTGCGGGGCCGGACGCGGCGGCACGGGAGGCGCCTGCGGCGCGGGCTGCGGCGCGGGCGGCTGCGGGATCGAGGAGACCGGCGCGGGCGCGGGGGCGGGCTCGGGGGCCTTGACCGGCTCGGGCTCGGGTTCGGGCTGCGGCTCGGGCTCGGCCTTGGCCTGCGGCTCGGCCTGCGCCGGAGCGGCGGCGCCGGCCGCGGCGCCGTTCTGGTCGATGATGGCCAGCTCCGCGCCGACCTCGACGGTCTCGTCCTCAGCGACGACGATCTTGGTGAGGACGCCCGAGGACGGGGACGGGATCTCGGTGTCGACCTTGTCGGTGGAGACTTCGAGCAACGGCTCGTCGGTCTCGACGTGGTCCCCTTCCTTCTTCAACCAGCGTGTGACGGTGCCCTCGGTCACGCTCTCGCCGAGCTGGGGCATGGTTACGGAAACCGGCATGGTGTCGTCTTCTCTCGCGTTTCCTGTGAGGGCTTAGTTGTGTACGTGCAGGGGCTTGCCGGCCAGGGCGAGCATCGCCTCGCCGACGGCCTCCGACTGGGTCGGGTGAGCGTGGATGAGCTGGGCCACCTCGGAAGGCAGGGCCTCCCAGTTGTAGATGAGCTGGCCTTCTGTGACGAGCTCGCCCATGCGCTTGCCGACCATGTGGACCCCGAGCACGGGGCCGTCCTTCCGGGAGATGATCTTGACGGCGCCCTGCGTGCCGATGATCTGGCTCTTGGGGTTGCCACCGAGGTCGTAGACCAGCTCGGTGATCTCGTATCCGCGCTCCTTGGCGACGGCGGACGTGATGCCGACCGAGGCGACCTCGGGGTCGGAGTAGGTGATGCGCGGCACGCCCGCGTAGTCGATCGGCACGGGGGAGAGGCCGGCGATGTGCTCGGCGACCAGGATGCCCTCGGCGAAGCCGGCGTGCGCGAGCTGGAGGGTCGGGATCAGGTCGCCGACGGCGTAGACGCCGGGCACGCTGGTCTGGCAGAACTCGTTCACCACGACGGTGCCGCGCTCGATGGCGACGCCGGCCTCCTCGAAGCCCATGCCCGAGGTGACGGCCCCGCGGCCGACGGCCACCAGCAGCAGCTCGGCCTCGAAGGTCTTGCCGCCCTCCAGCGTCACGACGACGCCGGTGTCGCTGGTCTTGACGCTCTCGAAGCGGGTGCCCAGCTCGTACTTGATGCCCCGGCGGCGGAAGGCGCGCTCGAGCAGCTTGGAGCTGGACTCCTCCTCCAGCGGGAGCAGGTGGGGCAGCGCCTCGACGATGGTGACCTCGGAGCCGAAGGACTTCCAGACTGAGGCGAACTCGACGCCGATCACGCCGCCGCCCAGCACGATCACCGAGGAGGGCACGCGGTCGAGCTTGAGCGCGTGGTCGCTGGTGATGACGCGCTCGCCGTCGATGTCGAGGCCGGGAAGCGACCTCGGGACCGAGCCGGTGGCCAGCACGATGTTGTGGCCCTCGACGACCTGGTCGCCCACGACGACGCGCTTGGGGCCGTCGAGCCGGCCCTCGCCCTCGATGATCGTCACGCCCCTGCTCTTGAGCAGGCCCTGCACGCCCTTCCAGGCGCGGTTGACGATCTTGTCCTTGAAGGCGTGGACACCGGGCATCTCGACGCCCTCGAAGTGTGCCTTGACGCCGACGCTCGTGGCCTCGCGGGTCTCGTCGGCGACCTCCGCCGCGTGCAGGAGCGCCTTGGTGGGGATGCAACCCCGGTGCAGGCACGTGCCGCCGATCTTGTCCTTCTCGATCAGCGCGACGCTCTTGCCCAGCTCTGCCGCCCGGAGGGCGCAGGCGTACCCGCCGCTGCCGCCGCCCAGGACAACGATGTCGTAGGGGCCGCTGCCATCAGCCACTGGAAAGCTCCTTGTCGGAATCGGTGGGCCTCACGGCCGGGTCATGCCCGCTCTCGCGGTGCGCCCGGCCTGCCCAACAGCATCTTTTCACTTGTCTCGTGCATCTGTGACCCCGCTCGGCCGCCGGTGGTGACCGGCGGCGGCGCGGTCGTCAGCGTCCTGCGCTCATCATGCCTCGCGCCCGGCCTGGTGACGCTCGGCCAGCGCGACGAGGGTGCGGGTGATCATGCCCGTGCCGCCCTTGGGGATGTACCCGTAGGGGGCCTCCTTGTTGAAGGCGGGCCCGGCGATGTCGACGTGGGCCCAGCGCACGCCCGCGGGGACGAACTCGCGCAGGAAGATGCCGGCCGCCAGCATGCTGCCGGAGCGTTCGGGGTTGAGGTTGGCGATGTCGGCGATCGGGGAGTCGAGGCCCTTGCGCAGTTCCTCGGGCAGCGGCATGCCCCAGGCGGCCTCGCCCTGGGCCGTGGCCACCTCGACGACTTCCTCGCGCAGTTCGTCGTCGGAGGCCATGACGCCGCAGGTGCGCCAGCCGAGGGCGACGATCTGCCCGCCGGTGAGGGTGGCGACGTCCACGATGATGTCGGGGTCGTCCTCGCCGGCGCGGGCGATGCCGTCCACGAGCACCAGGCGCCCCTCGGCGTCGGTGTCGAGCACCTCGACGGTCTTGCCGGCGTAGGTGTGCAGCACGTCGGAGGGACGCTGGGCGCTGCCGCTCGGCATGTTCTCCGCCAGGCACAGGTAGCCGACGGCGTTGATCCGCAGGCCGAGCCTGGCGATGGCCAGCAGCGCGCCGAACACCGCGCCGGCGCCGCCCATGTCGGACTTCATCCACGCCATGGAGGCGGACGGCTTGAGCGACAGGCCGCCGGAGTCGAAGGTGATGCCCTTGCCGACGAACGCGACCGTCGTCTGGGCGTCGGGGTGGGCGTAGCCGAGGCGCACCAGCCGGGGCGGGTTCACCGAGCCCTGGCCGACGCCGACGATGCCGCCGTAGCCGCCCTCCTTGAGGGCGGTCTCGTCGAGGACCTCCACCGACAGGCCGGCCTTGCTCGCGGTCTCCTCGGCGATCTCGGCAAAGCGCGCGGGGGACAGATCGGACGGCGGGGTGTTGACCAGGTCGCGGACGAGAGTGACCGACTCGGCCAGCGTCGTGGCGCGGCCCACCGAGCCGTCGGCGCCGGGGGCGTCGCTCAGCACGGTGATCGTCTCGAGCGGAGCCTGCTGCCCCTCGCCCGTGCGGTACTTGGCGAAGTCGTAGGCGCCGAGCAGCGCGCCCAGCGCGACCGCCTCGGCCTGCTCGGGCGTGGCGGCGGGCAGCGAGAAGGCGGCGCGCGCCGTCCCCGCGAGCGAGCGGGCCGCCGCGCCGGCCGCCCGGCGCAGCGTCTCAAGGTCGTGGGCGCCCTCGTGGGCGGGGGCGTCGCCGAGCCCGACCGCGACGATCACCGGGGCGGGCACGGCGCCGAACGACGGGAACTTGGCGATCTCGCCCGCCTTGCCGGAGAACCCCAGCGCGTTCAGCGTGGGCGCGAGCCCGCCGGCGATGGCGGCGTCCAGGGCTTGCGCGCCGGGCGCGGGGCGGGGGCCGTCGGGCGAGGTATTGATGCCGACTACGAGGGCGTCGGTCTCGACCGAACCCGAGTCAGAGGCGTTGAGTCGCACTGTCGTCACGTGTGCCGATGCTAGCCGTGCTTCTCCCGTACGCATAAACGAGGGTTCGTCCTACGAATCTGGCACCCTGTCCGGCCCGAATGGTGCCGATGTCGCTAGCACCATGATGCGCTTTGCCGGTAATGGTGCTAGTTTCAATAGCACTATGCTGCTCACGCTCGATCTCAACGATCCACGGCCGCTGCACGAGCAGGTGGCAGGGGCCATCAGGCACGCCATCGCCTCCGGCCTGGTTCTTCCAGGTCAGCGGCTGCCCTCGGCGCGCGAGCTCGCCGCCGCGCTGGGCGTCAACGCCAACACCGTGCTGCGCGCCCTGCGCCGTCTCCGCGACGAGGGCGTCCTTGAGTTCCGCAGGGGGAGGGGCGTCTCGGTGCTCGCTCCTCCCGACGGCCGCGAGGTCGTCGCGCGCATGGCGCGCGAACTGCTGGAGGAGGCCGGGCGGTACGGCTACGCCCCGGCGGACGTGCTGGAGATCATGAAGGAGATGGAGTCGTCATGACGTACCGATCGCGGTTCCTCCTGACGGCCGGCGTGTGGGCCGCGGCGGTGACCGCCGCGCTCGTCATCGTCCCCCTCGCCCTCCGCGACAGGCTCCCCGAGCCGCTCGCCACCCACTGGGGGCCGTCGGGCGGGCCGGACGGCGCGATGTCCTTCTGGTCCGCCCTCGGCTTCCAGGCGCTGCTGTGGGCCGCGTCCGCGGGCGTCGCCGCGCGCCTGCTGCTCGGCGGGGACGGCGCGCGCCTCGCGTCGCGCCGCAGGGCGTCCGCCGCCACCCTGGCGGGCGGCGCCGGCGTCGCGCTGGGCATGCAGTGGACGACGCTCGCCGCCAACCTCGACCGCGCCGGATGGCAGGACGCCGGGGCGGTCGGCGGCCAGACCCTGGTGATCCTCATCGCGGCGGTCCTGCTCGCGGCGATCGGCGGGCTGCTCGCCTCGACGGGGCCCGGCGATCCGCAGGGTGACCCGCGCCAGGCCCGCGCGGCACAGGGCCGCAGTCTCCGGTTGCGCCCGGACCGGCGCTCGGTGTGGGTCTCGACGGCGTCCAACCCGTGGCTTTCCGGGCTGAGCCTCGCGGCCCTGGCGGGCCTGGTGGTCGTCGCGGTCCTCGGCCTGGTCGCCGGGGGCGGCGGCGTCCGTGACGCGGTCTTCCCGCTGGCGCTCGCCGCGGTGGCCGGCGGCGGCCTCTCGACGGTCGGCGCCCGGGTGAGCGAGCAGGGCCTGGTCATCACCTTCGGCCCCTTCCACTGGCCCAGGCGGACGATCCCGCTCGCCGGCATCCAGAGCGCCAGGGTCGAGCTGCGCCGGCCGCTGGAGGTGGGCGGATGGGGCATCCGGGGCCTTCCCGGGGCGTCGACCATCATGATCCGCGGTGGCGAGTGCCTCGTCGTGCGCTACGCCTCCGGAGGTGAGATGGCCGTCAGCGTGGACGACGCCGAACGCGGTGCCGCCCTGCTCAACGCCCTCATCTCCACCCGCCAGGCCATGTCCTCCTGACCGGCGTGAGGCCGGGGTGGATCAGAGGGCGGCGGATCTGAACGCGACGGATCTGCACGTGGTGGATCAGAACGCGGCGGCGCAGGTGATGAGGGCGGCGGCCGTGGCGATCTCGACCAGGGCGCCCAGCACGTCCCCGCTGATCCCGCCCAGCCGGCGGGTGGCGTGCGCGCGCGTCGCCCAGGCCGCCCCGAGGCCGGCCGCGACGGCGAGCGGACAGGCCACCGGCTCGCCCGTCAGCAGCCCGAGGACCAGCGCACCGGCGGCGACCGCGGCCGTCCCGATGATCGCCGTGCTCTGCCGCACCGTCCCGGCGACCATGGCCCCGAGGCCGCCGGGACGGGCCGCCGGCACACCGGCGACACACGCCCAGGTCACGGCCAGCCGCCCGGTGACACAGGCCAGCATGAGCGCCGCCGGCCCCGCCTCGGCCGCCGCCGCGGCCTGGAGGAGCAGCGTGAAGACCAGCGTCACGACCCCGAACGGCCCGATGTCCGAGCGCTTCATGATGTCCAGCGCCTGCTCGGGCGGCCTGCCGCTGCCCAGGCCGTCGGCCAGGTCGGCGAGACCGTCCAGGTGCAGGCCGCGCGTGAGCACGGCGAGCGAGCCGAGGCCGAGCGCGGCGGCGAGCAGCGGCGAGACCAGCAGGCTCGCGCCGGCCATGACGGCCGCGGCGACCAGGCCGAGGCCGAGGCCGATCACCGGGGCCAGGGCCATGGCCCATCCGGCGGTGACGCGGTCGGTGCGCGGCAGGCCGGCCGGCCAGATGGTGAAGGTGCCTGCGGCCAGGCGCAGTCCGGCGGCGACCGGCTCCTCCGGGGCGGCGGGTGGGGGCATGTCAGGGGACATATCAGCGGCCGCCGTCAGATGGGAAGGGGGACGACGCGGCCGGCGACGACGAACACGGCCTCCTCCGACTCCGCGGCCAGGCGCTGGTTCAGCCGGCCGAGCGCGTCGCGGAACACCCGTCCGCTCGCCGTGGCCGGGACGACGCTGAGGCCCACCTCGTCGCTGACCGCGATCAGCTGGGCCCGGGTCTGCCGCCAGGCGGCCACCAGGTCGTCGCAGCGCGCCGCCACGGCGTCCAGGGCCGTGCCGAACCGTCCGGGCTTCCTGCCCCTGGGCCGGTCGTGCGCGGGGTCGCCCCAGGCGCCGCAGGCGTCGAAGACCGCGGCGAGCCAGGTGCCGATGCCGTCGATGAGCAGCGGTCCGCTCTCCGAGCGCAGCAGCGCCTCCAGCTCGGTGGTCTCGATGGTCGTCCAGTACGGCGGGCGCCGCGACTGGTGGGCGCGGACGCGGGCGAGCCAGTCGGCGTCCCGGCCGCCCGCCGGCCCGGTGGCGACATAGGTCACATCGGGTTCGGTGATCAGCCGCAGTTCGGCCTCGCCGGACTTGCCCGAGCGCGCGCCGCCGAGCACCAGCACCCGGCCGGCGACGGCCGGGCGCGTCGCGGCCGGCGTTCGCGTGTCGATGATCGTGCCGTCGTCCACGAGCTGGGCGCCCCAGAAGCCGAGCCGCCTGCGCAGCTCGTCCTCCGAGGGGATCCGGTGGTCCAGATGGATGGCCACCACCTGCGTCCGCGCGGTGACCAGGCCGCGCCTGCGCAGGTCGCCCAGCCGCTGCGGCCGGTCGAGCAGGTCGATGAGCACCAGGTCGTAGGCGTCCTCCGCCCAGCTCGGCGAGGGCGCGCCCGACAGGTCGTCGGCGGAGTCGGCGTACAGGACCCGGCCGCGGTCGGGGCCGCTCACCGCGTAGCCGTCCGGCGTGACGGTCATCCGGTACCCCTTGGGCATCGCCGCCGGGGGAGTGAGGCGGACGCCGGCGGGCGCCGACAGCCGCACCACGTCGTCGAGCACCACCGTGGTGGGCAGGCGGTGGCCGGAGGGCAGGCGGCGGCAGGAGGCGCAGCCGCAGCCGGGCTCGGGCCAGCCGTACGGACCGGCGGTGCCGGAGAGAAGAACCTTCACTATGCCCTTGCCACGGGGGTCGCCACGGCCGCCGTCGCGAGTCCGGGTCCGGCGGCGGGCGCCGGAAGACGGAACGTCGGCGGCATCGGTCGGCCTCCTGTCTCGGCTGTCGCACGGTCGCGCGGGTCCTCCGCGCTTCTCCTCGCCCTCTGGCCTGTCCCGCCGACCGCACGGCAAGATCTGCGGCAGACTCCAGGAGATAGGGTCTGCACAGCCTGGTGAGGCAATGGGCAAACCCCGCGAAAAGGAGCGTATGGCATGACTTGGCGCTGGCGTTATGAAAACGCTAACGGTGGTGAGGTTATGGACGGCCCGCTTCCACGCGAGATCTTCCCGAGTCAGGCCGATGCCGAGTCATGGCTCGGTGAAAACTGGCGCACCTTGCTCGAATCGGGAGTCGAGCGGGTCACGCTGCTGGAAGACGACAAAGTCGAGTACGCCGGGATGTCGCTGCGTGTGGAGTGAGGCCAGGCCCCCTGGCTTTCCTGATGTCCATGTGACAAACGTTGTCAGAGTGACCGAAAACCCAAGGGACCCGACAGAACGCCTTTACGGCCGCGCCTTTATGCCGGCCCGGCCGTGGCGGCGGTGACCGCTACCGTGGCCCCGGCCGGGTGGCCGGGCTCACGGTCTTGGCCGGGTCGCGCTCGACGATCGCCCCGAGCACAGAGTCGATCTTGGCCATGACCTCGGCCTCCAGCTTCACGCCGGACGCCTTGACGTTGTCCAGCACCTGCTCGGGGCGGGTGGCGCCGACGATGGCCGACGAGACGTTCGGGTTCTGCAGCACCCAGGCGACCGCCAGCTGCGCCATGCTGAGGCCGAGATCGGCGGCGATGGGCTTGAGGTCCTGTACGCGCTTGAGCACGTCGTCGTCCAGGAAGCGCGAGATGAACCCCGACCCCGAGGGGTCGGTCGCCCGTGAACCGGCGGGCGGGGCCTGACCCGGCTGGTACTTGCCGGTGAGCACGCCCTGGGCGATGGGGGACCAGACGATCTGCCCGACGCCCTCCTTCTCGCAGAGGGGCACGATCTCGGCCTCGATGATCCGCCACAGCATGGAGTACTGCGGCTGGTTGGAGATCAGCCGGTCGAACCCCATCTCGTCGGCGATCTTGAGCGCGTCGGCGATCTGCGCGGCGCTCCACTCGCTGACGCCGACGTACAGCACCTTGCCCTGCCGCACGAGGTCGTCGAAGGTCTTCAGCGTCTCTTCGAGCGGCGTCTCGTAGTCGTAGCGGTGCGCCTGGTAGAGGTCGACGTAGTCGGTCTGCAGGCGGCGGAGCGAGCCGTGGATGCTCTCGGTGATGTGCTTGCGCGACAGCCCCGAGTCGTTCGGTCCCGTGCCGGTGGGCCAGTAGACCTTGGTGAAGATCTCGACGGACTCGCGGCGCACGCCCTTCAGCGCGCGGCCGAGGACCTCCTCGGCCTTTGTCGCGGCGTAGACGTCGGCGGTGTCGAAGGTGGTGATCTCCGCGTCGAGGGCCGCCCGCACGCACTCCTTGGCGGCGTCCTCCTCGACCTGGGAACCATGGGTGATCCAGTTGCCGTAGCTGATCTCGCTGACCTTCAGACCGCTGCGGCCAAGATGGCGATATTGCATGCCTTTGACCCTAACTGTCGCTTACTCGTGATCTGTTTCGGGGTAGTCTGCCCCGGGTGCGGCGGTTGATCACACGCGGGGTTGTACGGCGCGCGCTCGCGGTGGCCGCCGTGTGCGCGGCCCTGTTCGTGGCGGCCCGCGCACTGCGCGCCCTCCCCCGCAGCCCTGCCGCCGACCCCACCCATCGCCCCGCCGCCGACCCCACCCATCGCCCCGCCGCCGACCCCACCCATCGCCCCGCCGTCTCCCCGCAACCGGTCGCGCCGCGGGCCGCGGCCGGGCGGCGCGGGAAGCGGTGGGCGGCGCCGGTCGCGGCCGCGGGCCTCGTCGCCGTGGCGGCCGGCCTCCTCGGCGCCCGCGCCATGGGGGACGCCCCCTCTCCGGTGGCGGCGGCGGCCTCTTCCGTCCCTTCCGCGCGCGCCGCGGGCGGGTCCTCGCCGGACGCCTCTCCTTCATCGGACGCGTCCGCAAGCGGTGTGCCGCTTCCGGTTGCCTCTCCGGAGGTCAGCGGCGTGCCGGCCACGAGCACGACGGCGGCCGCGTGTCCTCCCGAGGGGCGTCGTCTCGTCCTGCGCCCGGTGGACCCCCGCGTGCTCCGGGCGGTGAACCACCAGTGGCGGCGCGTCGAGAGGTGGCTGAAGGCCAACGCGCCGGTGACCTACGCCGGGCTGCGCCCGCCCGCGAGGGCGCGGACCATCGCGATCGCCGAAGCCCAGACGGGCATGCGGTTCCCCGCCGCCCTGCGCGCGTCGCTGCTGCGCCACGACGGCACGGGAACAGAGGGCGCGCGAGGGCCCTCGGGCGGCGAGGGCGCGGTGCTGCCGCAGTGGCGGGCCTTCGGCGTGCGCGAGATCCGCGACACCTGGCGAGGCCTGTGCGCCGCGTCCGCCTCTGGCGCGGGCTCGCCGTCGACGGCGGGGCGGTGGGACGGCCGGCTGATCCCCTTCGCCGCGCCCGCTGCGGAGCCGCCGTCCACGGACGGTACCCCGGCGTCCCGCGCCCCTGAGGGCGACACCGCGCCCGTTCCCGTGGGCGCGGCCGGCGCGACCGGGGTGATCGACCCCCGGCGCGGCGATGTGCGGCGGTTCGGCGCCGGCGCCGAGGGCGCGTCATTCGCCTCCGGCGAGAGCTGGACGTCTTTCTACGCGCTGCTCAAGGCGGCGGCCGAGTCGCTGGAGACGGGCGGCCCGGTGCGCGGCCTGCGCCCCACGGTGACCGCAGGGCGCCTGCGCTGGACGCGGTGATCGAGGGCCCGCGCCAGTGCGCCGCCGGCCACGGGGTCCGGCCGCGTCTCGCCGTACGAGGGCGCCGATGTCGCCGTACCCACTTCCCGCCGTCGCGGCGCCTTCTGAACATCCACCCGGAGACGGGAGCATGGTGGCCGCCGAGGGAGCGCGGGGGCCACCATTTCCGTCGCCGGTGAGGCGGGTCAGTTCTTGGGGGGGACGGGCTTGCCGCCGGGCAGGACGGTGGGCGGGGGGAAGCGCAGGCGGCGGATCTGCATGGCGCGCATGGCGGCGTAGAAGCCGACGCCGCGGAGGCTCTCGTCGGGCAGCTGCTGCGCGACCTCCTTCTTGACCCGCTGCGCGACCCACACCGCGCTCACCGCGACCACGATGATCATCGCGGGCCACAGGATGGTGATGGCGTAGGAGTACAGGGCCATGCCGGCCTGGCCGCCGAACATCGGGACCGTCCACAGGATCACGAGCAGCAGCAGCGAGACGGGAAGGAAATACTGGCTGATCGTGCGGCGGGAGTCGACCCAGTCACGGGCGAGCTTGCGCGCCGGCCCACGGTCTCGGGCAGGGAGATAACGGTCATCTCCCCTCAACATGCCCTCGCGGGCGCGCGCCCGCTCGGCGGCTTGGCGCTCGCGCGCCTGCTTGTAGGCCTCTTTGCGATTGCCGGGAGCGGTCACCGGCTGGCGGCGGCGGCCTTCGGCCTCGCGGCGCTTGGGGGTTGGCCGGCCCTTGCCCGCGGTTTTCGACTGCGTCTCTGAGGACGATGAGGGGCTGTCATCCGTGGGGGCCTGCGTGCGACGTCGGAACACGACGTCAGCCTACCGGGGGTGCAACTTAATGACGCCCTCGTGCGTTATGCGTAGGGTGGACCTACGCGACTTAGCCGCGATAATCGGGGGCTGACGATGAGCGGGCAGCCTATGGAGTTGCGAGTCGGCGCGAGGGAGCATGGATGCCAGCGAAGCGAGCATACGGCCGGCGAGCGTCGCAGCGAGCGGGAGCATAGGCACAGCACTACCTAAGAAGGGGACGGCCAACGCGCATGAGCGTGATGAAGAGACTTTCCATGATCTTCAAGTCCAAGGCCAACAAGGCCCTGGACAAGATGGAGGATCCGCGCGAGACCCTCGACTACTCCTATCAGCGGCAGCTTGAGCTTCTGCAGAAGGTGCGCCGGGGCGTGGCCGATGTCGCCACCTCGCGCAAGCGGGTGGAGCTGCAGATCAATCAGGTCCAGCAGCAGGCGAAGAAGCTTGAGGACCAGGGCCGCAAGGCGTTGAGCGTCGGGCGTGAAGACTTGGCGCGCGAGGCGCTGAGCCGGCGCTCCGCCCTGCAGACCCAGATCGCCGACCTGCAGGTGCAGCACAACAACCTGCAGGGCGAGGAGGAGAAGCTCACCCTCGCCAGCCAGCGTCTGCAGACCAAGGTGGACTCCTTCCGCCACAAGAAGGAGACCATCAAGGCGACCTACACCGCCGCCGAAGCGCAGACCCGCATCAACGAGGCGTTCTCCGGCATCTCCGAAGAGATGGGCGACGTGGGCCTGGCGATCCAGCGGGCCGAGGACAAGACCGCCCAGATGCAGGCCCGCGCGGGCGCGATCGACGAGCTGCTGGCGAGCGGCGCCCTGGACGACTTCAGCGGCCAGCGCGGCGACGACATCCAGGCCGAGCTCGACCGCATGGGCGGCGGCAACGACGTGGAGCTCGAACTGGCCCGCATGAAGGCCGAGCTGGGCCAGGGCCCGGCGCCGCGTGACGCGATCGAGGCCGGCCACCCGGGCCAGCAGCAGGCTCCTCAGCAGCAGTCCCAGTCCCAGCCGACCCAGCAGTACCGTCAGCCGGGGGAGGGCCTGTGATCGTCCGCATCATGGGCGAGGGACAGGTCGAGGTCGCCGAGGGCGACATCGACGTGCTGAACTCGCTCGACACCGAGCTTGAGGCCGCCATCGAGGTCGACGACGAGGCGCAGTTCCGCACCAAGCTCCACGCGTTGCTCGACAAGGTGCGCCAGATCGGCAAGCCGCTGCCCGACGACGCCCTGGAGCCCTCGGAGCTGATTTTGCCGCCGGCCGACGCTTCGATCGACGAAGTGAGAGGCATGCTTGGCGATTCCGGGCTTATCCCGGGATAGCTTGTAGATATGACACAAACCCGGTATGCCCCCGACCGGGGTCTGACGGTGCGCATGGTCACCACCATGTTCCTGCTGGGCCTGCTCTACGTCGTCTTCGTGGGCGTCCTGATCGCCCTGGGGGTCCAGGCGGTCGTGGTTCTCGTCCTCGCCGGGGGCCTCCTGCTGGTCCAGTACTTCTTCTCCGACAAGATCGCGCTGTTCGCGATGCACGGGCGAGAGGTCTCACCGCAGGAGGCGCCCGAACTGCACGGCCTGATCGACCGGCTGTGCGCCCTGGCCGACACTCCGAAGCCGCGCGTGGCGATCGCCGACACCGACGTGCCCAACGCCTTCGCCACCGGGCGCAACCAGAAGAACTCCGTGGTCTGCGTGACCACCGGCCTGCTCCGCCGGCTCGACCCGATCGAGCTGGAAGGCGTCATCGCCCACGAGATGTCGCACGTGGCGCACCGGGACGTCGCGGTGATGACCCTCGCCTCCTTCCTCGGCATCGTCGCGGGCCTCATGACCCGCTTCGCGCTGTACTCCGGGCTCGGCCGCGACCGGGGCAACAACAACGGCCCGCCGATCGGGCTCATCATCATGCTGGTCTCGGTCGTCGTGTACGCGATCAGCTTCCTGCTGACCCGGGCGCTGTCGCGCTACCGCGAACTGTCGGCCGACCGCGCCGGAGCCCTGCTGACGCAGCGGCCCTCCGCCCTGGCCAGCGCCCTTGTGAAGGTCACCGGCGAGATGTCGCGCATCCCGACGCGCGACCTGCGCGAGGCGCAGGCGTTCAACGCCTTCTTCTTCACCCCGGCGGTCTCCGGGCGCGCCGGCGCGAGCCTCGCCACCCTGTTCGCCACCCACCCGCCCCTGGAGCGCCGGCTCGACCAGCTCAACCGGATCGCCGCCCAGCTCGGCCGCGGAGCCTGAGCCGATGGGCTGGCTGGACGCGCTCCTCGGCCGCAGCAAGCCCGCCCGGCCGAACCTCGACGCGCTGTTCGCGCTTCCGCCGGCCGCGGTGACCCTGCAGGCGGCCACCGCGTTCGAGCCGACCGGGCTCGGCTCGGTCTGCTTCCGCTCCGCCGAGGGCGGGGCGTTCGCCACGTTGCAGCAGGACATCAACGCCCTGCTCGGCGACGTCGAGGTCGAGCGGTCACAGGACTCCTACGGCTACACCTGGCTGCTGGTACGCCGCCCGGCCGACGACCTGAGCGCGCTGGTCACCGACCTGCACGGCGTCAACTCCTCACTAGAGAGCGCCGGGTTCGGCCCGTCGCTGCTGTGCTCGCTCGTCTCCTTCACCGACGCCTCGCGGCGGCGGCTGGCGGTCGTCTACCTGTACAAGCAGGGCACCTTCTACCCGTTCGCGCCGCTGGGCGGAGAGCGCAGGGACAACCCGCTGGAGCTGCAGGTCCGCGGGGCGCTCTCCGGCGAGCTGCGCATCGAGCCCGACCTGTCCCGCTGGTTTCCCCTCTGGGGAGCCCCCGGCCTCTGACCTCCCCCGCTCTCGTCTTTGCCGCGCGTCAAGGGCGCGTACGAAAACGATCACTCTGGTCGTTACGCCCTTAGCCAGGCCAAACGCGGGGTATACCACCCGGCACATCAGCCATCGCCGGGGGGAAACAGGGTGGCAGTGACCGACCATGGCCGCGCTGGAGCGGCCGCCGAAGCCCACGCCGGAGAGCGCCTGCGCGCCGTCGTGCCCCGCGTCATGTCGGTGGGCATCGCCGTGGCGGCGGTCTACTCGGCGGCGATCGCGCTGGTCGCGCCGGTGCGCCACCTGCTCAGGCCGGTCACGACCCTGCTCGAGATGGCGGTCTTCCCCGTCGAGCCGAACCTGGGCTACGCGGTGTTCCTCGGCATCCTCGCCGGAGCCCTGGCCCGGCACAAGCGGGCCGCGTACTGGGTGCTCGTCGCCTTCTTCGCCCTTCTCGTGCTCGGCAACCTCGCCATCGTGCTGTCCGCCTCGCTCATGCCCGACCTGGTGGAGGAGTTCGCGCTGATGGGGCAGGTGGTCGCCTCGGAGGTCAACCTCTCGGTGTCGGCCGTCGTGCTCGGCGTACTCGCGGCGGCGCACGACCAGTTCTTCGCCCCGATGCGGCGGGCGTCGTTCCGCAAGGCCCTGCTCACGCTCGGCTCGCTGCTCGCGGTGTCCTTCGGCGTCGGGTACGGCCTGGTGACGCTGTTCCCCGGCACCCTGCAGGCGAAGGACCACCTGCCCTGGGCGCTGGAACGCACCCTCGGCGGGGTGGTCACCCTCGACTTCTACCGCACGGGACGGCCGCCGTTCTGGGTGAACTCCGTCATCGGCATCCTGAGCGCCGTCGCGGTGCTGGTCGCCTTCGCCGTGCTGTTCCGCTCCCAGCGGGCCAAGGCCGAGCTGCCGCCCGAGAGCGAGGAGCGCATCCGCACGCTGCTGGCGGCCTACGGCTCGCGCGACTCGCTCGGCTACTTCGCCACCCGGCGCGACCGGGCGGCGATCTTCTCGCCGAGCGGCAAGGCGGCGATCTCCTACCGCGTGGTGGCAGGCGTCTGCCTGGCCGGCGGCGACCCCATCGGCGACGTCGAGGCCTGGGGCCCGGCCATCCGCGCGTGGCTGGACGAGGCGCGGCGCTACGGCTGGGCGCCGGCCGTCCTCGGACCCAGCGAGGCCGCCGCCCACGCCTACGCGCGCGCCGGACTGCGCGTCCTGGAGCTGGGGGACGAGGCGGTCATCGAGGTCGCCGAGTTCGGCCTGGCGGGCCGCGAGATGCGCGGGGTGCGGCAGGCGGTGAACCGGGTCAAGCGCGCGGGCTTCACGCTGCGGGTCCGGCGCCACGCCGAGCTGTCGGCCGAGGAGGTCCGGCAGATCATCGAACGGGCCGCCGCCTGGCGCGACACCGAGACCGAGCGGGGCTTCTCCATGGCGCTCTGCAGGCTCGGCGACCCGGCCGACGGCGAGTGCGTGCTGGTGGAGGCCGGGGACGCCGCGGGAGAGCCCGCCGCCATGCTGTCGTTCGTGCCGTGGGGCGACGACGGCCTGTCGCTGGACCTGATGCGGCGCGACCGGCACGCCGACAACGGGCTCATGGAGTTCATGGTCGCCGGGCTGATCGGCCGGGCGTCGGGGCTCGGCGTCAAGCGCGTCTCGCTCAACTTCGCCATGTTCCGTTCGGTCTTCGAGGGCGGGGCGCGGCTCGGCGCCGGGCCGGTGCTGCGGCTGTGGCGGCGCGCGCTGGTGTTCTGCTCCCGGTGGTGGCAGCTCGAGTCGCTGTACCGGGCCAACGCCAAGTACCACCCCCGTTGGGTGCCGCGTTTCCTCGCCTACGACGACACCCGAGACCTGCCCAAGGTGGGGCTGGCCTCCGCGATCGCCGAGGGGTTCCTCACCGTGCCGAGCCTGCTGACCCTGCTCCGGCGCCGCGGCCACGGCGGCGCCGGCTCCGCCTCTGGCTCCGGCTCCGGCGCCGCGGGTCACGCTACGGGTACGGGATGGGGCGGCAGGTAAAGATTCGCCCAAGTCCCCGCCGCGGGGTGTGATAAGCCCATAAGTGGGGGTGGAGGGCGCCATGCCGAACCCGGTGCCGATACGACCGGGTGACCCCGTCCGGGTCGGGGGCTACGAGCTCACCGGACGGCTGGGGGAGGGCGGCCAGGGGGAACTCCGTGGTCGTCTGCTTCGACGGCGAGGCCACCCGCGTGCCGGCGACGGCCGAGGCGGCGGAGTATCAAGAACTGTTCCTGCGCTACACCAGGACCACCTGACCTTGGTCAAGTTCCGGCCGTGCCCGGGAAGGGCGCGCCGGAGCCGGGGCCGCCCGGTGGTGCCATGTGCTCATGACCAAGTTCAGTGTGGCGTTCAGTGTGGCGCTGGCGGCCACCGCCTTCGTCTTCGCCGGAGCACAGGCGGTCCCCGCCCTCGCGGCCACCGCCGCCGCCGTGCCGGCCCCCGTCCAGGCCCGTGACGGCGCGAAGGCGCCCGCCCACCGCGTGCGCGCCGCCGCCGATCCGGCCGAGCTCGTCGTCGTCGGACGCGGGACCGTCCAGGTCACCCCGGACCTGATGCGGATCAACGTCGGCGTCGAGGCGCGCAGGGAGCGGGCGGGGGAGGCGTTCGCCGCCGTCAAGGCGGCCGCGCGCAAGCTGACCGAGGCGCTGCTGGCCGCCGGGGTGGCCGAGCGGGACCTGCGCACCAACGATCTGACCCTGGGCGCCGAGTACGACAAGTACCCCAAGGTCGTGGGCTACCGCGCCACCCAGGGCGCCGAGGTGCACGTGCGCGACCTGTCCCGCGCGGACGCGGTGGTGGACGCGGTCGCGGGGGTGGGGGAGGAGGTCCGGCTGAACGGCATCTCGTTCGAGGTGTCCAAGGCGGCGGCGCTGGTGAGGGCCGCGCGCGCCACGGCGTTCCGGGACGCGCAGAGCAAGGCGCGTCAGTACGCCGAGCTGGCCGGACGCCGGCTCGGCCGCGTGATGAAGCTCGAAGAGGAGGGCGACGTCCCGCCCTCCCGCTTCGCGATGATGGCCGAGAAGGCCTCCCTCAACCCCGGCCACGGCACCGTCACCGTCACCGTCCGCGCCGTGTACGAGCTCCTCTGACCCGCGCGGCTCCCCCGGCCGCGGCTACGGGAGGGCGAGCATGCGGTCGAGGGCGACCTTGGCCCAGTGGGCGGTGTCGGGGTCGACGGTGATCTGGTTGACGACCTGGCCTTCGACGAGCGACTCCAGCGCCCACACCAGGTGCGGCAGGTCGATGCGGTTCATCGTCGAGCAGTAGCAGACCGTCCGGTCGAGGAAGGTCACCGTCTTGTCGGGGTGCCGGGCGGCCAGCCGCTTGACCAGGTTCAGCTCGGTGCCGACGGCCCACGCCGACCCGGCGGGGGCCTGGTCGAGCATCTTGATGATGTACTCGGTCGACCCGACGTAGTCGGCCTTGGTGACCACCTCGTGCTTGCACTCGGGGTGCACCAGCACGTTGACGCCCGGGATGCGCTCGCGGACCTCGTCCACGCAGCTCTCGGAGAACCGGCCGTGCACCGAGCAGTGCCCGCGCCACAGGATCACCTTGGCGTCCTTGAGCTGCTGGTCGGTGAGGCCGCCGTTCGGGCGGTGCGGGTTGTAGACCACGCAGTCGTCCAGCGAGAAGCCCATCTCCAGGACGGCCGTGTTGCGGCCCAGGTGCTGGTCGGGCAGGAACAGCACCTTGCGGTCGCCGGCCTGCTTGGCCGGCCCGTCGGGGCCCTGGTCGAACGCCCAGGTGAGGGCGCGGCGGGCGTTGGAGGAGGTGCAGACGGCGCCGCCGTTGCGCCCGCAGAACGCCTTGATGTCGGCCGAGGAGTTCATGTAGGTCACCGGTACGGTGACGTCGGCGATGCCGAGGTCGGTCAGGACGTCCCACGCCTCCTCGACCTGGTCGAAGGTCGCCATGTCCGCCATGGAGCAGCCGGCGGCCAGGTCGGGCAGGACCACGCGCTGGGAGTCGCCGGTCAGGATGTCGGCGGACTCGGCCATGAAGTGGACGCCGCAGAAGACGATGTACTCGGCGGAGGGCCGGGCCGCCGCATCGCGGGCGAGCTTGAAGGAGTCGCCGGTCACGTCCGCGAACTGGATGACCTCGTCACGCTGGTAGTGGTGCCCGAGTACGAAGACCCGGTCGCCGAGCGCCGCCTTGGCCCTGACCGCGCGCGCGACCAGCTCGGGATCCGAGGCCGCGGGCAGGTCGCCGGGGCAGTCGACGCCGCGTTCGCTGTGCGGGTCGGTGCCCTGGCCGAGGACGAAGAGCGGAAGGCCGGTTTCGGTAGTCGTCACGGCTTACACCTCTTAAGGGGCTTATCGTCTAGTTGACGACTAATGATGGCATACGTCGGGCGATGCACCGCGCGGAGGGGGTGGGACAGGACCGCGGGCTGAGACAGGAATGTGTAGAGGGGTCCGGCTGTTGGTAGCGTCTGAATGAGACCTCAGAACCAGGCCTCCGTCCCCGAGGGGCGTTGGCAGACGGGGAGTCAACAGATGACGGTTGAGAGCAGCGAGACCACGCAGCAGGGCCTTGTCCTGACCGACGCGGCCGCGACCAAGGTGCGCAGCCTGCTCGAACAGCAGGGCGAAGAGGGCCTTCAGCTGCGGGTGGCGGTGCAGCCCGGTGGCTGCTCGGGCCTGCGCTACCAGCTCTTCTTCGATGACCGCTCGATGGACGGGGACGTCGTCTCCGACTTCGGCGGGGTCAGCGTCGTCACCGACCGCATGAGCGCGCCCTACCTCATGGGTGCCACGGTGGACTTCGTCGACACCATCGAGAAGCAGGGCTTCACGATCGACAACCCGAACGCCACGGGCTCCTGCGCCTGCGGCGACTCGTTCAACTAAACACATCTCCGCCCGCCCCCGCTCGACGTACCGCCGGGCGGGGTTCAGGCGTATCCGCACCCCGGGCTCGCCGGGCCCAGGGTTCATGGCGGCGGAGAGTGGTCATGGGCGGCCATGTCACCGGGCCGACAGTGTTCTCTTGCCTCGTTCTCGCGCCTCCGGCGCGCACCGGGGGCGGGCGGCGCCGCGCCCCGGAGCGGTAGGGGTGCGCCGGGGTCCGCCGCGCCGCGCCGCAGGTCACCCGGCGGCCCTCGATGACCTGGCCCGCCCCGGCGCGGGCCGCGACCGGGCCGGCGTCCCGGTGAGAAGATCGTCGGTGGCGGTTCGCGGCGCCGGGACGAGTTCGTTGGCGTATTCTTGGCGGGCTCATCGAGGCTGACAACGAGGAGAGCGAGCCCGTGCGCATCGCCGTCACCGGATCCATCGCGACCGATCATCTGATGACCTTCCCAGGAAGCTTCGGGGACCAGCTCATCGCCGAGCAGCTCGACCGCGTGTCGCTGTCCTTCCTCGTCGACGAACTGCAGATCCGGCGCGGGGGCACCGCCGCCAACATCTGCTTCGGCATGGGGTGCCTCGGCCTGACGCCGATCCTGGTGGGCGCGGTCGGCGACGACTTCGCCGACTACCGCTCATGGCTGGAGCGCCACGGCGTCGACTGCGGCTCGGTGCGCGTCTCCGACCTGCACCACACCGCCCGCTTCCTGTGCACGACCGACGAGCACCACAACCAGATCGCCTCCTTCTACACCGGGGCGATGGCCGAGGCGCGGCTCATCGAGCTGCGGCCGGTCGCCGACCGCGTCGGCGGGCTCGACCTGGTCATGATCAGCCCGAACGACCCCGAGGCGATGCTCCGCCACACCGACGAGTGCCGCCAGCGCGGCATCCCCTTCGGCGCCGACATCTCCCAGCAGCTCGCGCGCATGGAGGGCGAGGAGATCCGGTCGCTGGTCGACGGCGCCGCCTACCTGTTCACCAACGACTACGAGAAGGCCCTCGTCGAGCAGAAGACCGGCTGGTCCGACGAAGAGGTGCTGTCCAAGGTCGGGGTGCGGGTGACCACCCTGGGGCCGAAGGGGGCCCGCATCGACCGCCAGGGCGAGCCGAGCGTGCACGTCCCGCCGACCCCCGAGCTGCGCAAGGCCGACCCCACCGGCGTGGGCGACGCCTTCCGCTCCGGTTTCCTGTCCGGCCTGTCCTGGGGCCTGTCGCTGGAGCGCTGCGGCCAGATCGGCAACCTCACCGCCACCTACGTCCTCGAGCACGTCGGCGGGCAGGAGTACCAGCTCGGCAAGCAGGCGTTCATGGAGCGCTTCGCCTCCGCCTACGGCGCCGGCGCCGCAGCCGAGGTCGAGCCGCACCTGGTGTGCCACTACGCCTGACCGCCCGCGCGGCGTGACCGCCCGCGCGAGGACATCCGCGCGGCGCGGCCGTCCGGCCCGTGGTGGCCGCGGGGTCGCGCCGCCGCGCGGTCAGTAGTTGCGGCGCACGTGGATCGCCCAGCCGCCCTGGGGCAGCTCATAGGTGCCCACGTGGTGGTGCGACTTCAGCCGGCACCACGCCGGGACGTCCGTGAACGCGGCCGGGTCGTCCGCGAGGACGGCCACGGTCGCGTTGAGCGGCACCTGGTTGATCTGCTCGGCCAGCATGATGATCGGAATGGGGCACTTGCGCCCCAGGGCGTCGATCGTGAGCGCGGCCGAGGGCTGTGGCGCCCCGGCCGCCGCCTGCTGCGAGCCTGCCATCGCTGATCCACCTTCGCCGTCGCCGCCGCCCGCCCGCGCGTCCCGCCGCGGCGGGCTCGCCGCGAGGGCCCGGACCCCGTGGTCCGCCGCGCATCTCTACGACCTCACTCCCACGCTCTCGCGGACGCGCCGGACGATGTCCGGCAGGACGGCGAGGAACCGGTCGACGTCCGCGGCGGAGGCGCCTCGGGGCAGCGACACGCGGACGTTGCCGTGCGTGAGCACCCCCATCGCCTCCAACACATGGGATGGACGTAGCGTACTCGCCGTGCATGAACTGCCGGACGATACGGCGAACCCTGCCCTGTCCAATTCGGCGAGGATCGCCTCACCGGGTACGTAAAGACACGAAAACGTCACAATATGGGGTGCCCGCAGCTCCGGTTCGCCGACCACCTCGACGTCCGGCACCAGGCGCGGCACGGTACGGCGCACATGGTCCACCAGCGCCGAGAGCCGCGCGTTCTCCTCCTCGGCCTCGGCCGCGGCGGCGCGGAGCGCGGCCACGGCGGCCACGGCGGCGGGCACGTTCTCGAAGCCCGGCACCCTGCCGCGCTCGCGCTCGTCCTCCGGCAGCGGCGAACGCCACCGCGTGCCCTTGCGTACGGCCAGCACCCCGACCCCGGCGGGCCCGCCCCACTTGTGCGCACTGGCCGCCAGCACCGACCAGCCCGCCGGGACGGGAAGCCGCCCGAGCGTCTGGGCGGCGTCCACCAGCAGCGGCACCCCCGCCGCGCGGCACGCCTCGGCCGCCTCGGCGACCGGTTGCAGGGTGCCGACCTCGTGGTTGGCGGTCTGCAGGCAGGCCAGCGCGGTGCCCTCGGCGGCGACGGCCGCGCCGAACTCCGCCGGGTCCACCCGTCCCGTCCGGCCGACGCCGACCAGTTCTACGGCGCCTCCCTCGCGCTCGTGCGCGGCGGCGGCCGCCAGCACGCTGGAGTGCTCCACCGCGCTCGCCACCACGCGGCGCCCGGCGCGGCGGCGGCCGAGCAGCGTCCCCAGTACCCCGAGGTGGACGGCCTGCGTCCCGGAGGAGGTGAAGGAGACCTCGTCGGGGCGGGCGCCGATCACCTCGGCGGCCTCGGCGCGGGCACGTTCGAGCAGCAGGCGCGCCTGCCGCGCCGCGCCGTACAGCCGGGCCGGATCGGCGCCGCCGGCGTCGAGCGCGGCGATCAGCGCCTCGCGGGCGGCGGGGTGCAGGGGCTCGGCCGAGGCCGCGTCGAAGTACGCCACGCGTTCATGCTCGCACCCGCGCCACGGCCCGCCGAGGCGGGGGAGCGCGGCGAGGCGCCCGCCGCGTTCGCGGGGGCTGAGAAGGAGGGCGGCCCCTGTCCGCGCTAATGTGTCCCCCAGCGTGACGTGAGCCAACCAAGAGCGCGAACATCGTGAATCTGGAAACGACCGCCCAGGAGGGGGACTCTTGGGCTTTATCTGTGGGGTAGGCGATCCGTGAGTCCGACCCGCCGTACTAGACGGCGTCCGTTGGCCCGAAGGGTGCCGGGCGCCGCCGCCCTGGCGGCGCTGCTGGTTTCCCTGACGGCGTGTGGGGGCCCTGGCACGTGGGATCGTGCCGGCTTCCCCCAAGGCGTCACCAAAGAGGCCGGCATCATCCAGAGTCTCTGGAACGGTGCCTGGATCGCCTCCCTCGCCGTGGGTGTCGTCGTCTGGGGCCTGATCCTGTGGGCCTGCGCGTTCCACCGCAAGCGCAAGAACAGCGGCGACGCCCTGCCGCCCCAGGTGCGCTACAACCTGCCGATCGAGATCCTCTACACCACGGTCCCGATCATCATGGTCGCGGTGTTCTTCTACTTCACCGCCCGTGACGAGAACACCATCACCCAGGTGTCGGCCAACCCCGACGTCAAGGTGCAGGTCGAGGGCTTCCAGTGGAGCTGGCGCTTCACCAGCGAGTACGGCGGCAAGACGGTCCAGGTCGTCGGCACCCCCGCCAAGCGGCCCGTCCTGGTGCTGCCGCAGGACAAGTCGGTGCAGTTCGACCTGAAGTCCGACGACGTGGCCCACTCGTTCTGGGTGCCCGCGTTCCTGTTCAAGCGCGACGTGATCCCGGGCGTGAAGAACGTCTTCGAGATCCACACGCTGAACAAGGGCGGCGAGTTCGCCGGCCGCTGCGCCGAGCTGTGCGGCGTCGACCACAGCCGCATGCTCTTCACCGTGAAGCTCGTGCCCCCGGCCGAGTACGACCGATATGTCAACAGCCAGGCGGGGAGTGCCCAGTGACCGCCATCAACGCGCCGATCGGAGGTGCGGTTCCGCCGCGGCGTGCCCGCAAGGGGACCGTCATCGCCCGGTGGGCCTCTTCGACCGACCACAAGGTGATCGGGCACCTCTACCTGATCACCTCGTTCATCTTCTTCCTCATCGGCGGCGTCATGGCTCTGATCATGCGCGCCGAGCTGGCCCAGCCGGGCCTTGAGTTCGTCAGCAACGAGCAGTTCAACCAGCTGTTCACCATGCACGGCACGATCATGCTGCTGATGTTCGCGACCCCGCTGTTCGCGGGCTTCGCCAACGAGCTGATGCCGCTGCAGATCGGCGCGCCGGACGTGGCGTTCCCCCGTCTGAACATGGTGAGCTACTGGCTCTACCTGTTCGGCAGCACCATCGCCGTCTCGGGCTTCTTCACCCCCGACGGCGCGGCCTCCTTCGGCTGGACGGCCTACGTCCCGCTGTCGGACGCCATCTCGTCCCCCGGCCTGGGCGGCGACCTGTGGATCATGGGTCTGTCTATGTCCGGCATCGGCACCATCCTCGGTGCGGTCAACTTCATCACCACGATCATCTGCATGCGCGCGCCCGGCATGACGATGTTCCGGATGCCGATCTTCACGTGGAACATCCTGCTCACCAGCATCCTGGTGCTGCTGGCGTTCCCGGTGCTGGCCGCGGCGCTGCTCGGCCTGGAGGCCGACCGCCACCTCGGGGCGCACATCTTCGACTCGGCGACCGGCGGTGCGATGCTCTGGCAGCACCTGTTCTGGTTCTTCGGGCACCCTGAGGTGTACATCATCGCGCTGCCGTTCTTCGGCATCATCACCGAGGTGCTGCCGGTCTTCAGCCGCAAGCCGATCTTCGGCTACATCAGCCTCATCGGCGCGACGATCGCCATCGCCGGCCTGTCGGCCGCGGTGTGGGCGCACCACATGTTCGTCACCGGCCAGGTGCTGCTGCCGTTCTTCTCGTTCATGACCTTCCTCATCGCCGTGCCGACCGGCGTGAAGTTCTTCAACTGGATCGGCACGATGTGGCGAGGTCACATCACCTTCGCCTCGCCCATGCTCTTCGCGGTGGGCTTCCTGGTGACGTTCCTGTTCGGCGGCCTGACCGGCATCATCCTGGCGTCGCCGCCGCTGGACTTCCAGGTGAGCGACTCCTACTTCGTGGTCGCCCACTTCCACTACGTCGTCTTCGGCACCGTGGTGTTCGCGATGTTCTCCGGCTTCTACTTCTGGTGGCCGAAGTTCACCGGCAAGATGCTCAACGACACCCTGGGCAAGTGGCACTTCTGGACGCTGTTCATCGGCTTCCACACCACCTTCCTGGTGCAGCACTGGCTCGGCGCCGAGGGCTTCCCGCGCCGGTACGCCGACTACTCGGCGGCCGACCAGTTCACCGACCTCAACGTGGTCTCCTCGGTCGGCGCGTTCATCCTGGGCGCCTCGACGCTGCCGTTCCTGTACAACGTGTGGCGGACCTGGCGGCACGCGCCCAAGGTGATGGTCGACGACCCGTGGGGCTTCGGCAACTCCCTCGAATGGGCGACGTCCTGCCCGCCCCCGCGGCACAACTTCCACAGGCTGCCGCGCATCCGGTCGGAGCGTCCCGCCTTCGACCTGAAGAACCCGCCCGGGCTGGCGCCTGACCGGGAACTGGAGGAGGTTCGATGAAGGTTCAGGGCTGGCTGTTCCTCCTCTGCGGCGTCTTCTTCGCCGCGGTCGACCTGGTCTACTGGTTCTGGTCCAAGGAGCCCACCGGCACCACGGCGCTGGCCATCTCGGTCGGTCTCGCGCTGATGATCGGCTACTACCTGCTCTACACCGCGCGCCGCATCGGCGAGCAGCCGGAGGACAGGAAGGACGCCGAGATCAGCGACGGCGCGGGCGAGCTGGGCTTCTTCAGCCCGTCGAGCTGGTGGCCGCTGTTCCTGTGCCTCGCGGTGGCGCTGATGACCGTGGGCTTCGTCATCGGCTGGTGGATGTTCATGATCGGCGCCTTCGCGGTGATCATGGCCACCATCGGCTTCGTCTTCCAGTACTACCGGGGTCACTTCACGCACTGACCGGACGGCATCGGGACGCCGCCACCTCCGGCGTCCAAGGCCTCCTCTCATACCCCATCTTCGCCGCGGGGGGGGGGGGGGGGGGGGGGGGGAAGAGAGGAGGCAGAAAAGTGGTCCTTTTTTTTGCTTTTTTGGCTTTTTT
>NZ_JBVJHR010000008.1:0-148959 GCF_055586705.1 Sphaerisporangium sp. NPDC049457 | reverse complement strand
GATGTGGTCCCGGCCGCCGCCCGGCCCCTGGGTCTCCCGCAGCCGCTCGGCCTCGTGCTCGGCGCGGGGGGGGGCCCACCCCGACCCGACCCCCCCCCCCCCCCCCCCCCCCCCCCCCCCCCCCCCCCCCGCGCCCCCCCCCCCCCCCAAAAACCCCCCCCCCCCCCCCCCCGCGGCTTTTTTGCTGGTCGTTTCGGCCTTTCTCCTTCAGGAGGGGTACACGACACGCTGTAACCGGGTAATAACTCACAAGGAGTGATCCATCGGAGCGGGGGAGACGTAACGTGAGACACGTCGAGATCCGGGTGGTCGCCATTGGAACGGGGGCGCTGGCCCTGCTGCTGGCAGGTGGTTGCGCGGGCTCCGGCACCGAGAAAGGACAGAACACTTCCGACTCAGGGCGAGACGTGGCTGTGAGCGTCTCTCCGGGCAACGGGGCGGCCCAGGTGGCTCCTGAGCTACCGGTCATGGTCGGGGCCGTCAACGGCGCGCTCAGGAGCGTCACGGTGCGCGCCAAGACCGGCGCCGTCGTCGCGGGCGTGCTGAGCGCCGACCGCACGCAATGGCGCAGCAAGCGTGCGATGGCCCCCGGCGAGAGCTATGTGGTCACCGTCGAGGCCGTCGGGCCCTCCGGGGGCGCCAAGCACCTGACCAGCGAGTTCTCCACTCTGAAGGCCGCTCAGACGTTCGCCGTGGACAAGATCCTGCCGCACAAGGAGATCACCGGCCTCACCGTCGGCATCGGCATGCCGATCATGCTGACCTTCGACCGCGGCATCACCGACCGGGTGTCGGTCGAGCGGAACCTGCTGGTCCAGAGCTCCAGGCCGGTCGAGGGCGCCTGGCACTGGCTGGACGACAAGTCGGTGAGCTTCCGGCCCAAGAAGTGGTGGCCGGCCCACACGAAGGTGAAGCTGGTCGCCCAGCTCGCCGGCGTGCGCGGCGGGCCCGGCATGTACGGCTCCCAGGACTACGTCCGGGAGTTCCAGATCGGCCGTTCGCAGATCAGCCACGCCGACACCGTCACCCACCAGATGACGGTCAAGCGCGACGGCAAGGTCATCCGCACGGTGCCGCTCAGCGCCGGGGACGGCGGCAGCTGGAACCACTACACCACCAACGGCATCCACCTGGCCATGTCGCGCGAGGACGTCACCACCATGACCTCCCCCGACGCCGGCCCCGGCAGCCCCGGCTACTACAGCCTCACCGTGTACGACACCGTGCGCATCTCCGACAGCGGCGAGTACGTCCACGGGGCGCCCTGGTCGGTGGGCTCGCAGGGCAACTCCAACGTCAGCCACGGCTGCATCAACGTCAGCCCCTCGAACGCCAAGTGGTTCAAGGAGACCACCCTCATCGGCGACCCGATCATCGTGAGCGGCACGCCCCGCCAGCTCGACCCGGGCAACGGGTGGGGGTACTGGCAGGAGAGCTGGCCGCAGTGGCTGCGGTGGAGCGGGCTGCGGTCCGGGTTCACCACCGAGGCTCTGTCGGCGATCCCGGTGTCCGACCACATCACCAAGAAGGCCGACGACACGACCAAGCGGAGCGTCCCCTCCTGAAGGCACGCGGCCGGGCGGCACGGCAACGACCGGCGAACACGGCACGACGGACCCGGCACGAGGAGACGGACACGGCACGACGAAAGGAAGGGCCCGGGCGCGTCGCGCGCCCGGGCCCTTCCTCTGCTCGATCTCAGCCGATCGAACGGCCGCCTCAGTGGCCGATCGACTTGGTGGTCTCGTCGCCGGCGCCGGCGCCCACCGCGGCGTGCGGGGCCTCGTGGCCGTCGTGACCGTTGTGGTGCTGCCCGTCCAGCGAGATCGCCTCGGTGTCGGCCGAGTAGGTCTCGCTGAGCCTGGCCCGGAGCCTGCCGAGCGGCCCGCGCATGCCCTTCGGGGGGATGCCCTCGCCGTCCGCGGCGGCCTCGATGGCCGGGATGGACTTCTTGCCGCGCACGTGCGCCGCGATGTCCTCGGCCGGCGGGACGTGGACCTCGATGTACTCGCCGTGCGGCAGCCGCTTGATCACGCCGGACTCGACGCCGTGCGACAGCACGTCCTGGTCGTGGCGCTGGAGGCCGATGCACATGCGGTAGGTGATGAAGTACGCGATCGCCGGCCCGACGAAGATCAGCACCCGGCCGACCTCGGTCGTGGTGTACAGCGAGATGTGGAACTTCGCCGAGATCCAGTCGTTGGCGCCCAGCAGCCACAGCAGGCCGTAGAAGGTGATGGCCGCCATGCCGATCGAGGTGCGGTGCGGGTTGTTGCGGGGACGGTCGGCGATGTGGTGCTCGCTCTTGTCACCGGTGATCCACTGCTCGGCGAACGGGTACAGCGCCAGGCCCGTCATGATGAGGCCCATCGGCCCGAGCGCCGGGATGAGCACGCTCAGCGGCAGGGTGTACCCGAGGAAGTTGATCTCCCACGACGGCATGAGCCGCAGCGAGCCTTCCAGGAAGCCCATGTAGAAGTCGGGCTGGGAACCCGCCGAGATGTCGGCCGGCGTGTACGGCCCGAACAGCCAGATCGGGTTGATCTGGGCGAACGTGCCGAGCAGCGCCAGGACCCCGAAGGTGAACAGGAAGTACGCCCCGGACTTGGCCATGAACGACGGGTAGAACGGCGCGCCCACCACGTTCTGCTCGGTGCGGCCCTTGCCCGGCATCTGCGTGTGCTTCTGCACCCACATGAGGATCAGGTGGGCGGAGATCAGCGCCAGCAGGATGCCCGGGATCAGCAGGATGTGGATGCTGTAGAACCGCGAGATCACGTCGTGGCCCGGATACTCCCCGCCGAACAGGAAGTAGGTGATGTACGTGCCCACCAGCGGGATCGAGATCGCCACGCCCTCGGTGATCCGCAGACCGGCGCCGGAGAGCAGGTCGTCGGGCAGGGAGTAGCCGGTCAGGCCCTCCAGCAGGGCCAGGGTGAGCAGCAGGACGCCGATGATCCAGTTGAGCTCGCGGGGCTTGCGGTAGGCGCCGGTGAAGAACACCCGGAGCATGTGCACCATCATGCCCGCCACGAACAGCAGCGCCGCCCAGTGGTGGATCTGCCGGATCAGCAGGCCGCCGCGCACGTCGAAGCTGATGTGCAGCGACGAGGCGTAGGCCTCGGACATGCGCACGCCCACCAGGGGCGCGTACGAGCCGCTGTAGGTGACCTCGCCCATGCTCGGCTTGAACCAGAACGTCAGGAACGTACCGGTGAGCAGCAGAATGACGAACGAGTAGAGGGCGATCTCACCGAGCAGGAACGACCAGTGGTCGGGGAAGACCTTGCGGAGGTTGCGCTTGAGGAAGTTCCCCGCGCCGATGCGCTCGTCGATGAAGTTCGCGGGTCCCGCTATGGCCTTGGGAGTGCTGTCCAGGCTCATGCCTTCCCCCTGACTTCGGCTTCGGCGTCCCCGCGCTCCCAGAAGCTGGGACCGACCGGGACGTTGAAGTCGCTCTGTGCGATGAGGTAGCCCTCGCCGTCGACGCTGATCGGCAACTGGGGCAGGGGACGGGCGGCGGGGCCGAAGATGACCTTCGCTCCGTCGGCCGCGTCGAACGTGGACTGGTGACAGGGGCAGAGGATGTGATGCGTCGTCTGCTCGTACAGCGCCGCAGGGCAGCCCACGTGCGTGCAGATTTTAGAGTACGCAACGATTCCGTCGTGGGTCCAATTGAGGTTGGTGCCCGACTTGAGGTCCTCAGGCCTGAACTTGATCAGGATGAGCGTGGCCTTGGCCAGGGCGTTGAGGTCTTCCTCGTGGCCCTCCGGCACGACCGACAGGATGCCGCCGGGGGAGTTGAAGTCGGCGGCGCGGATGGGCTGCTTGGTGCCCTCGACCATCAGGCGCATGCCCTTCTTCCACACCGTGTGCCGAAGGCTCGTGCCCGGCAGGGGGCCGAGGTCCTTCAGCAGCACCAGCGGGAGCAGGCCGAGCGGGGCCGCGGCCAGCAGGAGCGTGCGGCGCAGCAGCTTGTGCTTGACGAAGCCGCTCTCGTTCGCGCCCTGAAGGAAGGTCGCGCCGACGGTGTCGCGGACCTCCGGCGCCGACACCATCGGGTGGCGTTCCTGCACCAGGTTGTACTTCGGCATGATCTGCCGGACCCAGACCACGATGCCGGCCGCCAGCGACAGCAGGGCGACGGTCAGCGAGCTTCCGAGCGCGAAGTTGGAGACCTGCGTCCTGTCGATGGTGCCGACCTGGAAGACGACGTACGACACGATGAACACGATCGCGGCGAGGAAGGACACCACGAACAGCAGGGCGACCACGCGCTCGGCCTTGCGGGCCTTGACCGGGTCGGGGTAGGTCACCCCCTCGTCGACGATCTCCTCGTGGGCGCTGGGCGGCGCGCCGAGCGCGGACGCCGCGTCCCCCGGCGGGGGCGTGCCGATGACGCGCCTGGGGACGCGTTCCTCGACCTGCTCGATGTTGGAGTTCTCAGTCATGGTTGGCCTGACGCTTCTTCGCGGTGATCCAGATGGCGGCGAGGGCGAGGAGGCTGATGCCGACGACCCAGCCGACCAGGCCCTCGGTCACCGGGCCGATGCGGCCGAGGCCGCTGCCGCCCGGGTCGGGCTGCTGGCGGACGCTGACGATGTAGGCGATCATGTCCCGCTTCTCCTCGGGCGTGATCGTGCTGTCGTTGAAGACCGGCATCGCCTGCGGGCCCGTGGCCATCGCCTCGTAGATCTGCGTGGGGGTGGCGGGGTTCAGCGGCGGCGCGTACTTGCCGTAGGTCAGGCCGCCGCCCGAGCCGACGAAGTTGTGGCACTGGATGCAGTTCGCGCGGAACAGCTCGCCACCCTTCGCCGGGTCGCCCTTGGCCGGGTCGACCGACTCAAGGGAGGGCTTGGTCGGGCCGCCGCCCAGCGACTGCACGTACGCGGCCAGCTGACGGATGCTGTCCTGGTTCACCCAGTCCGGCGGGCGCTTGCGCGGCGCCTGGGGGCCGGGGTCGGAGAACGGCATGCGGCCGCTGGACACCTGGAAGTCCACGGCCGCCGCGCCGACGCCGACGAGGCTCGGGCCCGATGCACCGCCGGACGAGTACGACCCTTCGCCGTTCAGGCCGTGGCAGCTCGCGCAGTGCGCCGCGAACAGATCCTTGCCCGCGGCCACGTCGTCCGCCCTGCCGGAGGCGATCGCCGCGTCAGCTCGGTCGCCCCCGGGTGCCACCAGGGCGTAGACCCCTCCGAGGAGACTCAGGGCAAGGAGGAGGACGGCGTATCGCGCGAGTGGATGCCGCCTCCGTGCGGTGATCGAGTTCACCGATATCCTCGTTCCGATCATTTGATGATGTAGATGGTCGCGAAGAGGCCGATCCAGACGACGTCGACGAAGTGCCAGTAGTAGGACACGACGATCGCGCTGGTGGCCTGCTCATGGGTGAAGCGCTTCGCGGCGTACGTGCGTCCCAGCATGAACAGGAACGCGATCAGACCACCGGTCACGTGCAGGCCGTGGAAGCCCGTGGTCAGGTAGAAGACCGAACCGTAGGCGTTGGAGGACAGGGTCACGCCCTCTTCCACAAGGTTGTGGTACTCGTACAGCTGGCCCCCGACGAACCACGCGCCCATGAGGAAGCTGATCACGTACCAGAACCGGAGCTTCCTGACCTGGCCCTTCTCAGCGGCCCACACGCCGAGCTGGCACGTCACACTCGACAGCACCAGGACGATCGTGTTGACCAGCGCGTACGGGATGTCCAGGTGGACGCCTTCGGGCAGCGTGGGCCACGGTTTGCCCTGGCCGAGGCTGACCGACCGGATGGTGAAGTACATCGCGAACAGCGCCGCGAAGAACATGAGCTCAGAGGACAGCCAGACGATCGTCCCGACCTGGACCAGATTGGGCCGGCGGGACGGTGCTGCTGTCGTCGTCGTAATTGCGGATGCTGTCGCCACGCCCGACATTATTGCGGCTGTTGGGGTCGGGTCGCCGCACGACCCCCCGGTAAGGCCACCTCAGGCCGATAAACCAGACATAAGCCAGGAACGGCGCTAAGTGTGACTGGTCTGGGTTTCCGTCGCCGGGGACAGGTACCATCCGTGGTGACCATACCTCGTCCCAATCGATAGTGAGCGCGACCGTGAGCATGAGGGTTCTCGTCTACAGCGACGACGCAAGCACCCGCGAGAAGGTGCGGCTGGCGATCGGGCGGCGTCCCGCCGCCGACGTGCCCCTCGTCGAGATCGTCGAGTGCGCCACGCAGCCGGCCGTCATCAAGCAGCTCGACTCCGGCGAGATCGACGTCGCGGTGCTCGACGGCGAGGCCGTCCCCGCGGGCGGCATGGGCATCAGCCGCCAGGCCAAGGACGAGGTGTACGACTGCCCGCCGATCTGCCTGATCATCGCGCGGCGCGACGACCGCTGGCTCGCCGACTGGTCGCGCGCCGACGCCGTCGTGGCACAACCGCTCGACCCCATGGCGCTCGCCGAGGCCGTCGCCGGTCTCATGCGAAGCCGCTCGGCCTCCCGCATCGCCTCCCACTGACCGGAGACTCCATGGACGCGCGCACCACGTGGCCCGCGCTGCTGTCGGCCGTGCTCGCCGGCGAGCACCTCACCGCCGACGAGACCGCCTGGGCCATGGGCGAGATCATGTCGGGCTCCGCGACGCCCGCCCAGATCGCCGCCTTCGCCACCGCCCTGAAGGCCAAGGGCGAGACGGTCGCCGAGGTCGTCGGGCTCGCCCGCGCCATGCTCGACCGCGCCACGCCGCTGTCGGTCGAAGGCCCGACCGTCGACATCGTGGGCACCGGCGGCGACCGCGCGCACACCGTCAACGTGTCGACCATGGCCGCGATCGTCGCCGCCGCCGCGGGGGCCAGGGTCGTCAAGCACGGCAACCGCTCGGCGTCCTCGTCGGTCGGCGCCGCCGACGTCCTTGAGTACCTCGGAGTCGTCCTCGACCTGTCGCCGGAGTTCACCGCGCGCACCGCCGTCGAGGCCGGCATCGCCTTCTGCTTCGCGCCGGTCTACCACCCGGCGCTGCGGTTCGCCGGCCCCGTGCGCAAAGAGATCGGCATCCCCACCTTCTTCAACTTTCTCGGCCCGCTCACCAACCCCGCCCGCCCGGGCGCGCAGGCCATCGGCGTCTACGACCCGGGCATGCTGCCCGTCGTCGCCGGGGTCTTCGCCGAGCGAGGCGTGTCCGCCCTGGTGTTCCGGGGGGACGACGGGCTGGACGAGCTGTCCACGGCCACCACCTCCACCGTCTGGGTGGTCCGTGACGGCACCGCCGTCGCGATCGCCTTCGACCCGCTGGACATCGGCGTCCCCCGCTCCGAGCCCGACGCGCTGCGCGGCGGCGACGTCGAGTTCAACGCGCGCGCCGTGCACGACCTGGTCGGCGGCAAGATGGGCCCGGTGCGCGACGCCGTGCTCCTCAACGCCGCCGCCGCCCTGGTCAGCCTGGAAGCAACCGCCACGGCCCCCGACCCGAGCCCGCCCGGCGACGCCCTGGTGGCCGCCATGAGCAGGGCCTACACCCGCGCCGCCGAAGCCGTCGACTCGGGCCGCGCCGCCGAAACCCTCACCCGCTGGGTAGAGATCAGCCGCTCCCACAAACACCGATGACCCACCGTCGGAGCCCAACAGGCCGCCCCCGGAAGTGGCGCCTTCGGCGCTGTTCTTCCAGGGCGACCCTCGCCGCCGGTGGGCCCCACCGCCGCGCAAGCGGCACCCGTCCTTCCCCGGTCGCGTGCGAAGCGTCTGTCCGTCCCCTGCATAGTGCCGTTCCGCCTTGGGCGTAGCGTCTGCCGCTCCCACGGGCGTAGTGTCGCCCGTCCCGGCGTAGCGCCGCCCCATCCCTCCGTCCCGTGGAGTGTGCTTTTCCCGGCGCCGAAGCGGTGGGAGGGTGGTCGGCGATCGCGGCGCCGCCTTACGGTGATCAGCGCGTCGTTCCCGCTCACCACTCCCCGTCGTCCGAGCCGGCCTCAGTAGGCCACCTCGGACGGCTTCGCCTGTGCGTCGCCGCCTACTGAGGCCGGATGTTGTGGTTGCCGGCGAACAGGTTGCCGGGGTCGTACCGACGCTTGATCGCCGCGAGCCGCTCGTAGGTCCGCGTCGGATAGATCGCGGCGACGTCCTCCTCGCTGGCGGAGGCGAGGAAGTTGGCGTAGGCGCCGTTGACATGCGGCGCGAGTCTCGCCCAGACGGCCTCCAGAGCGGGACGCCCGGCCTCGACGACCGGCCGCGGTCCCACGATGGTGGTCAGGAACATCAGCTCCGCCTGGCGATGCGCGTACGCGCTGGCGTCCTCAGGGACTCGGGACACCGCGCCGCCGACGCTGCGGACGGCGATGAAAGGCGGCCTCTCCGCCGCCCCGACCTCGATGAGGATCCGCAGGACCTCGGGCACCGACGCCGGGTCGACGAACGCGCTCCGGGTGACCAACTGGATGCCCGGCGGCGGGGTGGCGCCCTCCACGAGCGTGTCCGCGTAGGGCCTCAGCGCGACATCGTCGTCGATCACCGTGCCCAGCCGCCGGATCGGGTCGATGGCCTGCGCCGCGAGCTCCGGGGCGTCGCCGTCGAAGGCGACGCGGATCTCGACCGGGGCTTCGGAGCCGCCCGCGAAGGGATTGGCGAACTCCGCGATCGAAGTGAGCTCTTCTGGGGCGGTGCGGAGGTAGTCCGCCCACCCCTGCAGCACGGTGGCCCGCTCCGAGGCGGGGAAGGCGATCCTGCCGAAGAAGACGTCCGTCGTCGGGTGTGCCGCGAACTCGAAGGCGGTCACGATCCCGAAGTTGCCGCCGCCACCGCGAACCGCCCAGAACAGCTCGGGGTTCTCCTCCGCGCTCGCCCGTACGACGTCTCCGCCGGCCGTGACCACCTCCACGGTGACCACGTTGTCCAACGCGAGGCCGTACTTCCTGACCTTCCAGCCGATACCACCGGTCAACGTCAGCCCGCCGACACCGACGCCCTTGGTGTCGCCCGAGGAGATCGCCAGGCCGTGCGGGGCCAGAGCGGCCGTGACCTGCCCCCAGGTGGCGCCGCCGTCGATCCGGACGAGGTGACGGTCCTTGTCGATGACCTCGACGTTCGCGAGCCCGCCGAGATCGATCACGACACCGTCGTCGTTGGTGCCGAAGCCCGCGAAGCTGTGGCCGCCACCTCGCACGGACAGCGCGAGCCCTGCGCGAGCGGCGAACCTGACCCCTGCCCGGACGTCCTCGACGCTCTTTGGCCGCAGGACATAGGCAGGACTGCCCGAAGCCAATACCGAACGACCGGCCGAGGGGTACTCCGCTGTGCCCGGCTCGATGATGTCGCCGCCGAAGTCGCGGCGAAGGGTTTCGAGCGCTGAGCTCATGATGTTCCTTTCGAACGAAAGATCTCCGCGCGCCGCGTGGATCGTCGGCGCCGCGTCCTGACGTGCAAGAGATCCCGGCGACCCGATCCTTGTGACAGCGCGGAAGTGTGACGTGCGTCACTGATCGTGGGTGTCACAAAGCGGTGGGGACCGGGATCTAATGCGTGGCACGATCGAGAACGCACAGGCAGGAACCAGTGATGAGCGAACGCGGCGAGATACCGGGCGAGATACCGACGGACCTGGCGGGTGCCCTCGCGGACGGCAGCGGGGTTCCGGCTGTGGACCCGGCCACAGAGGCGTTCCTCGCCCACCGCAACCTGCTGTTCACGGTCGCCTACGAGATGCTCGGCTCCGCCGCCGACGCCGAGGACGTCCTGCAGGAGACATGGTTGCTGTGGGCGGGCGTCGACCTCGGCGGGGTACGGGATCGGCGTGCCTACCTTGTCCGGATCACCACCCGCCAGGCGCTTAAACGGCTGCGTACCCTCGGCCGGCGCAGGGAGTCCTACGTCGGCCCCTGGCTGCCCGAGCCGCTGCTGACCGCGCCCGACGTGGCCGAGGACGTCGAACTCGCCGACAGCGTCTCGACGGCGATGCTGCTCGTGCTGGAGACGCTCACGCCGACCGAGCGGGCGGTGTTCGTGCTGCGCGAGGTGTTCGATCTGGACTACGACGAGATCGCCGAAGCCGTCGGCAAGAATCCGGCCGCGGTCCGCCAGATCGCCCACCGGGCACGGGCCCACGTCGCCGCGCGCCGGCCACGCGACGTCGTCTCCCAGGCCGAGATCCGAGCCGCGCTCAAGGCGTTCCAGCGGGCGGTCGAAACGGGCGATCTGCAACGCCTGCTCGACATCCTCGCGCCGGACGTCGTTCTCCTGGCAGACGGCGGCGGAATCAAGCAGGCCGCGCTGACGCCCGTCGTGGGGGCCGGCCAGGTGGCCCAGGCGCTGGCCGGGATCGACCGCGCGGTGTCGCTGAGTCCGGCACAGGTCAATGGTCACCCGGCGCTGATCGTCCGGCTCAACGGCGCGATCGAGACCGTCGTGACCGTGCGCGTCGACGGCGGCCTCATCACCGGTCTCTACGCCGTCCGCAATCCTGAGAAGCTGTCGCGTCTCGACCGAGAAACCCCTGTGAGCCGCTGAACACCGAGGCGTCCCTGAAGATCATGCCTGCCGTCGGCATAGGAGCCGGCCCCATTCGACGCGCCACTGGGAGAACGTGGTCGTTCTAAGGAACCTCTAAAGGTGGCTGAAACCACGCCAGAGGCTGTGATGTTGGTGTTGTCCGCATGGCGCCGGTTCTCGTCCGGCGTTCAGTGGACGAAAGGCATCACGATGATTGAACGCACACGACTGGTCGTGGCCGCGGCATCGCTCGCCGTGCTGGTCGCGACCGGTACGGCGTCGGCGGCGTCGGCGTCCGGTTCGGCTCCGACGCCCGGCCCGCTGAAATCCGATTCCGCGCCGGTCAAGGCGGATGGGAGGTCCAAGGCCGACGCGGACGCGGACATCGTGGCGATCGCGGCGAAGCTCGGGGTGACGGCCGAGCGGGTCGCCGCCGCGGTGACCTCGGCCAAGACGTCGACGGTCCCCTCGGCCGACGTCATGCCGAACGCGTTCGTCGCGGCGGTGGCGGCAAACCTGGGACTGCCGGTCCCGCAGGTCGAGGACGCGTTGAAACCGTTGATCGCCGAGCCCGCACCGGCTGGTGACAAGCAGGGTGGACAGGGCACGGTGGAGAGGAAGGTCACGGACGGCCCGCAGAGCTCGCCGATCACCACCGACGCCGCGGCGGCGTTCGTGGCCACGGCCCTCGGCGTCGATCAGGCCAAGGCCAAGACCGCTCTGGCCGCTTTGGCGGCGGCGGCATCGGAGTCCGGCCGCGTCGACCCGACGTCCGAAGTCTTCGGGGACGTCGCCGCCTCGCTCGGGGTCGGCTCCGACCGGCTCCTGACCGCGTTGCGCGACCTGAAGCAGTCGCTGCACAACGACTGACGGCCCGTGGCACGCAGCATGGCTTCAGGATCGACGGTGAGAATGGGCGACCATGCGGATACTCGTGGTGGATGACGACCCGGCTGTGCGGCGGTCCTTGGAACATGCGTTGCGCCGGGACGGCTACGCCGTGTCGTCCGTCGCCGATGGGGCGTCCGCCCTCGCCGAGCACGGTGTGTTCCGCCCGGACGCGGTGGTTCTCGACGTCCTCATGCCCGAACCGAACGGGCTGGAGGTGTGCCGGTCCCTGCGTTCGGGCGGGCACGACACGCCGATTCTGATGCTCACGGCCCGGGACCTGGTCACCGACCGGGTCGCCGGGCTCGACGCGGGGGCTGACGACTACCTGGCCAAGCCCTTCGCCCTGGACGAACTGCGGGCCCGGCTCAGAGCCCTGCTCCGGCGCAGCGGCGCCAGGGCCGAGGTGCTGCGCTTCGACGACGTGGACCTGGACTTGAGCGGCTGCAGGGCCGAGCGTGCCGGCCGGCACCTGAACCTGACCAAGACGGAGCTGTCCCTGCTGGAGTTGTTCCTGCGCAATCCCCGCAGAGTGCTGAGCCGGACCCAGATCTTCGAGTCCGTCTGGGGCTACGACTTCGGCCCCGAGTCGAACGCGCTTTGGGTCTACATCAGCTACCTGCGAAGCAAGCTCGAGGCGGACGGCGGCAGCAGATTGATCCAGACAGTGCGCGGCCTGGGGTACGTCCTGCGCGAGGAGCCATGAACCTGCGCACCCGGCTGGCCATCGCCGGCGGTTTCGTGGTCGCCGGCGCCCTGCTGCTCGTGTCGGTGGTCCTGTATCCGGCGGTGGACGCCAACCTCCGCCACCAGATCGACAGCTCCCTGGTCCTGGCCGTCGACCAGGCACCGACCGTGGCCCGGGCCATCAAGGACAGGTACCGCAAGTCCACCACGGAGCCGGACTTTCCCTATGTGCCGCTGGGGATCGGCAGCACCCTGCTTCAGATCGTCCCGGGCCCCGTCCGGATCGGGCCGTCGACGCAGTTCGTCGACCTCACCGCCCGAGACGTCGCCGTCGCGGACGGCACCTCGGGCGCCTACTTCCGTGACACGGTCTACAACGGCGTCGACTACCGCGTCTACACCGCCCAATACCCCGCAGGACCGGGAGCGCTGGTGCGCACGGCCATCCCGCAGTCCGCTTACGCGCCCACGTTACGCCAGCTCGCCTGGCTGCTCGCCGGCTCGACGGTGGCCGCCGGGCTGCTGGCGGCACTGGTCTCGCGCCTGGCGGCCCGCCGCGTCCTACGCCCGGTACACCAGCTCACCGAGACCGTCGAACTGATCCACGCGACCGGAGACCTGGCGATCCCGATCCCCGCCGACAGCCGAGATGAGATCGGCAGGCTCGGCTCCGCGTTCGCCGCGATGACCACCGCCCTGGACGAATCGGTCGGCGCCCAGCGCCGTCTGGTGGCCGACGCCTCCCACGAACTGCGCACACCGCTGACGAGCCTGACGGTGAACCTCGAGTTGCTGGCGGAGAACCCGGCCGACGCGCAGGCCCCGCTCCTCGCCGCCGAAGCGCTCGGCCAGGTCGGCGAACTCAAGACACTGGTCAACGACCTGGTCGACCTGGCCCGCTACGGCCAGGCCGCGTTCCACACCGAAGACGTCCGCCTCGACCTCGTCGCCGAGCGCGTCGCGGCCCGCGCGGCGCGCCGGGCACCCCAGATCGAATTCGAGCTGGCCTGCGTGCCCACCCTGGTCCACGGAGATCCCGACGCCCTGGAACGCGCCGTCGCGAATCTCGTGGACAACGCCGTGAAGTGGAGCCCGCCGGACGGCCGGGTCCGGATCAGCGTCAAGGCGGGCACCCTCGACGTCGCGGACACCGGCCCAGGAATCCCTGACAGCGACCTCGAATACGTCTTCGACCGCTTCTACCGATCACCCGCAGCCCGTGCGCACCCCGGCTCCGGACTGGGCCTGGCCATCGTCCGGCAGGTCGCCGAGGCCCACGGCGGGACGGCTAACGCCATACCGTGCCCAAGCGGCGCGCTACTGCGGCTGGTACTGCCGACATGTAGCGAACACGCGGAGTCCTAGGCGACGCTCCGGCACCGGTCGGGGCGATCGCCGACCCGGGCGGCCGCGAGACCACACCCCCGGCACAAGCCCGGGCCAAGGGCCGTAGCCGGCTCCGGACGGGGCTGATATCTGCCTGTGTTGTCACCGGCGTAGCCAGGCGGTACTGCCGGTTCGGCGGTGTGACGCGATCCTTCCCTGCACCCATCTCCCGCGCCAAGATGCCGGGGAGGTGGTTCATTGTGATCTGGTCGCCTTGTGCTTTGCGGCCGCGGCGATGGGGTCCGTCGTTCCCGCCGCGTCGCTGTTCAGATCCTGCGCCACCGAGGACACCGTCCGATTGTGATCGCGGGCGTACTTGCGGAGCACGGCGAAGGCTCCGCCGACGTCGATGCGAGCGCGTACGGCGAGCATGGCTGTCTAGTCCCATGAGATGCCTGACGTTTCTGTCCCAGGAGATGGGCGACAGGTGATCTAGGAAACATGGCCGGCCTTGCGGGGCCGGTGAGCTTTGTGGTTGCGGATCGGGATGTCGGTGGTCCGCCGTACGGTGCGTGGTCCCTCGTCTAGGTCGATGGTCAAGGTGGTGTCGCTGACGTGGACGGTGACGACCTGGCCGGCGTACATGCGGCCCAGGGAGACGGTCTGCCGGGCGACCATGATCACGCCGAAGGATGTGGCGCGTCGTTGCACCGTGACCGGTGACTGCGCCGGGACCGCAGGCGGGCCGGCGGGTCGGGCACCGCGCAACAGCAGGCACGCGTGCCAGGCCAGCGGGTTGGGGCGGGTGCGCAGCAGCTCGCGGGTGTCGGGGTCGAGGAACATCAGGGTGTTCTCCTCGATCCGGATGGTGACCCGCCGTCCGGCCAGGATCTCGGCGGCCAACTGGTAGCGCCCGCCCAGGCTGACCATGCCGTACTTGTTCACCGTCCGCTCCACCTCCAACGCGGCGTCGGTCTCGGCCTGCGGCAGTGGGGACGGCCCCGCCGAGCGCCCGCCGCGGGCGAACAACATGGCCAGGTCCGCCGTCGACAGATGCGAACGCAAGCTCTTCAGCCGCACCCCACCGGACAGCAGATGGATCACATCCACATCGGCCCAGAAGGTGATCACCTGCCCGGCACGGGAGGTCCCCAGCCAGAACTGCTTGTTCGCCACGCTCATGTTGCCGCTGGCCGGCACCACCCGCTCGAACTCGATCGGCCCACCCGACCATGCAGCGACCACCCGGCGCTCCGCCTGCTGCACGGCCCCGACAGCCTCGATGCTCTGTGAAAGCTCCTCCTCGCGCTCTGCAGACAGCGGCTCTGCGGCCGGCTCGTCCATGGCAGGCGACTCCTGCGCAACGGCGGACAGAATGGCCGGCACCCGCAACGGCAGCAGCTGCCGCTCCTCCTCGGCGACCGGAGTGAAGTGGTCGGCCGGGCAGGCCATGCCCAGGCTCTGATGCGGCCGGACGGTGTTGTAGTGGGCCACCCAGCCGTCCAAAGCCGCCTGCACCGCCGCCAGGTCGGCGAACGGGCCGGCGTCGTCGAGTAACTCCCGGCGCAGGCTCAGATGAAACCGCTCAACCTTCCCCGTCGTCGTCGGCGATCGAGGCTGGGTCAGCCGATGCACGATGCCGTTGTCACGGCAGATCCGATCGAACAGCACCTCACCGCCATGGCCGAACCGCGCGGTGAACTGCTTGCCATTGTCGGTGAGCACCTCACCCGGCGCCCCGAAAGCGCCCAGCGCCTCCACAAACGCCAGGCACACCGCACGCCCAGTAGCCCGCACCACCGCCTTGGCGATCACGCAATACCGGGAATGGTCATCAACCCCCGTCACCACCTTCACCTCGCGGCCATCGGCCAGCAGCACCCCACCGACGATGTCCATCTGCCACAACTCCATCGGTGCATCCCGCTGCCAGCGGCGGAACACCTGCTTGCGACGGCCCGTCCCCGGCTGAACCAAGCCATGGCGCACCAGCGCCCGATACACCCCCATCCGCGACGGCGCCGGCACCACACCACGACGCTCCACCTCGTGCGCCAGGCGGACCGGACCCCATCGCGGATGCTGCCGCCGCAACTCACACACCAGCACCTCCACCGAGGCCGGCATCTGCGACGGAGACGACAACGGCCGACGCGAGCGATCCACCAACCCGCCCAGCCCCGACTCCCGATACCGCGACACCCACCCCGACAACGTCTGCCGGGCCACTCCCACCTCGCGAGCGACCTCGGTGACCGTCGCACCTGCTAAAACCGCCAGCACCGCCCGATACCGCTGCTCGACAACGGACATGTCCACCAGGGCCAATCCCGGCCTCCCGACGCGCGACACCCGCAAACGACGCACGACAGACTGACCGACAACAGCACCTGTCACCCATGTCTTGGGACCGGAGTGTCAAGCATCTCCCGGGACAGGACATACGGCGAGCATGGCCCTGGCCTGTTCGATCAGCACCCGGCTGTTGAGCGCGTACTCCACCAGGGGCCGGCCCTCCGGCGGTGTCCACGAGATCAGTTCGAGCTTGGCGCCACGGCGGGCGACTGCTTCGCTTGCGTAGGCGAGCAGTCCTGCCTGCGGTCCGTACATCCCGCCGGGAATGATGACGGCGTTCCGGTCCGATTCCCCTTCGCTCATCGCTGGAAGGTATCGCCCTTGGCCGGAGAACCGTACCAATCAGGACCAGAACTTGTTGGCGTCTCGGACATCAAGCTGACGTCGACACCTCTCGCCGAGCTCACCCTGAGTAACTGATCCCCGAGAGTGGGTCAGAGCCTTCATTCGCGGCGCCCCTCGCCGTCCGTGATCCTCACCGCCCCGCAAGCGCATCCACCGTCACCGGTCTCCCACCGTCACCGGTCTCCCACCGTCACCGGTCTCCCACCGTCACCGGTCTCCCACCGTCACCGGTCTCCCACCGTCACCGTGCGGAGCGCTGCTTCGTCCCCGTGTCTCGTAACGTGTGCTCTTCCCGGCGCCGAGGCGGTGGGAAGGTGGTCGGCGATTTCGGCGCCGTGCTACGGCGATCAGCGCACCTTCGAACGGCGTACGGGCTACGACCGTGAGAGGACCTTCGGGTTTGGTGGTACCGCTTCTCAGGCAGGAGGGGTTCCGGCGCTAGAGTCAGGCCAGGCCGTACTAAAGGAGAGAGCACGTATGATCACCGCGATCGTGCACATCAAGGCGGAGGTCGACCGGATCCCCGAAGTCGCCCAGACGATCGCCGATCTCGACCGGGTCAGTGAGGTGTACTCGATCACCGGGGACTACGACCTGGTGGCGATGGTCCGGGTGGCCGCCTACGAGGAGATCGCCGAGGTGATCCCCGGGCGCATCAACAAGGTGGCCGGCGTCCTGGCCACCGAGACCCACCTCGCCTTCCGCACCTACTCCAAGCACGACCTCGACGCGGCCTTCTCCATCGGTTTCGCCGAGGCCGACTGACCGTATTACGCGCTGCGCGGCTTTCGGGCCGACGTGAGTGCGGTCGCCTGGCGGGGCGCCGTACGGTGGCGCCGGGTTCGCCGACCTGCTTCTGGCCGCGTCGGCGCCGGAAGAAGCGCCTGGTCGGCGGGTTGGTGTGGATTCGGGCCGAGGGGCAGTGCGGTGGCTGGGTGGGGCGCCGTACGGTGGCGCCGGGTTCGCAGGCCTGCTTCTGGCCGCGTCGGCGCCGTGTAAAGCACCTGGTTGGACGGGTGGGTGAGGTGCCCAGGGTGTGGGTGCGGGGTCGCTGTGGTGGGCTGTGGTGGGGGACGGGGGGTGGTGGGTGGGCTGGTATAGTGCCTCGGAAGTTCGTTGGATTAGGGAGATCAGACGTGGCAGGTGACGACGACATCTCCGGGTGATACCGGAGGTCGACGGCCGGCGGACGGCGCGCGTCAGCGCAGCCGCGGTGGCCGTTTCTCGTCGTCCCCAAACCCGTCCCTGCTGGGCGGCCGTGGCGCGCGCCCGCAGCACACACAAGGTCTTTCGCATGTCCGACGCGTTCATCATCTGCTCGAACCTTTCCTTCTCCTGGCCGGACGACACCCCGGTCTTCGACGATCTGTCCTTCTCCGTGGGCGGTGGCCGTACCGGCCTTGTCGCGCCCAACGGCGCGGGCAAGAGCACGCTGCTCAAGCTGATCGCCGGTGAGTACCGGCCCACCCGCGGCGGCGTGTCCGTCGAGGGAGTGCTCGGGTACCTGCCGCAGACCCTGCCTCTCGCCGGCGACCTGACCGTGGCCGACGTCCTCGGCGTCGCCCCGGTCATCAGGGCGCTGGACGCCATCGAGTCCGGCGACGCGCGCGAGGAGCACTTCACCACGATCGGCGACGACTGGGACATCGAGGAGCGCACCCGTGCCCAGCTCGACCGGCTCGGCCTCGGGGACGTCTCGCTCACCCGCCACCTGCACACGCTCAGCGGCGGCCAGGTCATCTCGCTCGGGCTGGCGGCGCAACTGCTGAAGCGGCCCGACGTCCTGCTGCTCGACGAGCCGACCAACAACCTCGACCTCGACGCGCGCCGCAAGCTCTACGCCGTGCTCGAAGAGTGGAACGGCTGCCTGCTGCTGGTCAGCCACGACCGGGCGCTGCTCGACCGGATGGACCGCGTCGCCGAACTCGACCGGGGCGACCTGCGGTTCTACGGCGGCAACTTCACCGAGTACGAGGAGGCCGTGCGCGCCGCGCGAGAGGTCGCAGAGAAGAACGTCCGCAACGCCGAGCAGGAGGTCAAGCGGGAGAAGCGGGAGATGCAGCAGGCTCGTGAACGCGCCGAGCGCCGGGCGAGCAATGCGAGCCGCAACCTCAAGAACGCCGGCCTGCCCAAGATCTTCGCAGGGACGATGAAGCGGAACGCCCAGGAGACGGCGGGCCGGGCGAACGAGACGCACGCCGCGCGGCTCGGCGACGCCAAGGCCCGGCTGGACGAGGCGAGCCGCGCCCTCCGTGACGAGCAGAAGATCGCGCTGGAGCTGCCCGGGACGAACGTCCCGGCCGGGCGCACCGTGTTCCTGGGTGAACGAATGCAGGTCCGCTACGGTGACCGGGCCCTGTTCGCCGGGGACGGCGCAGACCTGGTGATCCGCGGGCCCGAGCGCATCGCGCTGACCGGCCCCAACGGCGCCGGCAAGTCCACCCTGCTGCGCATGGTCAACGGCGAGCTGGAGCCGGAGGGCGGCGGGGCCAAGCGGGCCGACGGCCGGGTCGCCTACCTCTCCCAGCGGCTGGACCTGCTCGACCTCGACCGCACCGTGGCGGAGAACCTGGCCGCGTTCGCGCCCGCGATGCCGGAGGCCCAGCGGATGAACCTGCTGGCCCGCTTCCTGTTCCGGGGGTCTCGCATCCACCTCCCGGTCGCGGCGCTGTCCGGCGGCGAACGGCTGCGCGCCACCCTGGCCTGCGTCCTGTACGCCGAGCCGGCCCCCCAACTGCTGCTGCTGGACGAGCCGACCAACAATCTCGACCTGGTCAGCGTCGCCCAGCTGGAGAGCGCGCTCAACGCCTATGAGGGCGCCTTCGTGGTGGTCAGCCACGATGAACGGTTCCTGGCGGAGATCAAGGTGAACCGCTGGCTTCGGCTCTCCGGCGGACGACTGCTGGAGACCGGACACCCCCGCTCCGGCTGATCCGCCGCCTGTTCCGAGCCCGGCCGAAGTCGCGTCGGGGCATCTCCTATTCGCCCAGCGCGATCCTTGACCGGTGCCGGGCCGGCCCCGGCGCCGTCGTGATCGCCGCCCACGACCGCTGGCTCCGCTCCCGCTGGCAGGGCCGCGAGATCCGGCTGTGAGCCCGGGAGCCGACGGGACCGGCACGTGGTACGGCGGTTCCGTCCTATCCGGTACCGGCGGGCTCAGCGCTCAGCGGGCTTAGCGGACTGTCCCGTACTGGCGGGCTGAGCGGTTGGTCGGCGGAAGCGGTTGGTGGCCTCGACGAGCAGGCGGCGGATGCCGGGCTCCGAACCGCCGTGGCCCGCGTCCTCCACGATGTGAAGCTCCGCCTCGGGCCAGGCCTGGTGAAGAGCCCATGCCTGGTCCGGTGGCGTCTTGACGTCGTAGCGGCCGTTGACGATGACCGCCGGGATGTGCCGGATGCGGTCGACGCCCGCCAGCAGTCCCTCCTGCGGGAGGAAGCCGCCGTTGCCGATGTAGTGGTGCGTGATGCGGGCGAACGTGAGCACCGAGGCGTCCTCCAACTCGGGCGGTGCCACCGGGAGCAGCGTGTTGGCCGAGAGCTCCCACGCCATCCAGGCACGGGCCGCCGGGATGTGCACCGAAGGGTCGGGGTCGGTGATGCGGCGGCCGTAGGCGGCGACGAGGTCGTCCTGCTCGGCGGCGGGGATCGCCGCGCGGAACGCCGCCCACTCGGCCGGGAACAGGTGGGCCGCGCCCGCCGGGGTGAACCCCCAGGCCTCGTCGGACGGGCGGACCAGCCATATGCCGCGCAGCACGAGCTCGGTGACCCGCTCGGGGTGGGCCTGGGCGTAGGCCAGGCCGAGGGTGCTGCCCCAGCTGCCGCCGAAGACGAGCCATCGCTCGAGCCCAAGGTGCTCGCGCAGCCGCTCGATGTCGGCGACCAGGTGCGGCGTGGTGTTGTGCTCCAGCGACACCTTCGGGTCACCGGCGGACGGCAGGCTGCGGCCGCAGTTGCGTTGGTCGAACAGCACGACACGGTAGCCGGACGGGTCGAAGAACCGCCGATTGTCCGGGAGGAGGCCGCCGCCGGGGCCGCCGTGCAGGAACACGGCGGGCTTGCCCTCGGGGTTCCCGCACTCTTCCCAGTAGATCTCGTCGCCGTCGCCCACGGCGAGCATCCCGGACGCGTACGGCTCGATCGGAGGATGCCAGTCCATGACGCTCATGGACCCTTCCTACCCGACGATTGATCACGATCGGCTCGGCCGTGCCGAGGATCACTTCGGATTCGGCGGTGCCGAGCCGGGACGCGAGCCGCCGAGTCTCGGCTGATCTCACCGAATCGGACGGTGCCGGGGTCATCGCGGGTCCAACAGGACGGGGAGCAGGAGCAGCAGCCAGAAGACCGTCAGGGCCGCCCAGCGGAGGATGACCGTGACATGGCCGCCGGTCGCCGGGGTGCGCTGCCGCGAGCTTGCCGGGCCAGGGGCCACCGGCGGTGCGTCGGCGTCATCGCCGTGGGCCCGTGCCCGCATGGCGGCGCTCACTGACCGTCGGTGGGTGCGATGCGCTGCTCCAGCCGTTCGATGCGCTCGACGAGCGGCTGCAACTGCTGCCGCACGGCCGCGGCCAGCGCCTGTGCGGGGTCGGTGATGGCGGCGGAGGAGGGCGAGGGAGACTGGGCGCGCAGGTGTGCGTAGCCGGCCAGGGCCGCCGCCACTGCCCGGCGGGTCAGCCGGAGGTCGGCGCCCAGCGCCCGCAGCACCTGCCCGGCGACGCCGTCGGGTTCGGAGACCAGGCCGAGCAGCAGGTGCTCGCAGCCCACGTAGTTGTGTCCCAGCGCGGTCGCCTCGGTCACGGCCAGTTCGAGCGCGCCGGCGCTCGGGCCGCTGAAGTGCGGCGATGCCTCCCCTGCCGACCCGCCCGCCTCGGGGGTCGTGTGGCGTTCCAGGTCATGCCGGGCCTGGGCCGGGTCGATGTCCATCGCCCGGAGCACGTGCAGCGCGAGGTTCTGGCCTTCCGCCACCATGCTCGCGAGCAGGTGCCCGGTGCCGACGTTCGGCGCGGCGTCGGTGCGCGCCTGGTCGATGGCCAGCTTGATGACGACGCGGGCGCGGGTGGTGAACAGCGGCAGCCGTCCGCTCAGGTCGTCGCTGCCCAGCTCGCCGAGGGCGGTCTCGCGGATGGCGGTGATCCGGCGCACCGCCTGCTCCAGCGCCCGCTGGCAGACCGCCGACACCGGTACGCCGACGTTCTTCACCGCTTCGGCCAGGTCGTCCGGCAGATAGATGTTGATCTTCGGCATGGATGGCTCGCAGGTTGGGGTTATCTCGGGGTTACACGGTAGTTATACCCCCTCTGGGGTTATCTCGCCAGCCTCGCTGAGGCCGGCCCTTTACCATTTGCCTGGTGACCGAGTCGATCGTCTTCCTTGTGGTCGTGGGCCTTCCCGTGGCGCTTGCCGGCGGCTCCCTCGCTTTCGCGGCGGCATCGGCTCCACCCGGCCGGCACGCCCGTGTACGCCGGCTTCCGCTGCTCCTGGGAACGGCCCTGTCGGTGGCCGGCGGCACGGTGATGGCCATCGCGGCGTGGTCCACGCACGAGGACACGACGTATGACGACTTCGGGTCGGCGATGACCGCCCTGGCGGTCATCGTGGGCGGCGCGCTGTTCGTCTTAGGTCTGGGGCCGTTCATCCCGTGGCTGCTCGGACTCCTCGGCCGGTGGCGGGTGCGGCTGCCCACGCCCGTCCGGCTGGCCGCCCGGGACATGGCCGACCATCGCGCCCAAGCCGGTCCGGCGGTCGCCGCGACGATGGTCGCGATGGCCTTCACGACCACGGTCATGATCTTCACGGCTGCCGGCAACGCCGAGGACCGGGCGCGGTACGAGCCTCGCGGCCGGCCGGGGGCCCTCCTGGTGTCGCAGCTCTCGGAGGGGGCGGCGGCGACCGTGCGAACGGCCGTACAGCAGGAACTGCCCGGAGCCCCGGTCACACAGGTCGACGGCCCGCGGGCGGGGGGATTCTTCCGCCTGGACGACGAGGCGTTCGATCTGCCGGAGAACCAGGCCGAGGCCGTCTACATCGGCGACCAGACGCTGCTCCGCTATCTCACGGGAGATCCGTCGACACCCTACGACCCGAAGAGGGCCGTACTGGTGGGCGCGAACCAGGTGCCGGTGGACACCTTGTCGCTCAGGTTCATCCCCGTCGATGGCAAAGCCCCGTCCACGCAGACCACCATTCCGGCGGTCACCATCAGAGCCCCTGACCCGCGGGTGGAGAGCGTCTTCCTGCCGGCGAAGGCCGTTCGGGCGCTCGGCCACGATCTGGAGCCGAACGAACTGATCATCGACCCGACGCACTACAGAGTGTCCGCGGCGGAACAGCAGCGGCTCGACCGCCGGTTGGACGGCGCGGCGGTCACCTATCTCGAACAGGGATTCCAGCCTGCGACCGACCGGCGGTTCTTCGTCGCGGCCGGAATCCTCGCAGCCCTCGGCGGCGCGCTCATCCCGACCGGCGCCGGAACCCGGTCCAGACGCGTGCTGCTGCGGATCAACCCCGGATCGAGGACGCCCTTGAGGCTGTTCGCCGCGAGCCGCGCCGCGCTCGGCGCCGCCTACGGCGGGATGCTGGGCGCTGCCGCCGGCTGCGGCATCGGCCTGCTCCTGGCATGGCCGGTGACGGCCTCCATCGACTACGCACCGCAGCCACGGGTCGGCTTCGACACGCCGTGGCTCATGATCGCCGCACTGGTCGCCGGGCTGCCCGTCGTCGCCGCGACCCTCGCCGGCCTCTTCCCGTCCGCCACGCCCCCACCCGCCATACCCGCGAGACCGGACGACAGGCGACCGGCCCGCACGTAGTGTCTCGACTTCACGGGTTCGGGTACGGCGTGCCAGCCGTCCGGGGAGCGCGCCTTCTCGCCCGAGTCGGGAAGGGCGTCGGCCTTGCCGTGTCCGAGGATCCGTTTTGCTGAGCTGATGGGGCATCCCCGGCCACTCCTGTGATCGAGTGGTGGCAAAGAGTGAACGCGGCTTCGGAAAAGCCGGTATGGTGCCCGGTATGATACTGAGTATGGCCACGATGAAGATCACGGTTACGGTCCCCGAAGAGCTGGTCGCTTACATCAAGGAGCAGGTAGAAGAGGGCCATTTCGAGTCGGTTTCCGGTTATATGACGAGAGCGGCAGAAAGCCTCAGGGATTTCGACCCGCTCGATCTCCTGATCGCTAGCATGGTGGCCGAGACCGGCGAACCCGGCGAGGAGGCCAAGGCGTGGGCGGATGAGGCCCTGGCCAAGGCTCGTGAGGCGAAGCGCGGTGGCTCCGTGGCGGCAGGCGACGCTGCGTGAAGCTTCTGCCTGAGTATGTTCTGGATTCCGGGGCGTTGATCGCCCTGGAGAGATCAGACGAGCGCATGACGGAGTTGCTCATGCAACTTCGGCGAGGACAGGCCCGCCTGGTTCTGTCCGATGCCGTCCTCGCTCAAGTGTGGAGAGGCGGACGTGGACGTCAGGCACGTCTGGCGGCGCTGCTCGGCCTCAAGCCCGAGCAGTGCGTCAAGGTCCCGCTCGACAGTGAAGCCGCCAAGCGGGTCGGTCTGAGAATCGGCGAGTCGGGTCATGCGGACGTGGTCGATGTGCACGTCGCGACGCTGGGAGAGGATCGCGACGCGATCGTGATCACCTCGGATCGAGAGGACATCCTGCGCGTGAGCCCGAGTCTGAAGGAACGTCTGGCCGAACTGTAGATGGCAGGACGCACGGATCGCCGGTGTCACTCCGCGGGCCGGCTCGGTGGGTGAGAACGGGTATGCCGGTCAGAGCAAGGGGGAGCGCGGGGTGGGCGCGGCCCTGGTCACCGTGACCGCGTCCAGGTCCAGCAACTTCTCGACCATGGGGTAGATCTCGTTCTTCCAGCGGTCGGTCTCGTACGTGGCCGCGTAGACCCTCTCGTGCTCGGCTTCGCTCTCGAAGCGGCGCAGCGTGAGGTAACCGTCAGGGTCCTCCTCGTCGACGAGGGAGGCGATCACCGCCATGCCGTGCCCGGTCATGTACGGGATGACCGTCTCCTCCATGTACGCCACCCACTCGTCACGCATGCCAGGCCGGGTCTGATATCGGCGGATCTCGTAGAACAACGTCGTTCCTCAGGTAGGTCTACAGGTCCACGTCGGCCGGGGTCGCGATCGCGAGAACGCCCGACGACGAGAAGCACAGCATGGAAATCGAGTTCAGGATGCTCGTTCACCCGCGGCCGACGGAACCCGGGTTCGCTCGCCGGCCGACCCGACGGCCGCCGTCAGCGCAGGGGGCGGCCTTCGCGGGAGAACGGGTGCGAGGGCCTTCGTAGGGGTGCGGGCCGTCGTAGGCGCGGTCGATGCGGGCTTTCAGGCGGGCGGCGCCGCGGGCGGGAAGGCTCCAGGTGCCATCGACGTGGACCAGCCGGACGCCGGGGGAGTCGAGCCAGCGCAGGATGCACTCGGTCTCTTCGGCGATGGCGGCCGGCAGGGGCCCCGGGCCTGGGGTCACGGTCTCGGCATGGGAGAGCAGTTGCGGTTTCTGCTGGAAATGGCTCGATTGCCGCAGGTGACCATCCAGATCGTGCCGCACACGAATGCCGTGCATAGCGGAGTCGCCGGGGGATTCATCATCGCCGAATGGAACGGATCGGCCTACGCAAACTATGCGAGCGCGCAACCCCATGGGCGCATCTTGGACGATCGAGCCACCCCGGCCAGGCTGGTTCGCGGATACGGCGCAATCAGGGGTGAAGCACTGTTGTCCACGCAGTCTCTCCGGCTCATCGAGGAAGTGGTGCAGCGAAATGACCCCTGACCTTTCGGGCCTGCGGTGGCGTAAGAGCAGCTACAGCGGGCCAGAGGACGACAACTGCATCGAGGTGGCGTAGAACAGGCCTAGGCTCGTCGCCGGGCGCCTTCGCCGATGGAGATCAGTTCCATGTCCCCTATTCGACCTCCCCGACCGCCGATCCGTTCACAGCGATGCCGTTCGTGACGAAGTATGCGCAAAACGTCAATATGTCAGGAGCGCTGATCGCCCTGGAAAGGGCGGATGGCCGCATCACGGAGTTGCTGATGCAGGTGCGGCGGGGCAGGCCCGTCTGGTCCTGGCCGACGCCGTTCTCGCGCAGGTATGGCGGGGAGGACACGGGCGTCAGGAGACGGCGATGGTGAAGGCCCTCGTGGACGCGGAGGCCGTCAGAAGCGCAGGGCTCGTTCGGCCAGGTGTTTCACCTGTTCCAAGGCGTTTCCCGTGCCCTCGAACCGTAGTATCTCGACCACCAGGACGATGTTGCTCCGGCGGACGTACAAAGAGGCCGTCTTGGAGCAGTCGATGTTGCTGTATTTCTTCATCCGCTCGGACGTGGCCGGCACGTTCCACAGGCCGCAGACGTAGAAGTTGTCGTCGCCGAGCCCCGGCACCTGACCCATCTTCAAGTTCCGGAAGTCGTCGCTCAGTTGCGGGAGGGCGGAACGCGTCCGCTGTTCGTAGGTGTCGAACGCGGTCGTGGCCTTCCCCCCGGCGTCATAGGTGGAGAGGTTCAGGTACCACCCCGGCGAATGCTCCGGCGTGTCGTTGGGGTCGGAGAACCCGCCCCCGGCGCCGGGGCCCAGTCCTGACACATCAGAGACGGCTTTCGGGAAATCCTGGCTGTAGCAGGCGGACAACGGCGCGCCGATCTCTCTTTCCGCATCCGCCCGGGTGATGAGCGCGCAAGGGTCGGGCCGTTTGAGCGGGGCGGACACCACGGCGCTGAGCGGGTTCAGGCCGAGCAGGGACGCCGTGATCCCGAGCGCGACCAGAGCCACCGGCGCGACTCCCAGCGCGATGACGTACGGCTTGCTCAGCGCCGACCGCCGCAGGTGCCCTGCAGCGGCCCTGGCCGGGCGGGCGCGGAAGAGCTCGCGGAGGCGGCGCGGCCGGCGGCGTGACCGCCGTCGCTTCGGGCGCTTCGGCGGCTCAGGGGGCTCGCGTTCGTCCGGCGGCCGAGGCGGGGTCTCGTGGTGCTGGATGGAGCGGCCGAGCCGGTCGAGCTGCCGCGTGACCCGCTCGCGTAGCTCGGTGGCATAGACGACCGGGACCAGCGCGGGGGAGTAGGGGGCGATCAGGCGGCGGCGCAAGGGGTTGCAGACCTCGCAGTTCTGGCAGGCCGGGCAGGTGTCGAAGTGCCGGACGATCTGCTCGCGGAGCTGAGCGGTGAACGTGTCGCCGTCCCGGGCGACGGCGCCGAGGATGATGCGGTCGAGGTCGGGGCAGACCCGGCGGGCGTCGCGGAACAGCACCAAGGCGGCGAATCCGTTCTCGGCGAGCTTGCGGACGCGTTCGGCGGTGTTCTTGGCCTGGTCCGGTGTCATGCCGAGGTGGTCGGCGAGCGGCTTGCCGTACATGCCGCGGCGCACCGACGCCTCGTACATCCTCCGCTGAGCGGGGGTGAAAGTGGTCACGACGTGGGTGTCGAGCAGGTGACGGACCCGGTCCAGGCCGGCGGAGTCCTCGGCGCGGCTCATCTCGAAGCTTTCGGCCGGGGTCAGGCCGAAGGTCTCGCTGAGGTCCATCTGGGAGACGTCGTTGACGCCGAGCATGTCCAGACCGGGACGGTGGCCCTTCCCGGGGTCGCCGCCGCGCATGTACCGCATGGTGCGCCGGTCGGCGATCCGGTAGAGGAAGGCCGCGAGCGCGTCGGGATCGCGCAGGGTCTTGTCCTCGGCGAAGTGCCGGATGAGCTCGGCGAAGGTGTCGGCGGCGGCGTCGACCGCGCCGTCCTGGTAGCGCAGCCGGTCGGCGCAGAACCGCAGGATGCGGAGGTGATAGCGCTCGTAGATGGCCTGCAGCGCGGCCTGCCTGGTCAGCGGATAGGACGCTCGGACGACCAGTTCGCGATCGGACAACTCCTCGGGCTCGTCGCGCATGGTCACCACCCGACCGGCGGCGTGGCACGGCGCTCGGAGAGAACAACGGAAAAATCTTGGTTTCTGCCCGGACCTTCGGCGATGGCGCGCCACAACCCTTCACACGGCTTCGGCCCGAGGAGGAGAGCAGATGATCCACGCCTGCATCGGCGCCATTCACCGGGGGTCATGGTGGTGAAGGGCATGCGAAGAGAGAATTCATGCCGACTGACGGAAATGGCGGGATCGGCGAGAATAGTGGCGGGTGTCCCTTTCGCGGTCGTCGCCGCCGCCGCGCATGGCACGCCTGGGCTGCTGGTCGGCGCCGCGGTCGTCCTGGTCGCCTCGCTGGCCTCGTCCGACGGGGTGTTCTGGCTGGTGACGCTGCTGCTGCTCAACCGGCACCAGCGGTGGGCCTGGGCGCAGACCCGATCGGCCGCCTCGGCCGGACGCCTTACCGAACCCGCCCGGCGCACCGTGGAAACGATCGCCCGCGTCCGACTCGCCGCACTGCGAGAAGACAACGCGGCGGGTGACACCCTTTTCGCTGACAATGCCCGCCCTCCGCATCAAGAGAAGCCGATCGGAGGGTGACACGGTATGTGACCCGCCCGCCACATCTCTCTATCGGAATATCCGCGTCCGCGAATAACAGACGCAAATGCGCGGTCTTCTGCCCAGCGCGCCGGTGCCCAGGGGGAGCGGCGCGTCAGCGGAGGGGGCGGCCTTCGCGGGGAGAACGGGTGCGAGGGCCTTCGTAGGGGTGCGGGCCGTCGTAGGCGCGGTCGATGCGGGCTTTCAGGCGGGCGGCGCCGCGGGCGGGAAGGCTCCAGGTGCCATCGACGTGGACCAGCCGGACGCCGGGGGAGTCGAGCCAGCGCAGGATGCACTCGGTCTCTTCGGCGATGGCGGCCGGCAGGGGCCCCGGGCCGGGGGTCACGGTCTCGGCGGTGGCGACGAGGGCGTCGACGTACGGCGTCGGGTGGGCGCCCCTCGGCATCACGCCGGCCGCCGCCAGCCGGCCGTGCCGCACGACGTGGATGTCCCACCCCCCGTCGAACGCCGGGCTCGCCGCGATCATCTCGGGGATGCCGGTCAGCGACCGCAGCCGCTGCATGCGCGCCGCCGTGCGGACGTAGACGGCCAGGCGGTCGCGGTCGACCGCGGCCTCCTCGTAGCGCTGCTCGGCGGCCAGCCGCTGCATGCGGGCCTCCAGCGCCGAGAACACCGGCCCGGGGTCGTGCTCCATGGCGGCGCGGGCCTCGTCGGCGTGGCGCCGGTAGTCGTCGACCCCCTGGCGGCCCTCGCAGGGAGCCCCGCAGCGCCCCATCTCGGCCAGCACGCACGCGGGCCGGTGGGTGCGCGTGGTGATGCGCTCGGTGCACTGCCGCAGCGGCACCGCCTCGTGCAGCGCCGACCGGGCGTCCTCGGCGCCGCGCGCGGAGGTGAAGGGGCCGAGGTAGGTGGCCTGGTCGGCCTTGACCTCGCGGACGATGGACAGGCGGGGGAAGGGCTCGTCGGTCAGCTTGAGCCAGACGACCTTCTCGGGGAAGCGGGACCGGCGGTTGTAGCGGGGTTTGGTCGCCCCGATGAGCCGCAGCTCGCGCACCTCGGCCTCCAGGCCGGTGGCGCAGACGATCGGCCGCACCCGCTCGGCGATGCCGATCATCTCGCGGATGCGCGGCCGGGTCTCACTGGCCGTGAAGTAGGACCTGACCCGCTGCCGCAGATCGCCGCTCTTGCCGACGTACAGCGCCTCGCCGCGCTCGTCTTCGAAGACGTAGACGCCGGGAGCGCTCGGGATGCTCGCCGCCAGGTGGCGTTTGCGCTTCTGCTCGGGGGTGGGGGCGCGGACGAAGCCCTTGAGCTCTTCGAGGGTCTGCACGCCGTAGGCCCCGACGCGCTCGATGAGCACGTGCAGCACGTCGACGGTCGCCTTGGCGTCGGCCAGGGCGCGGTGGCACGGCTCAGTGGAGCTGCGGAACACGCGGGCCAGAGTCGAGAGCTTGCAGTTGGGCACCTCGTCGCGCGTCAGCACCCGCCGGGCGAGATCGGCGGTGTCGACCACGGGGTTGACCGGCGGCGGGTAGCCGAGGGCCTGGCAGTTCGCCTTGATGAAACCGACGTCGAAGGGGGCGTTGTGCGCCACCAGCGTGGCCCCGCGCGCGAACTCGAGGAACGCGGGCAGGACCTTCTCGATGCGCGGCGCGGCCATGACCATCACGTCGGTGATGCCGGTGAGCACGGTGATGAACGGCGGGATGGGACGGCCGGGGTCGACCAGGGTGGCGAACTCGCCGAGGACCTCGCCGCCGCGCACCTTGACCGCGCCGATCTCGGTGATGGCGTGCTCGGCGGACGACCCGCCCGTCGTCTCCAGGTCGAACACGACGAAGGTCACCTGGTCGAGAGGCGTGCCCAAATCGTCAAGCGTTCCTTGAACCCCGATCTCCACGCCCATGACCATACGATCGCGGTCCGACAGTTCCGCACCGGCATGCCGTTTGGGCGTGAAGGACATCTCCGCGGGGCGATGAGAGACCTCCCGCGGGGGGCGTGATGCACGGTGCCCTCCGCGACAGCCGGGCCGCCGGTCGTCGGCCGGGGGTCGCCTCGTGTGCGGGGGCGGTCGCTTTGTGTGGCGGTGTTGCTGTGGTGCTCCGGCGGCGCGCCGGAGGGCGCGGGACGGGCGGCGGGCGCCTCGTCCGTCGTCGGCGGCACCGCCGTACAACTGGGGTTATGCCTCGAACTCCCGTCGCTCGCCGGGCGCGCGACGCGGCGGCACGGGGTACGACAAGGGTCGTGTGGGGCGGCCGTGGGGTGAGGAACCCGGTGGGAAGCGCGCTGACCACGAACGCACCAGCCGTACCCTTAACGGATAGACGAATTTTGAATGGCCAGTCAGCTAGGGGACGACGGATGAGTTCAGCCGGAGAAGGCCTGTCTCGCCCGCTGCCCGAGCAGGTCCGCTTACACGTCGTCGAGCTCGCCGCTCAGGTGCTCGGCACGATGCAGCCCGCCGCGATTCCCGCGCCGTTGAAGGGCATCGCGAGGTTCGATCCGCGCAAGCGCGCCCGCCTGGGCAGCGCGCCGATCGCCGCGCAGCTGGAGACCGACAAGGAGTTCCGCGAGATCGTCGCAGAGAGCCTCCAGCAGGCCTGGCCCGAGCTGGTCGCCAGCCTGGAGGAGGGCATGGTCCCGCCCGCGGCCGAGCCGGTGCTCGTGGCCGCCGCCGCCTACCTGACACGGCCGCCCGGCTGGCCCGACCTCGTGGAGACCGCCCGCGCCGATCTTGAGCAGGCGGCCGCCGTCGCCGAGGGCAGCGCCCAGGAGCAGACCGTCGTGCGCCTGCGCGAGCAGCTCGCGGCGCAGAAGGCCGCCGCGAAGGAGGAGGCGGAAAGGCTGCGCGAGCAGCTCAAGGCGTCCCGCGCCGAGGTCGCCGACCTGCGGCGCAGGCTGCACGACGCCCGCGAGCGCGGCAGGCTGGCCGAGGAGCGGGCGGCGGAGCTGCGGTCGCTGGAGCAGGAGATCCGGGCCTCGGTGTCCTCGGCCACCAGCGCGGCAGAAAGCGAGCTGCGCAAGCTCCGCGAGCGCCTGTCGGACGCCGAGCGTGCCCTTGAGGCCAGCCGCCGCGCGGCGCGCGAGGGCCGCAGCATCGAGGACGCCCGCATCCGCGTGCTGCTGGACACCCTCCAGGACGCGGCCGCCGGCCTGCGCAGCGAGCTGGCGCTGCCGGTGGCCATCAGCAAGCCGGCCGACTCCGTGAGCGCCGTGAGCCCGGGGAACCCCTCGGTGCGCACCGTGCCCGCCCGCGCCCTCGCCGACGACGATCCGGCGCTGCTCGACCAGCTGCTGGCCATCCCGCACCTCCACCTCGTCATCGACGGCTACAACGTCACCAAGACCGGTTATCCGTCGCTCACGCTGCTCGACCAGCGCTCGCGGTTGCTCACCGGCCTCGGCGGGCTTGCCGTGCAGACCAGGGTCGAGGTCACCTGCGTGTTCGACGGCGCCGAGCTGAACGGCCCGGTGCAGGTGTCGGCGCCGCGCGGCGTGCGCGTGCTGTTCAGCGCGCCGGGGGAGATCGCCGACGACCTCATCCGGCAGCTCGTGCGCGCCGAGCCGCCCGGCCGGGCGGTCGCCGTGGTGTCCTCCGACCGCGAGGTCGCCGACTCGGTGCGCCGCATGGGCGCCCGCCCTGTCCCGGCCATGCTGCTGCTGCGGCGCCTCGGCCGCTCCTGACGCCGAAGGCCGCCCGCTCACGGCGGACGCGCCCGCGGCGGCGTCGGCGTGGGTCGTGGTGCCGGTGTCGTTCCCGGGCACCCGGCCCCTCTCGCCCGCTCGCGCTGACGACGGTTCGCGGGTACGGGTGCCGGTCGTGGCCGACCGCGTAATGCGGGCGGTCTTAATTGCCGGTTCCTCAGCATTTCTCGACGAAGAGGTGCAGGTGTCCATACCTTTTCTGTAGGATCACCGCCCAGGTTGTCTCACTTGTCTCGCAGAGGGAGCTGGCGTCCCAGTGGTCGTGCGTGGGATCTGGGCGGTAGGGCGTATACCTTTGGCCGCGGGTCTGATCGTCGCCGTCATGGCGACCCAGACGGGCGGGGCCGAGGCGGAACCGAAGCCCACCATCGCGCAGGCCAAGGCGCGGCTCGCCAAGCTCGACGAGCAGGCCGACAAGGTGGTCGACCGCTACAACCTGGCCGGTGAGAACTGGAAGAAGGCCAGGAAGGAGTACAACTCCCTCAACGACCGGCTGAAGAAGGAACTCGGCCGCGTCGACGAACTGCGTCTCGGCCTGGTGTCGGTCGCGGTGAGCACCTACCAGTCCGGTGACGTCCTGTCCTGGTCGAACCTGATCACCCAGCCCGACCCCGAGTCGCTGCTCGCGGGGCTGGCGTCCGTGGACCAGATGTCGGCGGGCCGGTCGCGGACGATCACCGAGTACGAGCAGGCCACCCACTCGCTCAAAGGTCAGCGCGACAAGGCCAAGGGCGCCTACGACAAGGCCGTCAAGCTCCTGGACGACCTGCGCAAGCAGAAGAAGGACGTCGAGAAGCTGGTCGGGGAGCAAGAGCGGCTGCTTCGCCGGCTCAACGCCTACAACGCCGGCAATCCCAACAGTCTCGGCATCAAGTACACCGGACCGGCCTCCGGCAACGCCCGTGCGGCGCTGCAGTTCGCCTTCGCCCAGGTCGGCAAGCCCTACCGCTACGGCGGCACCGGCCCGGGCGCGTGGGACTGCTCGGGCCTCACCCAGGCGTCCTGGCGGGCCGCGGGGGTCAGCCTGCCCCGCACCGCCGCCCAGCAGTACTCCTGGGGCGCCTCCCGCAGGGTTCCGCTGAACGCCCTGCAGCCGGGCGACCTGCTCTTCAACGGCGGCCTCGGTCACGTCGGGATGTACGCGGGCGGCGGCAAGATGGTCCACGCGCCGCGCACCGGGGACGTCGTGAAGGTCGTGCCGCTCTCCAGCTACCGGGGCATCATCGGCGCCGTCCGCCCCTGACCGGCGCCCGGGGCCGTCAGGCCGGGGGAGGAGGGGAGGTCGCGGCGGCGCTTGAGGGGGCCGGTCAGCAGGATCAGGCCCGTCAGGGCGAGCATGGCCATGAAGACCCACATTGACGCGCGGGTGCCGATGGCGCCGCCGAGCGCCCCGCCGAGGAGCGCGCCGAGGGGGATGGTGCCGTAGTTGACGAACTGCATGCTCACCGACACCCGCCCAAGCAGATGCGGGGGAGTGTAGGTCTGCCGGAAACTCGCCTTGATGACGTTGCCCGCCACGACCCCCGCGACGACGACGAACCCGCCCGCCACCGCGAGCGCCAGCCCGCCCCCGCGGTTCGCCAGTGGGATGAGCAGCCCGAACGGCGCGCCGAGCAGCTCGCAGCCGATCATGGCGCGGGCGCTGCCGAAACGCCGGCACAGGAGGGTGGCGCACGCCGCGCCGGCCACGCCGCCCAGGGACATCGCGGCCAGCAGCCCGCCCACCGTTCCGGGGCTCACGCCGATTTCGCGCACCAGGAAGACCACGAGGATGGCCTGGTACCCCATCAGGCCGAGGTTGCTCGCGGCGCCGAAGACGGTGAGCACCCGCAGATAGGGGTCGCGCAGGACGAAGCGCATCCCCTCGCCGATCTCGTGCCGCAGCGTGGTCGTCCGCCGCTCCCTGCGGGCCGGGGTCTCCCGGGCCCTGATGCCGAGCAGGCAGAGGGCCGAGACCAGGAAGCTCACCGCGTCGCCGACCAGGGCGGCGACCGCGCCGAACGCCTGGGCGACGAGGCCCGCGACGCCGGGGCCCACCACCTGGACGGCCGACTCGCCGCCCTGGAGCTTGGCGTTGCCCTCAGGCAGGTCGGCCGGGCCCACGACGGCCGGCAGGTACACCTGGTAGGCCGTCTGGAAGAACACCTTCGCCGTGCCGGTCAGCAACGCGACCGCCAGCAGGTGGCCGATGGTGAGCAGGCCCAGCCAGGCCGCCGCCGGCACGCTGAGGAACAACAGGAACGAGGCGGCGTCGCAGGCGAGCATGATGGGCCTGCGCGGCAGCCGGTCGACCCAGGCCCCGGCGGGCAGGCCGATGATCAGCCAGGGGATCCACGCCGCGGCGGACAGCAGCGCCACCTCGAACGTGCTCGCGCGCAGGACCGTGATCGCGACCAGCGGCAGCGCGACCGAGGTCAGGGCGCTGCCGAGGCCGCTCGTGGTCTCGCCGGCCCACAGCAGCCGGAAATCGCGGTGGCGCAGCAACCCGCCACGGCGGCCGCGTGCCTTCGGCGCGGCGCCGGGGTCGGCGGTGAGGGCGCTCATGGCCGCGCCGGGACGGCGAAGGCGAAGACGAAGACCGGCTCGCGGTCGCGTCCGTCGTCGGGGATCTCGCGGGAGCCCCAGCGGCTGAGCAGTTCGAGGAACTGCTCCTCGAACTCGGCAAGCTCCTCCGGGGTGAGCCGCAGCCACTTGTCGGCGGAGAACGGGGCGTCCTGCCAGGCCTGCCGCGTCTCGTCGCTCGCGGCGTACCAGGCGCGGACCATGTTGACGTGGTGGTCGAGGTTGATGGACGCGGCCGCGCTGGCGATGGCGGCGGTGGCCGGGTCGCCGTCGAAGTCCGACTCGGTCCAGCGCATCTCCGCCGAGACGAGCCGCCACCATCGCTCACGCCGGTCGCGGGCCAGCTCGGGCGCTTCCTCGATCAGGCCGCTCGTGGCGAGGACGCGCAGATGGTGGCTGGCGTTGGCGACGGCCTGGCCGGTGTGCTCGGCCAGCATGCTCGCGGTGCAGGGGCCGTAGACCTTCAGCGCGTCCATCAGCCGCCTCCTCATGGGATGCGACAGGGCGGCCAGCACGCGTGAGTCGGTGATCTGTCGTACTTCTTGGTTCGCCATGACCTCACCCTGGCATACGCAATCGACTTTGTGCAATGACTCTTGCGTAATGAGCATTGCGCAGTAGTCGTTGTCCAACGGCTGTTGCGGAATAGGTGTCGCGCACCTGCCGGAGTCGTCGCCCACGGTCACCTCTCGGCCACCGTCCGCGCCCCGCGTGGACCGTTCCTCGCTCAGATCGCTCGCGACAGCTGTGACAGGAGTGACTGATGTGACTCAGTGCGGGTCACGTTTCGAGGTGTGTGAGGGGAATCACATTCGGGTAACAGATGCCCTTGTTGTGCAGGGGTTCCGTGATTTACAAGTCGCTTATTTGATCTATGACTCTTTGTCATGGCTTTGCCTCAATTTGAGGATCTGGGTAACTTCTGGGCCGCGGCGAGCACGCCATGCCGTCGCGAACCGGGCCGGTCTCACCGGTCCGGGTTCAGTACCACAATCCAGCGGTCACCGTCGCCTGATTCAGGCGTGAACCAGGCCCCCAGGGGCGGTGACCTGCCGAATCCGTGCGGCAAGGAGCACGGAACCGGGGACCCAATAGATCCTTTTTTTCGGGATCAGGGGTGAATCGACGTCTATGACGTCGTAGGGCTGCTTCCAGGCCCGAATCCGTCAGCTAACCCGGTAGGCATGAGTGGAAGAATCAAGGAGCGATCCTGTCCAGCACCACCCAGAACCCTCGTCTGTCGCGCATTGCCCGCTTCTCTCTCAGCGGTGTGGCACTCACCATGACGGCCTCCGTGGGGGCCGTCGCGACACAGGCGACGGCGGCTGACGCCACCACGGCGACCACCGCTCAGAGCTCTTCGGGACCGTCCGACGTCTACGGCCCCGCCGGGCTGATCGAGACGCCGAGCATCACCGGGGCGGAGGAGCCCACCGGCTCCGCCACGGTGAGCGAGGCGAGCGGCTCCGCCACCACCTCCAGCACGGCCAAGAGCAAGAGCAAGAGCACCGCGAAGCTCAGCCGGGCGGCGCGGCAGCGGATCAAGGCGCACACCGCCGTCGCGGTGGCCAAGAAGCAGATCGGCGACCCCTACCGCTGGGGCGCCAGCGGCCCGGGAGCGTTCGACTGCTCCGGCCTGATGGTGTACTCCTGGCGCAAGGCCGGCGTGAAGCTGCCCCGCGTCGCGGCCGGCCAGTTCCGCTCGGTTCGGAAGAAGATCTCCTGGAAGCACCTCAAGCCGGGCGATCTGATGTTCTTCTACGGGCTCGGCCACGTCGGCATGTACGTCGGGCACGGCAAGATGATCCACTCCCCGCACAGCGGCGCGCGGGTGCGGATCGACAAGCTGGCCGGCTACCGCAAGGCGTCGTTCGTCGGAGCCGTCCGCCCCGCCGCCTGACCCCGAGCGCTCCCCGGCGCCGCGACTCTGCCCGGTCGGTGCCCCCACCGCCGGTCGACCAGAGCGGTCCGTCCCCCGGCCGCGAGGTCGTGAAGGCCCCGTCCGTCTCTCCCCCTCGAGGCGGCCGGGGCTTTCGCACGTCCACGCCCCCGCCATACCGATATGGGGCGAGAGCGAGCAGGTAGATTGCCCGCATGCGCGTCGTGTGGCTCTGGGCCGTCCTGGCGGGGCTGCTGGCCGTGCTGACCGGTCCCGTCGCCGCCGGCGACGACCTCGGGCGGCGGGCGCGGGCGGTGATCAGGGAGCATCCCGAGATCTGGTCCGGCGCGCGGACGTTCCACGGCGAGCGCTCGCTGGTGGTCCTGGCGCCGGGGGCGGGCCTGTCCGGGCCTGCCGACCTGGCGCGCCGGGCCGACCGCGCGAGTCTGCTCGTGGCCCGCGTCGCCGGTCCGGTGCGCCCGCTGGTCCTGGTGCCCGCGACCACCGCGCAGGCGGCCGTGCTGGCCGCCCCGGCGTCGGTGAGCGGCCTCGCGGCGGTGGCGGGCGCCGACCGGGTGATCGTCGAGCCGCGGTCGTTCGCCCGGCTCAGCGAGGTGGGACGCGACGTCGTGCTCGCCCACGAGATCACCCACCTCGCCACCGGAGCGGCGCTCGACGGGCGCACCCCGAAGTGGCTGGTGGAGGGGTTCGCCGACTACGTGGGCTACCTCGACGCCGGCATCCCGGTGCGCCGCGCCGCCGCCGAGCTGGCCGGCGAGGTGCGCGCCGGGCGGACGCCCTCGGAGCTTCCCGGCCCGGACGCGTTCGCCGCCGGCTCGGCGCGGCTCGCCCAGGCGTACGAGGAGGCCTGGCTCGCCTGCCGGTATGTCGCGGGGCGCTTCGGCGAGCGCGCCCTGGTGACCCTCTACCGTGAGTCCAGGCACGGCGACGTGCGAGCGGCGCTGTCCCGTACGCTCCGCATGAGCCTCGCGGAGTTCACCGCCGCCTGGCGACAGTACGTCCGAGCCCAGCTTCGGTGATCACGGGCGCGGTGACGGGGCAGGGGAGAGCATGCACGGAAACGACGGGGCCGATCGCGTGGCGGAGCCGGCCGAGGACGCCCGCGCGGGCGCCGGCCCGGGGTCGCGCGCGGCCGGCGCCGCTCTGGTCGTGCTCGGCGCGGCGCTGGCGGCCGTGGTCGCCGTCACCACGCCGTGGCGCCCGCTGCCCGCCTCCGCCCCCGCCGTCGCGCCCGACCCCGCGCGCGACTTCACCGCGGCACAGATCGCGCGCGCCGACGCCTTCGACGCCGCCGTCAACGTGCCGGTGTACCTGTCGCTGGCGGTGACGCTCGCCGTCGCCGGCGTGCTGGTCGCGACCCCGGCCGGCGCGTGGGTCGTGGAACGCATCCAAGGGCCGTGGTGGCTGCGCGCGCTGCTCGGCGTCGTCGCCCTCTCCGCCGTCAGCCTGGCGATCAAGTGGCCGCTCGGCATGTGGTACGAGACCCGCCTGCGCCAGTACGGCCTGTCCACCCAGCACTGGCCCGCGTGGTCGGCCGACCGGCTCAAGAGCTTCGCCGTCCAGACCGCGCTCGTCGCGATCATGGTGCTCGCGGTCGTCTGGCTGGCCCGCCGCGCCCCGCGCCGCTGGTGGGCGCCCGCGGCGGCCGGGGCGTTCCTGCTCACCGTGGCCGCGTCGTTCGTCTACCCGCTCGTCGTGGAGCCGCTGTTCAACGACTTCACCCCGCTTCCTCCCGGCCGGCTGCGCTCGGAGCTGATCGCCATGGCCGACCGCGACGGCGTCCCGGTGGAGGACGTCCTGGTCGCCGACGCCTCCCGCAGGACCACGGCGCTCAACGCCTACGTCTCCGGCTTCGGCGCCACCCGCCGCATCGTCGTCTACGACACACTGCTGCGCGCCCCGGCAGGCGAGGTCGAGCTGGTCGTGGCGCACGAGCTCGGCCACGCCAAGCGCGGCGACGTCCTGTACGGCACGCTGATCGGCGCCCTCGGAGCCGCCGCGGGAGCCTGCCTGCTGTACCTGGTGGTCTCGCTGCCCGCGATCAGGCGCCGCACGGGCGTCGCGTCGGCGGCCGACCCCCGCGCGGTCGGCGTCCTGCTGGGCCTGATGAGCCTGGCCACCGTGCTGTCCGGGCCGGCGGAGAACCTCGTCAGCCGCCAGATCGAGGCCAGGGCCGACGTCCACGCGCTCGACCTCACCCGCGACGCCGCCACGTTCGCCGCGATGCAGAGACGGCTGGCCGCGACCAACATCTCCGACCTGACGCCCAACGCCTTCGAATACCTGATGTACGCCTCGCACCCCACCGCCTCGCAGCGCCTCGCGGCCGCGCGCTCCTGGGCACGCGTACACGGCCTGCCCGAGCCGTGATCCCCGCCGGACGCGGCCCCGGGCCTGCCAGGACGCTCATCGTCACCAACGACTTCCCGCCGCGGCCCGGCGGCATCCAGGCGTTCGTGCACGCGCTCGCCGTGCGCCGGCCGCCCGGCTCGGTCGTGGTGTACGCCTCCCGCTGGCGCGGCTGGGAGGAGTTCGACGCGCGCCAGCCGTACCGGGTGGTCCGCCACGCCGGTTCGCTGATGCTGCCGCTCCCCGAGGTCGCCAGGCGGGCGGCCGAGCTGGTCAGGTCCGAGGGCTGCGACACGGTCGTGTTCGGCGCCGCGGCCCCGCTCGGGCTGCTCGCGCCCGCCCTGCGCGCCGCCGGGGCCCGGCGGGTGGTCATGCTGACCCACGGGCACGAGGCCGCGTGGGCCGGGGTCCCCCTGGCGCGCGGGATGCTGGCGCGCATCGGCGCCCGCGCGGACGTGGTCACCTACCTCGGCGAGTACACCCGCGAGCGGCTCGTGCGGGTGGTGCCTCCTGGCCGGCTGGTCCGCCTCGCGCCGGGCGTGGACACCCGCGTGTTCCACCCCGGGGCCGGTGGCGCCGGGGTACGGGCCGCGCTGGGGATCGGCGAGCGTCCCGTCGTGGTGTGCGTCTCGCGCCTGGTGCCGCGCAAGGGGCAGGACACGCTGGTCCGTTGCTGGCCGAGGGTGCTGCTGGAGGTGCCGGACGCCGTCCTGCTGCTGGTCGGCGGCGGTCCGGCGCGCCCCGCGCTGGAACGGGCGATCGCGGAGCGGGGCATCGGCGGGTCGGTGATCGTCACCGGGTCGGTGCCGTGGAGCAGCCTGCCGTCGTATTACGACGCGGGGGACGTGTTCGCCATGCCGTGCCGCACCCGCCTCGGCGGCATGGACGTGGAGGGGCTCGGCATCGTCTACCTGGAGGCGTCGGCGACCGGACTGCCGGTCGTCGCCGGGGCCTCGGGTGGCGCGCCCGACGCCGTCCGGCCCGGCGAGACCGGTCTCGTCGTGGACGGCCGCGACCCGGCCGAGGTGGCCTCCGCGCTGATCGGCCTGCTGCGCGACCCGCGGCGGGCACGGCGCATGGGAGCGCGCGGCCGTGAGTGGATCGAGCGCGAATGGCGCTGGGATCTGGTCGCCGAGCGGTTCGCCGACCTGCTGGACGGTTCGGGCTCTCCCACCGCCCGAACTTGACATATGTGTTGATTGCCGTCTAATACGAAGTTAGTAGCCGAATGTGCGCTTTGGGTGGCTAGTAGGCCACTTTGTCCAGGTCGGCGGATGTGATGCCAATGATCGCCGCGGTGAGGCAGAGAGCAGGCGGCCTGCCCTGCGAGATGACCACCTTCGTCGGCCGGAGGCAGGCGACGACCGAGGTCAAGAACCTGCTGTCCCGATCACGCCTGGTCACGCTGACCGGGGTCGGCGGCGTCGGCAAGACCCGCTTGGCGCTCCACGTGGCCCGGCAGCTCCAACGGACCTTCCCCGACGGCGTCCGACTGGTCCAACTGGGCAAGGTGAACAACGCCTCACTCGTCGGCAGCGCGGTGGCCGAGGCCGTGGAGGCCCCCGACACCATCTCCACCCGCGACCCCGTGGACGCCCTGGCCGATCACCTCGCGGACCGGCGTCTGCTGCTCGTCCTGGACAACTGCGAGCACGTGCTGGAAGCCTGCGGCGACCTGCTCGGCGTTCTGCTGCCGGCCGCCCCCGGGCTGAGGGTGCTGGCCACCAGCCGCGAGCCCCTGGGGCTGCCCGGGGAGCACGTGTGGCGGGTGCCGCCGATGGCCCTGCCCGGCGCGGAGGGACCCCTGGACCCGAGCGGGGACATCGATTCGGGGTACGAGGCGCTGGCGCTGTTCGAGGACCGGGCGTCGGCCGCGGTGACCGGTTTCACCCTGGACAAGGGCAACGAGAGCGCCGTGGCCGCGCTGTGCCGCCGGCTGGACGGGCTGCCGCTCGCCATCGAACTCGCGGCGGTGCGGCTGCGGGCGCTGTCGGTGGAGCAGCTTCTGGCCCGGCTGGAGGACCGCTACCGGCTGCTCACCAGGGGCTACCGCGTCGGCGTGCCGCGGCACCAGACCCTGCGCGCGGCGATCGAGTGGAGCTTCGACCTGTGCACGGAGCTGGAGCGGACCTTGTGGGCGAGGCTGTCGGTGTTCTCCGGCGGCATCGACCTGAAGGCCGCCGAGGAGGTGTGCGCGTGCGGCGGCCTCGCGCCGGGCGAGGTGACGTTCGGCCTGGCGGGCCTGGTCGACAAGTCGGTGCTCGGCCGCACCGGCGACGGCTCCGGCGTCCGCTACGGAATGCTGGAGACCATCCGGGACTACGGGCGCGAGCGGCTGGCCCAGAGCGGCGAGGAGACCGCGACGCGCCGCCGGCACCGCGACTACTACCTGCGCCTGGCCGAGGAGGCCGAGGCCGACTGGTTCGGGCCGCGCCAGCCCGCCTGGCTGGACCGCTTCCTCACCGACCAGCCCAACGTGTGGGCGGCCCTGGAGTTCTGCCTCGGCGAGCCCGCCGAGGTCCGCACCGGGCTGCGGATGATCGGCGCGCTCTGGTGGTACTGGATCGGCCGTGCCGTCCGCGACGGCCGGCGCTGGCTGGACCAGGTGCTCGCCCTGGACACCGAACCCACCCGCGAGCGGGCCAAGGCGCTGTGGGTGGCCGGCTGGGTCGCCACAGGGCAGGGCGACATCTCGCACTCGCTCTCCGTCCTCACCGAGTGCACTCACCTGGCGCGGCGACTGGGCGACGACACCGCGCTCGCCCACGCCACCCAGTGGATGGGCACCGCGATGTGGACCAAGGACCGGCTGCCCGACGCCGTCCGGTACCTGGAGCAGGCCATGGCCCACCACCAGGCCACCGGCGAGCTCACCTCGGTGACCACCGTCGTGTCCTGCCAGCTCGGCATGGTCGTCAGCCTGCTCGGCGACGTGGACCGCGGCGTGAGGCTGTGCAAGGAGTGCGTGGCGCTCTGCCAGGCGCACGGCGAGTGCTGGACGCGGTCGTGGGCCCTGTGGAACCTCGCCGTCACCTGGTGGAGCCGCGGCGACCTGCTGCTGGCGGAGAGGTACGCGCGCGAGTCGCTGCACATCAAGCGCCGCATCACCGACAAGCTCGGCATCCCGTTCTGCATGGAGTTCCTGGCCTGGACCGCCATGGCGAACGGCGACGCGGAGGGCGCCGCGCTGATGCTGGGCATGAGCGAGAAGATGTGGGAGCCGATCGGCGCGCCGCTGTTCGACTGGGGCACCCTGCGCGGCTGGAGCGTGCGCTGCCGGGCGCAGGTCAGGGAGGCCATCGGCGAGGACGCCTTCGAGGCCGCCCGCAGGCGGGCCGCGAACGTCCCCTTCGACGCCGCCGTCGCCTACGCGCTCGGCGAGGCGCGCCGCGCGCCGGCCTGCGCCGACAGGGCCCCCGCCGACGCGTCGCTGCTCCAGCTGACGCCGCGGGAGCGGCAGGTCGCCTCGCTCGTCGCCGAGGGACGGTCGAACAAGGAGATCGCGGCGAGGCTGGTGATCTCCCAGCGCACCGCGGAAGGACACGTCGACCGCATCATGAACAAGCTCGGCGTCCGTTCCCGGGCCAGCATCGCCTCCTGGGCCGCCAAGCGCCTGGGCGGCGCTTCCTGACCGCCTCGCGGACCGGCGGGGGCCGCGGGAGCCGCCCCGGCCCGCCCGTCCGCCGGAGCCGCGCCTTCGGCGGCCTTCAGGACACCCGGCGCAGGACGACCATGTCGCTGCGGTAGTCGGCGCCCGTCGGCTCCCACGCGGCCGGGCGGACGCCCACCGCCATCAGCGCCGCGCCGTACATCCGCGCGCCCTGGACGAGCCTGCCCGGCACGCCGCCGGTGTCGCCACCCTCGACCACCTCGTACAGCGCCTCGGGGTCCAGCCCGGTCAGCCGCAGCCAGCGCGAGCCGCGCCCGCCACGACCCGAGGGGTTGTACACCAGCACGACCACGTGCTCGTCCCGCACGTACTGCACGGCCGACCGCTCACGGCCCGGCGCGCCGGCCAGGCGGTACTGGGCGCCGTGCTGGATGACGCCCCGGACCGCCTTGTACCGCGCGACCAGCTCGGCCGCCTCCGCCAGCTCGGCCGCGGACCACTCGGTGAGGTCGCCGCCGATGCCGAGGACGCCGGCCATGGCCACGTGGAACCGGTAGCGCAGCGGCACCGACCGCCGCGTGACCGGGTTCGGGGAGTCGGTGACCCAGGCCGACATGGTGACGGCCGGGTAGACCTGGGAGAAGCCGTGCTGCAGCGGCTGGCGGTCCAGCGCGTCGGTGTTGTCGGAGGGCCAGACCTCGTCGGTGTGCCGCAAAATGCCGAAGTCCACCCGCCCGCCGCCGCTGGAGCACGACTCGATGCGCAGCCCCGGGTGGCGTTCGCGCAGCGCCGCCATCACCTGGTAGACGCCGCGCGTGTGCTCGATCCACAGCAGGTCCTGCCGGGCGGCCCGCTCGGGCCGGCCGGCCTGGGTGAACGGGCGGTTCATGTCCCACTTGAAGTAGTCGAGGCGGAGCTCGGCCACCAGGCGGTCCAGCCAGCCGAGCGCCCACTCGCGCACGTCCTCGCGCGCGAAGTTCAGCACCAGCTGCTGGCGCCTCTCGTCCTGGCGCCGGTCGTCCATGCGCAGCACCCACTCGGGACGGGACCGGTACAGGTCGCTGTCGCGGTTGACCATCTCGGGCTCCACCCACAGGCCGGCCCGCATGCCGAGGGCGCGCACGCCGTCGAACAGGCCGCCCAGCCCGTCGGGGAACCGCCGCGGATGCGGCCACCAGTCGCCCAGGGCGCGGTGGTCGTCGTCGCGGGCGCCGAACCAGCCGTCGTCCATGACGAAGAGCTCCACCCCGAGCGACGCGGCGATCTCGGCCAGGGCGAGCTGGCCGGCCTCGGTGACGTCGAAGGCGGTGGCCTCCCAGGAGTTGTACAGGACGGGCCGCTCCTCGGCGGGCTCGGGCAGCACGTGCCGGCGGGCGTACTCGTGCCAGGCCCGGCTCGCGGCCCCGAACCCGCCGTCGCCGTACAGGCCGAGCGCCGGCGGCGTGGTGAGCTCCTCGCCGGGGCCGAGGTCCCAGCGCAGGCCGTCGTGCCCGAAGCCGGCCGACACCGCCGCCCCGCCCTCGGGGCGGTGGGCGGCGGTCAGCCGCCAGCTGCCGCTCCAGGCCAGCGCGACCCCCCACACCTCGCCGTGCTCCTCGGTGGCCCCGCCCGCGTCGATCATGATCCACGGGTTGGCCTGGTGGCCGGTGACGCCCTGGCGGCTGGTGAAGGTCAGCTCCCCGACGGGCAGCGGGGCCCGCTGGAGCTGGAACTCCTCGCCCCAGGCGCCGAAGACGCCGCTGTAGCGGTAGGCGTCGGAGTCGGGGATGAACCAGCTCCCCGAGTCCAGGCGGGTGACGCCGATCGACAGTCCGGGGAAGCGGCCGCCGTCATGGTCGGCGTTGCGCACGGTCACCCAGCGCTCCAGCACGTCGCTGTCGTGCCAGGCCCGGATGGAGAGGACCACCTGGAGCGGGAAATGGCGGTCCTCCAGGCCGATGTCCAGCCGGTCGGCGCCGTCCTCGGCGTGGGCCCGCGCCCCGGTGAAGCGCAGTTCGACCGAGCGCACATGGCCGAACGAGACCTGCAGGGCGGGCGTGCCCCAGCGAGGACCGCCGTCCACCGGCAGGAGCTCCTCGATCTCCACCGGCCGCGAGAAGCTGGTCTCGCGCCGGTGCGCGCCGTGCGGGGTGGACGGCCCACCGCTCGCCCCGGCCACCTGGCGCGCGGCGGCCTCGCCGATGAGCGGCCCCCAGTACTTCTGCAGCGGCGCCGCCTCGCCCGTGACCGGGTCGATCTCGACGCCCACCACGTACGCGGTGGACGGCGTGGTCACCGCCCAGAGGCGTCCGTGTTCGTCGAGACGGGTGACGGGCATGGGCGCATCCTTTTCGGATCAGGGACGAAGGGCGGCCGGCCACGCCCGAGGCGAGGCCGGCACCGGGTTAGACGCCCTGACCGGCCGGCCGGGCGGGGCGGCGCCCCGGGGCTTCGGCGGGTCAGAGCCGCAGCCAGCGCTGCATGCGGTCGATGAGCTCCTCGGCGTCGACCGGCTTGGTGACGTAGTCGCTGGCTCCCGACGAGAGGGTCTTCTCGCGGTCGCCGTGCATGGCCTTGGCGGTGACCGCGATGATCGGCAGGTTGGCGAAGCGCGGCATCTCGCGGATCGCGGTCGTGGCGGCGTAGCCGTCCATCTCGGGCATCATGATGTCCATCAGCACCAGGTCGACGTCGTCGTTGCGCATGAGCACGTCGATGCCCTTGCGGCCGTTCTCGGCGTACAGCACCTGCATGCCGTGCAGTTCGAGGATGTTGGTGAGCGCGAAGACGTTGCGCACGTCGTCGTCGATCACCAGCACCTTGCGGCCGAGCAGGCCGCTGTCGACCTTCTCGACGTCCTGCGGCGACTCCTCGGGGCTGGCCTGCACCAGCGGCAGCACGTCGCCGGGCCCCTTGGCCGACAGGTGCAGGGTGATGCGCTCGCGCAGCTCGTCCAGGCTGGGCAGGCGCTCAAGCGGCTGGGTGCGAGAGCGGCCCTTGAGGAGGTTCTCCTGCGGGCGGGTGAGCTTGCGGGTGTGGTGGGCGAGCACCGGGAGCGAGCGCAGGGCGGGATCGTCGTCGAGCCGCCGCAGGAACTCGGCCGCGGCGTCCTGCGGCATGCCGAGGTCGAGCACGATGCAGTGGTAGCCGTCACGGGAGAGCGCGGCCATGGCGCTGTCGGGGTCGCTCGCCGTGGTGACCCGCACCAGGCCGTGGGTCTCCGACAGGTCGGCCACGACGCTCTGCGCGAGCAGCGACAGCAGCCCGTTCGGCCGCGACTCGACGACGAGCAGGCGGCGGCCCGCGGAGTCGTCGCTCTGGACGGGTGAGGCGGCGGGCGGCTCGACCGGCTCCACCGGCTCGGCGTGCGCGACGCCGGCGGCGCTCGTGCCCATGACCGTGCCCGTGCTGGCGCCCGTGCCTGTGAACGTGCCGCTGAACGTGGCCGGCAGGTCGTCCTCGGCGGAGTCGGTCATCGGCAGGTAGAGGCTGAACGTGCTGCCCTCGCCGAGCGTGCTGACCGCGCGGATCTCGCCGTGGAACAGGGTGGCGATCTCGCGGCTGATGGACAGGCCGAGGCCGGTGCCGCCGTACTTGCGGCTGGTGGTGCCGTCGGCCTGCTGGAAGGCGTCGAAGATCTGGGAGAGGTTCTCCTCGGCGATGCCGATGCCGGTGTCGGTCACGTGGAAGGCCAGGACGTGCCGGCCGGCGCCGTTCGGCGGGTCCATCGTGGTGCGCTCGACGCGCAGCGAGACGGTGCCCCGCTCGGTGAACTTCACCGCGTTCGAGAGCAGGTTGCGCAGCACCTGGCGCAGGCGCTGCTCGTCCATCAGCAGCTGGGTGGGCACGTCGCGGGCCACCTGGACGTCGAACCGCAGCCCCTTCTCGGTGGTCAGCGGCCGGAACGTCGCCTCGACGTAGTCGAGGAGCTGGCGGATGTGGAACGGCTCCAGCGTGAGGTCCATCTTGCCGGCCTCGATCTTGGACAGGTCGAGGATGTCGTTGATGAGCTGGAGCAGGTCGGTGCCGGCGGAGTGGATGACGTTGGCGTACTCGACCTGCTTGGCGGTGAGGTTGCGCGCCGGGTTCTGGGCGAGCAGCTGGGCGAGGATGAGCAGCGAGTTGAGCGGGGTGCGCAGCTCGTGGCTCATGTTGGCCAGGAACTCGCTCTTGTACTTGGAGGCGAGGGCGAGCTGCTGGGCGCGGTCCTCCAGCTCCTGGCGGGCCTGCTCGATCTCGATGTTCTTGGTCTCGATGTCGCGGTTCTGCCGGGCGAGCAGCTCGGCCTTCTCCTCCAGCTCGGCGTTGGAGCGCTGGAGCTCCTCCTGGCCGACCTGCAGCTCGGTCGCCAGCCGCTGCGACTCGGTGAGCAGGGCGCCGGTGCGGGCGTTGGCGACGATGGTGTTGACGTTGACGCCGATGGTCTCGACGAGCAGTTCGAGGAAGTCGCGGTGGATCTGGGTGAAGTGGTTGAGGCTGGCCAGCTCGATCACGCCGAGCACCTGGTCTTCGAAGACGATGGGCAGCACGATGAGGTTCGCCGGCCCCGCCTCGCCCAGGCTGGAGGCGATCGTGAGATAGCCGGGCGGGACGTCCTCGACGAGGATGGTGCGCTTGGCCAGCGCGGCCTGCCCGACCAGCGAGTCGCCCAGGGCGTAGCGGCGGGAGTTCTCGCGGTGGCCGTAGCCGCCGACCACGCGCAGCTCGGTGCCGCCGGCGGTCTCCTCGGCGAGCAGGAACGTGCCGTGCTGGGCGCTGACCAGCGGCGCCAGCTCGTTCATGACCAGCTCGGCGACCACCGCCAGGTCGCGGTGGCCTTGCATGAGCCCGGAGATGCGGGCCAGGTTGGTCTTCAGCCAGTCTTGCTCCTGGTTGGCCCTGGTGGTCTCGCGCAGGGACTTCACCATGGAGTTGATGTTGTCCTTGAGCTCGGCCACCTCGCCGGAGGCGTCCACGGTGATCGAGCGGGTGAGGTCGCCGGAGGTCACCGCGCTGGTGACCTCGGCGATGGCCCGCACCTGACGGGTGAGGTTGCCCGCCAGCTCGTTGACGTTCTCGGTCAGGCGCTTCCAGGTGCCCGAGACGCCCTCGACCTCGGCCTGGCCGCCCAGGCGGCCCTCGCTGCCGACCTCGCGGGCGACGCGGGTGACCTCGGCGGCGAAGGAGGACAGCTGGTCGACCATGGTGTTGATGGTGGTCTTGAGTTCGAGGATCTCGCCGCGCGCGTCGACGTCGATCTTCTTGGTGAGGTCGCCCTGGGCCACCGCCGTGGTGACCTGGGCGATGTTGCGCACCTGACTGGTCAGGTTGTTCGCCATCGAGTTGACGTTGTCGGTGAGGTCCTTCCAGGTTCCGGCGACGTTCGGCACGCGCGCCTGGCCGCCGAGCTGGCCCTCGGTGCCGACCTCGCGGGCCACGCGGGTGACCTCGTCGGCGAACGCGCTCAGCGTCTCGACCATCGTGTTGATCGTCTGGGCGAGCGCCGCCACCTCGCCCTTGGCCTCGACGGTGATCTTCTGCGACAGGTCGCCCCTGGCCACCGCGGTCGCCACCTGGGCGATCGAGCGCACCTGGCCGGTGAGGTTGGACCCCATCACGTTGACGTTGTCGGTGAGGTCCTTCCAGGTGCCCGACACGCCGCGGACGGTCGCCTGCCCGCCCAGGTTGCCCTCGGTGCCGACCTCGCGCGCGACGCGGGTGACCTCGTCGGCGAACGCCGAGAGCTGGTCGACCATCGTGTTGATGGTCTCCTTCAGCTCAAGGATCTCGCCGCGGGCGTCCACCCGGATCTTCTGCGACAGGTCGCCCTTGGCGACCGCCGTGGTGACCTCGGCGATGCTGCGCACCTGGGCGGTCAGGTTGTCCGCCATGACGTTCACCGACTCGGTGAGCGCCTTCCAGGTGCCCGAGACGCCCTTGACGTCGGCCTGGCCGCCCAGGCGGCCCTCGGTGCCCACCTCGCGGGCCACGCGGGTGACCTCGTCGGCGAACGACGAGAGCTGGTCGACCATGGTGTTGAGCGTGTTCTTCAGTTCGAGGATCTCGCCGCGGGCCGAGACGGTGATCTTCTGCGACAGGTCGCCGCGCGCCACGGCCGTCGCGACCTGCGAGATGTTGCGCACCTGGTCGGTGAGGTTGCCCGCCATGGAGTTCACCGAGTCGGTCAGGTCGCGCCAGGTGCCGGCGACCTCGGTGACCTGCGCCTGGCCGCCCAGGCGGCCCTCGGTGCCGACCTCGCGAGCGACGCGGGTGACCTCGTCGGCGAACGACGAGAGCTGGTCGACCATGGTGTTGATGGTGTTCTTGAGTTCGAGGATCTCGCCGCGGGCCGAGACGGTGATCTTCTGCGACAGGTCGCCCTTGGCGACCGCCGTGGTGACCTGGGCGATCGAGCGCACCTGGTCGGTGAGGTTGCCGGCCATGGCGTTCACCGAGTCGGTGAGGTCCTTCCAGGTGCCGTAGACGCCCGGCACCGCGGCCTGGCCGCCGAGCTGGCCCTCGGTGCCGACCTCGCGCGCCACGCGGGTGACCTCGGAGGTGAACAGCGAGAGCTGGTCGACCATGCCGTTGAAGACGGTGGCGATCTCTTTGTAGAGGCCGTCGCCGTCCTCAGGGAGCCGCGTGCCGAAGTCGCCGTCGCGTACCGCGGTCAGCCCGGCGAGCAGCTGCCGCAGGTCGACCTCTGGGCCGCCCGCCGCCGCGCGGGCGGACCTGCCACGCTTGGCGGTGCTGACGCTCTCAACCATGTCCACCCTTAAGTTCGCGGCCAACGCCCGTGCAAGCCATCGTATAGACCGGCCCTCATCAGCGACGACGACAGCCGACAAGGGGCGTCGGCCGAAATGGGCGGGGCGGGCGCGGCCTCAGCCGTAGAGGGCGTCGATGTCCTTGGCGTAGTCGCGCAGCACCACGTTGCGCTTGATCTTGAGCGACGGGGTCAGGTGACCGCTCTCTTCGGTGAAGTCGGTCTCGAGGATGACGAACTTCTTCACCTGCTCGGGCTTGGAGACCAGGATGTTGGCCTCGTCCACGGCCTTCTGGACGGCCGCGTTGACCGCAGAGTCGGCGCACAGGTCGGCGAGCGAGGCGCCGGACCTGCCGTTGGCCTGCTTCCACTGCTCCATGGCCTCGGGGTCGAGCGTCACCAGCGCCGCGACGAAGGGCCGGTCGTCGCCGATCACCATCGCCTGGCTGACCAGCGGGTGGGCGCGGATGCGGTCCTCCATGGGGGCCGGGGCGACGTTCTTGCCCCCGGCGGTGACGATGATCTCCTTCTTCCTGCCGGTGATGCGCAGGTAGCCGTCGGAGTCCAGCGAGCCGACGTCGCCGGTGTGGAACCAGCCGTCCTCGTCGATGGCCTCGGCGGTGGCCTCGGGGTTGTTCCAGTAGCCGTCGAAGACGTGGCGGCCCTTGACCAGCACCTCGCCGTCGTCGGCCACGGCGATCGTCACGCCGGGGAACGGCTTGCCGACCGTGCCGATCTTGTTGGCTCCGGGGATGTTGACCGCCGAGGGGGCCGAGGTCTCGGTCAGCCCGTACCCCTCGAAGATCTCGATGCCCGCGCCCTTGAAGAAGTGGCTGAGCCGCTCGCCCAGGGCCGAGCCGCCGCACACGGCCGCGCTGAGCCGCCCGCCGGTGGCGGCGCGCAGCTTGGCGTACACCAGCCGGTCGAACAGAGCCCGCTGCAGCCGCAGGCCCGCGCCCGCTCCGCCGGAGCTCTCGGCGCGGCTCCACGCCACCGCGACGTCGACGGCGCGGTGGAAGATCTTGCCGGTGAGCGCGCCGCGCGACGAGGCCTTCTGCTCGGCGGCGTTGTAGACCTTCTCGAACACCCGCGGCACGCCCAGCAGGAAGGTCGGCTTGAACTCCTGCAGGTCGGGCGCGACGTTCTTCATGTTCGGGGTGTGGGCGAGGACGGTGGAGGTCTCGATCAGGACGATCTCGATGATGCGGGCGAGGCTGTGGGCCAGCGGCAGGAACAGCAGCGCGGCCCGGCCCTCCATCTCGAACAGCGCCTCCAGCGGGCCCCTGGCCACGTTGCGCGCGGTGAACAGCAGGTTGTCGTGGGTCAGGCGGCAGCCCTTGGGACGCCCGGTCGTGCCGGAGGTGTAGATGAGGGTGGCCAGGTCGAGGCCGCCGCGGGTCAGCCGGCGCTCTTTGAGCGTCTCGTCGGGAACGTCGGAGCCGCTCGCGGTGAGCTCGCCCAGCGCGCCGGAGTCGATGCACCACAGGGCCGGCTCGCCGGCGGCGCCCTCCATCGCCTGGCGGACCGTGCGCTCGTGCGCCTCGGACTCGACGATCACGGCCTTGGCGCCGCTGTCGGTGAGGATCCAGTGCACCTGGTCGGGGGCGGAGGTCTCGTAGATCGGCACGCTCACCGCGCCCGCGGCCCAGATGGCGTAGTCGGCGACGGTCCACTCGTAGCGGGTGCGCGACATGAGCGCCACACGGTCGCCCGGCTCGACGCCGGCGTCGATGAGCCCCTTGGCCACCCCGGCGACCTGGTCGCGGAACTCCGCGGCGGTGACCGGCGTCCAGGAGTCGCCGATCTTTCGGCTGATCAGCACCGCGCCGGGTTCCTGCTCGCCGCGCTCGAAGACGATGTCGGCGCAGTTGGCCGACAGCGGGACGTCCACCAGCACGGGAACGCTGTACTCGCGCACGGTCACTCCTTCGAACGCATGCCCGGAGGCTTTCTGTTTCCCATGGTCGCCCATGGTTCGCCTGGACGCTATCGCGTCGGGCCGACGGTCCGGTAGACAGTGTGCGCTCCGAACGGCGGATTCACGCTATCAGTGCCATCACGTGACGAAGCGTGCCCGGGAAGAGGGGTTTCCATGTCGCCCCGGTGACCCCTTCCGCGCGAGCGCCTGGCAGGCCGGCGCCCCGGTTTACGATGTGCGTCATGCGGGTCCATGTCGTCAGTGACGTCCACGGGCGCGTGGACGCCCTCGCCCGTGCCGCGGACGGCGCCGACGCGCTGGTCTGCCTCGGCGATCTGCTGTTGTTCGTCGACTACGCCGACCACTCGCAGGGCATCTTCGCCGAGTTGTTCGGCCGCGAGCGCGCCACCGAGTTCGTCGCGCTGCGCACGGCCGGCCGCTTCGACGAGGCGCGCGGCATGTCCGCCCGCCTGTGGGAGACCCTCGGCGGCGAGCCGCGCGAGCACATCGAGCGGGCCGTCCGCGAGCAGTACGCCCGCATCTTCGCCGCCATGCCCACGCCCGCCTACCTCACCTACGGCAACGTCGACCTGCCAGGCCTCTGGGGCGAATACGTCAGGGACGGCCACCACGTGCTCGACGGGCAGACCGCCGAGATCGGCGGGCTCACCTTCGGCTTCGTCGGGGGCGGCCTGCGCACCCGCTACCGCACCCCCAATGAGGTCGACGACGAGGAGTTCGCCCGCAAGGTGGCGGCGGTGGGCGCCGTCGACGTGCTGTGCTGCCACATCCCGCCCGCCGTGCCCGACCTGCTGTACGACGTGGTGGCGCGCCGTTTCGAGCGGGGGAGCGAGGCCACGCTGGAGGCGATCAGGGCCACCCAGCCCCGGTACGCGCTGTTCGGGCACGTCCACCAGCCGCTGGCCGCCCGCATGCGCATCGGCCGCACCGAGTGCGTCAACGTCGGCCACTTCCGCGGGCGTGGCCGTCCCTTCGCCCTCGACCTGTGAGCGGCCGGGGCGCGGGGGCCGCTCTCGCCCTGCGCGCCGGTCCCCCGGGCGCCGGCGAAGGTCGCCCTCCTCGGACGTTCGCGCGGGAACGGCGAACGAGTACGGTAAGCCCATGGCTGATCGCACCACCTCCAGCATCACGATCGGCGCCGCCCCGGCGGCGATCGCGGCCGTCATCGCCGACTTCGCCGCCTACCCCGAGTGGGCCGGCCAGGTGAAGTCCGCCGAGGTCCTGTCGGTGGGCGAGGACGGCCGTCCGCGCACCGTCCGTTTCGTCCTCGACGCCGGCGTGATCACCGACGAGTACACCCTCGGTTACCGCTGGCAGGGCGACGAGGCCGTCGACTGGGAGATGGCCGAGTCCGGCAGGATGCTGGCGGCGCTCACCGGCAGCTACCGCCTCGTCCCCCGGGGCGACGGCACCGAGGTGACCTACGAGCTGGCCGTCGACCTGAAGGTGCCGATGATCGGCATGGTGAAGCGCAAGGCCGAGAAGGTCATCGTCGACACCGCTCTGAAGGGTCTGAAGAAGCGCGTCGAGGGCCGATGAGCACAGAGACCCCGCGCGTCCTGCTCTTCACCGGCAAGGGGGGAGTGGGCAAGACCACCGTCGCCGCGGCCACCGCCACGCTCGCCGCCCGCCGGGGACGCAAGACGCTCGTGGTCTCCACCGACACCGCCCACTCTCTCGCCGACGCCCTCGGCGTGCCCGGCTCCGCCGAGCCGTCCGAGGTCGTGCCCGGCCTCTACCTGCAGCAGGTCGACACCCAGCGGGCGCTCGAACGCCACTGGGGCGAGCTGCGCGAGTACGCCAAGGGGCTGCTCGCCGAGCTGGGCCTCGACGGGGTCACCTCCGAGGAGCTCACGGTGCTGCCCGGCGCCGAGGAGGTCATCGCCCTTCTTGAGCTGTGCGACCAGGTGCGCACCGGCCGGTGGGACGTGGTCGTCGTCGACTGCGCGCCCACCGCCGAGACGTTGCGCCTGCTGGCGCTGCCCGAGGCCCTCGACTGGCACGTCGGACGCCTGCTCCCGGCCGGCCGCAGGCTGATGCGCGCCCTGGCCCCGGTCGTGCGGCACCTCGCCCGGGTGAGCCTGCCCGAGGACGCCGTCGTGAGCGCCGGCGAGCGGCTGCACGCCGGCCTCATGGAGGTGCGCGACCTGCTGACCGGCGGCAACGCCTCCGTCCGCCTGGTGCTGACCCCCGAGGCCGTCGTCGTCGCCGAGGCGCGGCGCACGTTCACCTCCCTCAGCCTGTACGGCTACCGCGTCGACGGCGTGGTGGCCAACCGGGTGTTCCCCGAGGAGGGCGGGGACGAATGGCGGCGAGGCTGGGTCGCCGCCCAGGCGCGCCACCTGGCGGCGGTCGGCGAGTCGTTCGCCCCGCTGCCCGTGCACACCGTCCCCTATCTGCCCGCCGAGCCGGTCGGCGCCGAGGCGCTGGCCGGGCTGGCCGAGCGGCTGTACGCCGAGGACGACCCGTTCGCCCCGCCCTCCGGCGAGCCGCCGATGACCATCCGGTCCGATGACGAGGTCCACGAGCTCGTCCTCGCCCTGCCCCTCGCCGACAGATCCGAGGTCGGCCTGGCCCGCAAAGGCGACGAACTGATCGTCACCGCGGGCGGCTACCGCAGGGTCCTCGCCCTGCCCGCGGCGCTCGCTCGCAGATCCGTGGGCGACGCCGTGCTCCGTGACGGGCGCCTGCGGGTACGGTTCGAGGCAGGAGGGGCCTGATGACTGAGATGAACGACCGCGACGGCGGCGCGCCGCGTCCCGAGACGCGCGCGGACGCCGTGCGAGCACCTGAGAACGGCGCGGACGAGCCGCGCTCCGCCGCCGGCGAGGCCGGTCCGCGTCCCGTGCCGCGGGACGAGTGGTTCGCGCGGCGCGAGCAGCAGCGCGAGGGCGAGCACGCCGCCGCCCGTGACGAGTGGTTCCGGCGCCGCGAGGGCGACCGGCGCGAGGAGGGCCGCGACGCGCGCGGCGAGGCCTCCGACGCGCTTGGCTCCGTCGCGGAGGAGGCGCGCAGGCTCTTCGACGCCCTGCAGCAGCGGGTCGGTCGCGAGGTCGGCAAAGGCCTGGTGAAGGGCTCGGTGGCCGGTCTCGGCCAAGGGCTCGGGCAGGCCTTCGGCGGCGGCGCGGCCCGCTCGTCCGGTGACGTGTGGGCCGAGGCGGTGTCCGGGCACGACGACGATGAGTACATCTGCCGTGCCTGCCCCGTCTGCCGGCTCAAGGCCGCCCGGCGCGAGGCCGGCGGGGACGTCGCCGACCATCTGATCACCGCGGGCGGGGAGCTCCTCGCCGCGTTCCGCCAGGCGGTGGACGCCGTGTCGCGACCGGCCACGCCGAGGGGCGCCGGCGACACGGACACCCAGGTGCAGCACATCGACCTGGGCTGAGGTGAAGGGATGAGAAATGGCGTTGACGATCGGCGTTGACGTCGGCGGCACCAAGATCGCCGCCGGTGTCGTGGACGAGGACGGCCACATCGTGGAGAACCTCCTGCGGCCCACGCCCGCCGACGACCCCGACAGGGTGGCCGAGACGATCTCCGAGGCGGTGCGCGAACTCGCCGGCCGCCACGACGTCGAGGCCGTCGGGCTGGGCGCCGCCGGCTTCGTCGACGAGACGCGGTCGATCGTCCGGTTCGCCCCGAACCTCGCCTGGCGCGAGGAGCCGCTGCAGAAGGCCGTCTCCGAACGGGTCAACCTGCCCGTCGTGGTGGAGAACGACGCCAACGCGATGGCCTGGGGCGAGTACCGCTTCGGGGCCGGGCGCGGCGAGAGCCACGTGGTGTGCGTGACCGTCGGCACCGGCATCGGCGGCGGCCTGGTGTTCGGCGGGGTGCTGTACCGCGGCAGGTGGGGCATGGGCGCCGAGATGGGGCACATGCAGGTCGTCCCCGAGGGCAGGCCGTGCGGGTGCGGCAACCTCGGCTGCTGGGAGCAGTACGCCAGCGGCAACGCCCTGGTGCACGAGGCCCGCCTGCTCGCCGCCGCCGACCCCGGCCGCGCCGCGCGGCTGCTCGAACTCGCCGGCGGGTCGGTGGACGGCATCGAGGGCAAGCACATCACCGAGGCCGCCAGGGCGGGCGACGAGGCGTCGCTCACGGCGTTCGCGACCATGGCCGAATGGCTCGGCCAGGGCATGGCCGACCTCGCCGCCACGTTGGACCCCGGCCGGTTCATCCTCGGCGGCGGCGTCTCGCGCGCCGCCGACCTGTGGATCGACCACGCCCGCGCGGCGTTCGAGCGAGCGCTGACCGGCCGGGAGCACCGCCCGCACGCCGACATCCGGCCCGCTGAGCTCGGGGCGTCCGCGGGCCTGGTCGGCGCGGCCGATCTGGCCCGCCAGCCCTGACCGCCCGTCCAACCGCCGGAGGCGTCGGCGATCCATGGTCTTCCGCGTCGGCACCTACAACGTGCGCTCCATGTACGACGACAACGCCGCGCTGGCGCGGGTCGTCAGGTCCATGGCGCCGGACGCCCTGTGCGTCCAGGAAGCCCCACGGCTGCTGCGCTGGCGGCGCAAGCGGGCGTGGCTCGCCGGCGCCGCGGGCCTGCGCGTCGTCGCAGGGCGGCGCCGGGGCGGCGTGGCGGTGCTGGCCGGCCCCGGCGCGCGGGTCGTCCACGCCGAGAGCCACCTGCTGCGGGCGTTCGCGGGGCTCGAACGGCGCGGCGTCGCCATCGCGGTGGTCGAACGCGGCGGCGTCGCGCTCACCGTCGCCTCCGTCCACCTGGACCTGCACGCCGCCGCCCGCCTGTGCCACGCGGTGGAGATCATGGACCTGGCCCGGGCCGCCGCCCGCCGCTTCGGCGCGCCGCTGGTGCTGGCGGGCGACGTCAACGAGCAGCCCGGCGGCCCCACCTGGGACTACCTCACCCGCACGCTCGCCGACTGCTACTCACTCGCGCCCAGAGGCGACGGGCTCACCTTCACCGCCAGGCGGCCCGGCAAGCGCCTGGACGTCGTGCTCGCCGCCCCCGGCCTCGCCGTGCGGTCGTGCGGCGGAGTCGAGGCCGCCGCCGCCGACCTGGAGGCGGCCACCGACCACCTGCCCGTCCTGGCCGAGATCGTCCCCGCCCCGGCGGACGGCGGGGCAGGGGAGGGACGGCCGGACGCCCGCGGCTCCGCGGGGTGCGCGGAGGCCGCCGGATGATTTCGGATCGACGGGCCGACTGTGTTCAGGTGACCGTTTGGTCAACACTGGGACAGCTCCCGCGCGCACGGGATGGCGGGACACGTACGATTTGGTCATGTCTCGCCGCCTGTCGCGGCGTGCGTTGCCGTTGTGCGTGCTGCTGACCGGAATGCTGACCGGTGCGCTCGTCCGCACCACATCCGCGGCGCACGCGCACGCCGAACCGCCCCGTCCGCATGCCGCGGAGCGCGGGCCGGCCGGCCTGTTCCAGGAGTCGGCGACCGCGCGGCTGCGCACCGACGGCTCCCTGTCCGACGTGGCCGGGCTGTCGAAGACCGACGTCTGGGCCGTCGGCCAGGAGGACGTCTGGGAGACCTGGCAGAACCGCGGCGTCATCACCCACTGGGACGGCACGAGCTGGACCGAGGTGGAGATCCGCAACGACGCCTCCAGCGCCGGCCACCTGCGTTCGGTCGCCGCCGCCTCGGCGCACGACATCTGGGCGGTCGGTGAGGGCCATGACGGCCTGCCCTATGTGGTGCGCGGCGACGGCTCGGTGTTCGACCGCGTCAGCGTGCCGCAGCTCGGCAGCGGCGACTGGCTCGGCGGCGTCGACGCCGTCCCCGGCCGCGTGGTCGCCGTGGGCGGGCGCGGCGGCGACACGCTGATCGCCACCGCCACGGCCAAGGGCTGGACCGCCGCGAAGGGCAAGGCCAAGGGCATGCTGTACGGCGTCGCGCTGACGCGCAAGGGGGACGGCTGGGCGGTCGGGGACGGCGCGTCCCAGCCGTTGGTCATGCGGCTGTCGGGAAGCACCTGGAAGACGGTGACGACGCCCTCCGTCCCCGGGGGCTACCTGCGCGACGTGGCCATGGACGGCCCGAAGAAGGCGGTCGCCGTGGGCGGCGTCTACCACGACGACGGCAAGATCTCCCCGCTGATCCTCACGTGGAACGGCAAGCACTGGCGGCGGGCGCGGCTCGCCGACCGCTACGCGGAGCTGTACGGCGTGACCGGCGACGGCAAGGGCCGCTTCTGGGTGTCGGGGTTCGACCCGGCGCATCCGGGCGAGGCGTACCTGCTGCGCGGCGGCGCGTCCGGCTGGCGGGTGGTGCGCGGCGAGGGCTCCGACCGGCAGCGCACGATGCGCCTGCAGTCGGTCACCCACGTCGGCGACCTGACCATGGCCGTCGGGCACGTCGTGGACGCGGCCGACCACTACACCGACGTGGTCGAGCGCTTCCGGCCGAGCACCTCCAAGGCCGCCGCCACGACGACCGGCGGCGCCGGCGCGAGCTCCCCGGCCGCCCGCTGACCGCTCCCGGCTCAGATGACCGCGCCGTCGTCCCAGCCGGAGTCCGGAGGCGAGCCGTCGCCCATGCGCACGATCAGCGCGACGAAGCCCCCGATGAACGCGGCGATGGCGGCGAAGACGATCCAGCCGTCCATGGGCCACGACAGGAGCGCGGCGAGCAGCAGGTAGGCGGGACCGCCGAACAGGGCCACCCAGGCGATCTTCGTGCCGGGGTCCATCTGCGGCAGCGGGGGAGGAGGCGGCGGAACGTAGTGGTCGCCGTCGTCGTCCGGCGCGGCGTCGTCGTGCTCGGCCTCACGGGTCTCCGCGGGGACGTCGGCCTTCACCGCCTGGGCGGTGTCGTCGGCGGGGACGTTCTCACGGTCGGGCCACGGCTGCGCGCCCGAGGTCGGTTCGGCGGTCTCGTTGAAGGAGGCGACGATCTGACGCCAGACCTCGTCCTCATCGCTCTGTGGCGTCACCGGTCACTTCGATTCGTTCCTATGCTCATGGGCGCGCTCGCTGGATGGCTCGTGCTGCTGACCGTTGCTCGGGGATGGCTCCTGGGTCGCTCGCTGGGGGCCGCCGCCACGTGCTCACCGCCTGGCGCGGGGGCCGGGGCCGGGGGCCGGATCAGTCTCTCTGCAAGGGTACCGACGCGTGGGCTCTGATGAAGTCCAGGCTCCCCTCGAATATCTCGGGGGCATCGTTGTCCAGCGTCGCGACGTGGTAACTGTTCAGGCACTGCCGCACGGTGAGGTTGCCGCCGAGCACCTTGCGCAGCAGCTCGACGCTCGCCGGCTTCACCACGTGGTCCTCGGGGCTGTGGTAGACGAGGACGGGCTGGGTGACGCGGCCGAGCTCCGACTGCACCAGCGACCAGAGCCGCGGCAGCGTCGCCGCGGCCCGCACCGGGGTGCGGGTGTAGCCGACCTCGGTCACCCCCTCGCGTTTGATGTCGTTGGCGACCCCCGGCACCGAGGACACCACGAGCTTCAGCACCGGGGCGAGCCTCAGCAGGGGGGCGTCGCTGACGATGGAGGGGTTCACCACCACCACGCCGCGCACCTCCGGGCCGTGCACCTCCGCCAGCCTCAGCGCCATGCACCCGCCGAGGGACAGGCCCATGACGAACACCTCGGCGCAGCGGCCCCTGAGGTTCTCGAAGGCCCTTTCGAGCTCGGCGTACCAGTCTTCCCACCGCGTGCGGTTCATCTCCTGCCAGGTGGTCCCGTGCCCGGGAAGGCGGGGCAGCGAGACGGTGAGGCCGGCCGCCGCCAGGTGCTTCGCCCACGGGCGCAGCGACTGCGGAGTCCCGGTGAAACCGTGGCAGAGCAGCACTCCGACCTGGCCACCGTCGTGCTGGTAGGGCTCGGAACCCGGCATGAGCGGCATGATGGTTCCCTCTCCTGGTGCGGCTCGCCTGATCGTCGCACGTTCGGGGCGCGCCCGCGAGATCCGCGGGCCCGGGTGTCGCGGCAGGGGACCACGAGGTGTAGGTGGTGTGCCCCGGGCATGCGAAGATGACGCGACGCCTTCGACAAAGGCGCGTACGGCCGCGTGAAACCGCAGAAGGGGTGCCCGAGTGTTCTACTGGGTGGTCAAGGCCATTCTGGGTCCGTTCCTTCATCTGGTGTTCCGTCCCTGGTCCGAGGGCACCGAGCACGTCCCCAAGGAAGGCCCGGTCATCCTCGCCGGCAACCATCTGTCGTTCGCCGACCACTTCTTCGGCGCGCTGCCGCTGCCCCGCAAGGTGATCTCGCTCGGCAAGGCCGAGTACTTCACCGGCAGCGGGCTGAAGGGGCTGATGAGCCGGGCGTTCTTCACCGGGGTCGGCACGGTGCCCATCGACCGCTCCGGCGGCAAGGCCAGCGAGGCCGCGCTGCGCACCGGGCTGCGCGTCCTGCGCGAGGGCCACATCCTCGGCATCTACCCCGAGGGCACCCGATCGCCCGACGGGCGGCTGTACAAGGGCAAGACCGGCGTGGCCCGCCTGGCGCTGGAGTCGCGGGTGCCGGTGATCCCCTGGGCCATGGTCAACACCTTCGAGATGATGCCCCCCGGCCGTCCCTTCCCCAAGCTCGGCATCCGGCCCGGCGTCAAGTACGGCAAGCCGCTGGACTTCTCCCGCTACTACGGCATGGAGGAGGACCGCCTGGTCCTGCGCGCGGTCACCGACGAGATCATGTACGCGCTCATGGAGCTGTCCGGCCAGGAGTACGTCGACAAGTACGCCGCCAGCGCCAAGGTCGAGATGGCCCGTGCCGCCAAGAAGGCCGGCTCCCCCTCCGCCGGCTGAGGGCCCCCGGCGGCCGCGCCCCACGGGCGGCGCCGGCGTGCGCGCCGCGCGGCCTGATCGGGCTCACCCGCCCCTGGCGGCGGCCACCGCCACCTGGCCGAGGCTGATCCCGCCGTCGTTGGGCGGGACCCTGCGGTGCAGCAGCACCGTGAACCCATGGTCCTCAAGAAGGGCGCACGCCCGTTCCAGCAGGACGAGGTTCTGGAACACCCCGCCCGACAGCGCCACCGCCGCCAGGCCGGTGCTCTCGCGCACCCGCAGGCACCCGTCCAGGATCAGCCCGGCCACCCCGTTGTGGAACCGGGCCGAGACCAGGGGCGCCGCCACGCCGGCCCGGACGTCGGCCGCCGCGGCCTCCACCAGATCGCGTCCCGCCGCGGCGAATCCGCCGGCGTGCCCGGTGGCGGCGTCGAGCAGGCGGCAGGGGTAGGCGCGGCGTTCGGCCGGGTCGGCGATCTGCTCCAGCTCGACGGCGGCCTGACCCTCGTAGGTCACCGTGTCCCGGCCGGTGACGATCGCGGCCACGGCGTCGAACAGGCGTCCCGCGCTGGAGGTCGGCGGCGCGTTCACCCCGCGCGCGGCCATGGCCACCACGGCGTCCCACCGGGCCTCGTTGCGCGCCCGGACCCCGGCCGCCCCCTCACCGAGGTACGCGGCGGCCATCCGCCACGGCTGCCGGATCGCCGCGGCGCCGCCGGGCATCGGCACCGGGGCCAGATGGCCCGCCCGCCGGAACCCGGCCAGGCCGGCGACCAGGAACTCCCCGCCCCACAGCGTGCCGTCCGTCCCGTACCCGAGCCCGTCGAACGCCACGCCGATCACCGGCCCGCGGGCGGCGTTGTCGGCCATGCACGAGGCGATGTGCGCGTGGTGGTGCTGGACGCCCACGAGCTCCACGCCCTCGCGCTCCAGCGCGTACTTCGTGGACAGGTACTCCGGGTGCAGGTCGTGCGCCAGCACCTCGGGACGGATGCCGAACAGCCGCTCGAAGTGCCGGACGCCTTCGGTGAACGACCGGAGGGTCTCGTAGTTCTCCAGGTCGCCGATGTGGTGCGACACGAACGCCCGTCCCCCCTCGGCCAGGCAGAAGGTGTGCTTCAGCTCCGCGCCGCATCCGAGGACCGGCCGCCGCGGGCCGCGGGCGAGCCGCAGCGGGTAGGGGACATGGCCCCGGGACCGGCGGATCGGCAGCTCGCCGCCGCGGAACACCCGGGCCACCGAGTCGTCCGTGCGCGTGTGGATCGGCCGGTCATGGGTCAGGAAGGCGTCGGCGACCCCGGCCAGGCGCTCGAACGCCGCCTCGTCGGTGTAGGCGATCGGCTCGTCGGACAGGTTGCCGCTGGTCAGCACGATCGGCTCGGGGAGGCGCCGCAGCAGCAGGTGGTGCAGCGCGGAGTAGGGCAGCATGACGCCGAGCCACCTGGCGTCCGGGGCGACCGCGGCGGCGACGCGCGCGTCCGCGCGGCGGGCCAGCAGCACGATCGGCCGCGCCCGGCCGGTGAGCAGCCGCTCCTCCTCCGGGCCGATGTCGCACAGCCGCCGCGCCGCGGCCAGGTCGGCCGCCATGAGGGCGAACGGCCGGTCCTCGCGGCGCTTGCGCGCGCGCAGCGCCGACACCGCCCGCTCGTCGCCGGCCCGCACCGCCAGGTGGTAGCCGCCGATGCCCTTGACGGCGAGGACGCGCCCGCCGAGCAGCAGGCGCGCCGCCTCCGTCAGCGGGTCGCCCGCGAGGTCGCGGCGGGACGTCCCGGTCAGCCGCAGGCGCGGCCCGCACGCCGGGCAGCACACCGGCTGGGCGTGGAACCGCCGGCTCGCCGGGTCGTGGTACTCCCGCGCGCACGCCTCGCACATCGGGAAGGACGCCATCGTGGTGCCCGCGCGGTCGTACGGCGAGGACAGCACGATCGTGAACCGCGGCCCGCAGGCCGTGCAGTTGATGAACGGGTAGCCGTGCCTGCGGTCGGCGGGGTCGGCCAGCTCGCGCAGGCAGTCGTCGCAGGTGGCGACGTCGGGGGAGATCAGGGCACGGCCCCGCCCGGCGCCGGGGCTCGCGACGATGCCGAACCCGGGCTCGCCGGTGACCGGGATCTCGCGCGAGGTGACCCGGTCGACCACCGCCAGCGGAGGCGGACGGTCGCGCACCGCCCGCACGAACGCCGCGACGGCGCCCGAGGCGCCCTCCACCTCGATGAACACGCCGTGTTCGTCGTTGCCGACGAGCCCGCGCAGGCCGAGGTCCGTGGCGAGCCGGTGCACGAAAGGGCGGAACCCCACCCCCTGGACGACACCGTCGACACGGACCTCGGCGCGGATACAGGGCCTCACCTGATCAGTTTCGGCCCCGCCCCCCGCCTGATCAACGAACCCGGGCGGCCATGTCGGAGGAGTCGGAGGAGGAGCCGGAGGAGGGGGCGGCGAACCGGGCGACGTGCTCGCGGGCCTGGTCCAGGAGGCGGGCCATGGCGAGGGTGTCGTCCAGCGGCATGATCGCGCTCTCGGTGCGTCCCTCGGCGAGCGCGTCGCGGACCTCGCGGATCTCGCCGGCGTACCCGTTGTCGGCCTCGTCGATGAGATGCTCCTGCGGCTCGCCGGACGGGCCGTGCAGCACCATGCGGCGGGTGGCGAAGAACGGCGTGTCCAGCTCGGCCCGCATCAGGGTGCCGGTCACCGTGGCGGCGTTGGCCAGTGGGCTGAGCAGCGAGGTGTCCAGCAGCGCCCGCGCGCCGCCGGCCCAGGACATCAGCAGCCCCGCCTCGGCGTCGACCCCGCCGGCCGACAGCGAACCGGTGGCGGCCATGGCGTCGGGCTCGCCCAGCAGCAGCTGCGCCAGCCCCATCGGGTAGATGCCGAGGTCGAGCAGGGCTCCGCCGCCGAGCGCCGGATCCCACAGCCGGTGCGCCGGGTCATAGGGCAGGGGGAACCCGAACGACGCGGACACCGAGCGCAGCTCGCCGAAGGAGCCGTCGCGGACCAGGTCGTGCAGCCGCCGTACAAGCGGGTTGAACCGCATCCACATGGCCTCCATCAGGAAGACCCCCGCCTCGCGGGCGAGCTTGACCATGCGCTCGGCCTCGGCGGCGTTCAGCGCCAGCGGCTTCTCGCACAGCACGGCCTTGCCCGCGGCGATGGCGAGCTCGGCCACCGGCAGGTGGTGGGAGTGCGGGGTCGCGACGTACACGACGTCGACCTCGGGATCGGAGACCAGCTCGGCGTGGGAGCCGTACGCGCGCGGCGCGTCCAGCTCGGCGGCGAGGCCGGCGGCCCGGCCGAGATCGCGCGAGCCGACGGCCGCGACCCGCATGCCGGGCTCGGCGGCGATCACCCGCCCGACGGTCCGGGCGATGCCTCCGGTCGCGGCGATTCCCCAAGACAGCACGACTGCTCCTTCGCGAAACGCACCTACGCGCGCGCCGGCGGCGCCGATCGCAGGTGAGGGGTGGATGAGGGGATGGGGGACGGGGGTGGGGGATGGGGGTGGGGGACGGGGACGCCGTCGGTACCGCCGACGCCGGGATTCCCCGGCCACATTAGCGGCGCGGCCGCGGACGGCCGCCGCCGACCCTTCCGACGCGGCCGGCGTTCAGCACCCTCAGGAGCCCGCAGGACCGCCGGGCCGGCCGGGCGGGGTGGCCAGGCGGGTGGCGGCGGCGTCCCAGGAGGCGGCGCCGGCCGCCGGTTCGTAGTGGGTGATCGTCTCGCCGCGCCGTACGAGCTCGCGGATGTCGCCGACCAGGCCGCGGGCGCGCGCCTGGACCAGCGCGTTGCCGAGCGCAGCGGCCTCGACCGGGCCGGCCCGGACGGGAAGGCCGGTCGCGTCGGCGGTCATCTGGCACAGCAGCGTGTTGCGCGCCCCGCCGCCCACCACGTGGACCACCTCCACATCGTGGCCGCTCAGCCGGACGGCGTCGGCGACGGCCCGGCGGTAGGACAGGGCCAGGCTCTCCAGCACGCAGCGGACCGTCTCGGCCGGTCCGGCGGGGACGGGCTGCCCGGTGCGCTCGCAGAAGGCGGCGATGCGTCCCGGCATGTCGCCGGGCGGCAGGAAGACCGGGTCGTCGGGGTCGATCAGCGAGACGAAGGGCCGCGCCCGCCCGGCGGCGGCCAGCAACGCAGGCAGATCGGTCTCGCCCCAGGCGCGCAGGCACTCTTGGAGGATCCACAGCCCCATGACGTTGCGCAGGTAACGCGTGGTGCCGTCCAGGCCGCCCTCGTTGGTGAAGTTGGCCGCGCGGCTCGCTTCGCCGAGCACGGGTGCGGGCAGCTCGACGCCGACCAGCGACCAGGTGCCCGAGGAGATGTAGGCGAAGCGGGAGGTGGCGGCCGGCACGGCGGCGACCGCGCTCGCGGTGTCGTGCGACGCGACCGCGACCACCGGCGCCTCCGGCCCGCCGGCGGCCGGCAGGCCGATCTCGGCTCGCACGTCCGGGCGCAGCGCGCCGGCGGGGGAGCCGGGCGGGCGCAGCGCGGGGAACAGCGACTCGGGGATGCCGAGGCGGCGCATGAGCGGCCGCGCCCAGTCGCCCGCGCGGACGTCGTACAGCCCGGTGGTCGAGGCGTTGGTGGTCTCGGCGCCGACCGAGCCGGTCAGCCAGTAGGTCAGCAGGTCGGGGATCATGAGCAGCGTGCCGGCGCGGCCGAGGGACGGACGGTCGGCGAGCAGCTGGTAGATCGTGTTGAACGGCAGGAACTGCAGGCCGCTCACCTCGTACAGCGACGCGGCGCCCACCTCGGCGGTCACCCGTTCCATCACCCCGGCGGTGCGTTCGTCGCGGTAGTGCACCGGGTTGCCGAGCAGCCGCCCGGCCGGGTCGAGCAGCCCGTAGTCGACGGCCCAGGAGTCGATGCCGATGGAGTCCACCGGCCCCGCCTTGCGCAGCCCGTCGAGGACGCCCTGGTAGAGGGCCAGGATGTCCCAGTGGAGGGTGCCTCCGGCGCGCACCGGACGGTTGGGGAACCGGTGCGCCTCGCGCAGTTCGACCCGGCCGGCGTGGACGCGGGCCGTCATCACCCTGCCGCTGGAGGCCCCGAGGTCGACGGCGGCGACGACGCCCTCAGGCACGGCGGGTGGATTCGCGGACGACGAGCTCGGGCTGGAACATGATCTGCTGGTGGGCGTGGCTCTCAGGGTTGTCGCACTCGTCGAGCAGCAGCTCGGTCGCGATGCGGCCCAGCTTGCAGGTGGGCTGGCGGATCGAGCTGAGCGACACCGCCGAGGCGGCGGCGAAGTCGATGTCGTCGTAGCCGATGAGGGCGACGTCGCCCGGCACCCGGACGCCCGCCTGCAGCAGGCCGCGCAGCAGGCCGAGGGCGAGCAGGTCGTTCGCGCAGAAGATCGCGTCGGGCAGGCGGCCGGCGGAGAGCAGCCGCTCGCCGGCCCGCTGGCCCGCCCGCGCGTTCATCGCCGGCATCTCGACGACCTCCAGCCCGGACGCGGGGTCGAGACCGGCGGCGGCCATCGCCCGCTCGGCGCCGCGCATGCGGTCGAGGCACTGGCGGATCGTCAGCGGGCCGGTGACGTACGCCAGCCGGGCGGCGCCGCCCTCCAGCAGGTGGGCGGCGGCGGTCAGGCCGCCCGAGAGGTTGTTGACGGCGACCGAGCACTGGCCGGGATGGCGGGCCGGATGGTCGACCAGCACGACGCTGATGCCGCGGCCGCGGATCACGTCCAGCCGGCCGGGATCCTCGTCGGAGGGGGTGATCAGCAGGCCGCGCACGCGATGCTCGGCGAACACCCGCAGGTTGCGCTCTTCTTTGACGCGGTCGCCCGAGGAGTTGCCGAGGATCACGGCGTACCCCAGCTCGCTCGCCACGTCCTCCACCCCGGCGGCGACGTCGGTGAAGAACGGGTTGCCGATGTCGATCACCGACAGGCCGATCGTGCGGCTCTGGCCGGCGCGCAGCGTCGAGGCCGACCCGTGGCGGACGAAGCCCAGCTCGCGGATGACCTGCTCGACCCTGGAGCGGGTCTCGGCCGCGACCTTGTGGGGACGGTTGAGCACGTTGGACACCGTGCCGGGAGAGACCCCCGCCTGGGCGGCGACCTGCTTGATGCTCACCGAGCTCGCGGCGCTCCCCGTGGACATCCGGCACCTCCAGTGGTCGGCGTTCGTCGAACCTGCCAGGACGGCGCGCGCCAGATGCGTACGAGTATCACACGCGCAGGCCACGCCCCCCGTGCCCCGCGGCGGCGGCCCCGGGACGCCGTGGACACCGCGGCTTCCCATTGACAGAGCGTCTTGACACTGCGGCGGGAGCGGCCGTACCTTCCCGGCAAGTCATTAAAACGTTTTTCGACCGTGTGCGCCAAGCGCCGCTCCCACCGCCACGGCCGAGAGCGAGGTCGACGCCCGCCGGCAGGCGGAGACGGCGCCGTTCTTCGCCGGCCTCGCCGGGTGCCGCCCGGACGAAGGCGTGTTCACGCTCGACGAAGTGTTCATCTCGACCGATCAGGGAGATCATGGCGATCGACATCAAGGCGGCGCTGCGCCGCCAGCGCATCGAGACACCCTCGTGGGCGTTCGGCAACTCGGGCACCAGGTTCAAGGTGTTCGCCCGGCCGGGCGTGCCCCGCGACCCCTACGAGAAGCTCGCCGACGCCGCACAGGTGCACCGCTACACCGGCGTCGCGCCGAGCGTGGCCCTGCACATCCCGTGGGACAAGGTGGACGACTACGCCGACCTGTCCCGGCACGCCCACGACCTCGGCGTCGTCATCGGCGCGATCAACTCCAACGTCTTCCAGGACGACGACTACATGCTGGGCAGCGTCACCCACCCCGACCCGGCGGTGCGGCGCAAGGCCCTGGACCACCTGTTCGAATGCGTCGGCATCATGGACCTCACCGGGTCCGGCACCCTCAAGCTGTGGTTCTCCGACGGCCTCAACTACCCCGGCCAGGACGACATCCGCGCCCGGCAGGACCGCCTCGCCGAGGCGCTGGCGGCGGTGTACGACCGGCTGGGCGAGGGGCAGCGCTTCCTGCTGGAGTACAAGCTGTTCGAGCCGGCCTTCTACGCGACCGACGTCCCCGACTGGGGCACCGCCTACGCCCACTGCGCGAGGCTCGGGCCGAAGGCCCAGGTCGTCGTGGACACCGGCCACCACGCCCCCGGCACCAACATCGAGTTCATCGTGGCGTTCCTGCTGCGCGAGGGCAAGCTCGGCGGCTTCGACTTCAACTCCCGCTTCTACGCCGACGACGACCTGATGGCGGGGGCGGCCGACCCCTTCCAGCTGTTCCGCATCATGTACGAGGTCGTCCACGGCGGCGGCTACACCGAGCACACGGCGTTCATGCTCGACCAGTGCCACAACATCGAGCCCAAGATCCCCGGCCAGATCCGGTCGGTGATGAACGTCCAGGAAGCCACGGCCAAGGCGCTGCTCGTCGACGGGGACGCGCTCGCCGCCGCGCAGTCCGAGGGCGACGTGCTCGGCGCCAACGCCGTGCTCATGGACGCCTACAACACCGACGTGCGCCCGCTGCTCGCCGAGCTTCGCGAAGAGAGCGGCCTCGACCCCGACCCGATGGCCTCCTACCGGCGGTCCGGCTACGCGGACAAGATCGTCGCCGAGCGGGTGGGCGGCACCCAGGCCGGTTGGGGAGCCTGACCATGACCGCTTCCGCGAGCCACCCCGTCGTCGGCGAACTGCTGCGCAGGGCGCACGCGCTCGGCGCCGACCCGCGCAACACCAACTACGCCGGCGGCAACGCCTCCGCCAAGGGCGCCGCCACCGACCCGCTCACCGGCGCGGACGTCGAGCTGATGTGGGTGAAGGGCTCCGGCGGCGACCTCGGCACGCTCACCGAGGACGGCCTGGCCGTGCTGCGCCTGTCCGCCCTGCGCTCGCTCGTCCGGGTCTATCCGGGGGCCGAGCGCGAGGACGAGATGGTGGCCGCGTTCGACCACTGCGCCTTCGGCAGGGGCGGGGCCGCGCCCAGCATCGACACCGCCATGCACGGCCTGGTCGACGCCGCCCACGTCGACCACCTGCACCCGGACGTCGGCGTCGCCCTCGCCACCGCCGCCGACGGCGAGCGGCTGACCCGCGAGATCTTCGGCGACCGCGTGCTGTGGGTGCCCTGGCGGCGTCCCGGCTTCCAGCTCGGCCTGGACATCGCCGCGCTCAAGGACGCCAACCCCGCCGCCATTGGCGTCATCCTCGGCGGGCACGGCATCACCGCCTGGGGCGACACCGGCGACGAGTGCGAGGCCCGATCCCTTTCGATCATCCGCACGGCCGAGCGCCACATCGCCGAGCACGGCCGGCCGGAGCCGTTCGGCCCGGTCGTCCACCCCGGGCTCGGCGAGCGCGAGCGCGCCGAGCGCGCCGCCGCGCTGTTCCCCGTGGTCAGGGGCCTGTGCTCGACCGACGCCCGCCAGGTCGGCCACTACACCGCCACCGCCGAGGTGCTCGACTTCCTCTCGCGGGCCGAGCACCCCCGCCTGGCCGCCCTGGGCACCTCCTGTCCCGACCACTTCCTGCGCACCAAGATCGCGCCCCTGGTCGTCGACCTGCCGCCGGACGCGCCGCTCGGACACCTCGTCGCCCGGCTGCGCGAACTGCACGCCGCCTACCGCGACGACTACCGCGCCTACTACGAACGCCACGCCGTCCCCGGCTCGCCGGCGATGCGCGGCGCCGACCCGGCGATCGTGCTGGTGCCCGGCGTCGGCATGTTCGGCTTCGGCGCGGACAAGCGGACGGCGCGGGTCGCCGGCGAGTTCTACGTCAACGCGATCAACGTGATGCGCGGCGCCGAGGCGCTGTCCTGCTATCGGCCCATCGAGGAGTCGGAGAAGTTCCGCATCGAATACTGGGAACTGGAGGAGGCCAAGCTCCGGCGGCTGCCGAGGCCGAAGCCGCTGGCGACCCGCGTCGCGCTGGTGACCGGCGGCGGGTCGGGCATCGGGGCGGCCACCGCCCGCCGGCTCGCCGCCGAGGGCGCCTGCGTCGTGGTCGCCGACCGCGACCTCGGCGCGGCGGGGAAGGTCGCCGCCGGCATCGGCACGGCCGACGCCGCCGTCGCCGTCGAGGCGGACGTGAGCTCCGAGGAGCAGGTCAGGGCCGCGGTGCGCGCGGCGGTCCTCGCCTTCGGCGGGGTCGACCTGGTCGTCAACAACGCCGGGCTGTCGCTGTCGCGGCCGCTGACGCAGACCACGCTCGCCGACTGGGACCTCCAGCACGACGTCATGGCCCGGGGCTCGTTCCTCGTCTCCCGCGAGACCGCGCGCGTCATGATCGACCAGGCCATGGGCGGGGACGTCGTCTACATCTGCTCGAAGAACTCCGTCTTCGCCGGCCCGGACAACGTCGCCTACGGCGCCGCCAAGGCCGGCCAGGCCCACCAGGTCCGCCTGCTCGCCGCCGAACTCGGCGCGCACGGCATCCGCGTCAACGGGATCAACCCCGACGGCGTGGTCCGCGGCTCGGGCATCTTCGCCTCCGGCTGGGGCGCCGACCGCGCGGCGGTGTACGGCGTGCCCGAGGAGAGGCTCGGCGAGTACTACGCCCAGCGCACCCTGCTCAAACGCGAGGTGCTCCCCGAGCACGTCGCCGCCGCCGTCTTCGCCCTCACCGGCGGCGACCTGCCCCTCACCACCGGCCTGCACATCCCCGTGGACTCCGGCGTCCCCGCCGCCTTCCTCCGCTGACCCGCCAGGACGCCCCGCCCCCACCCACCCGTACCTTCCTGATCGTCCCGACGAAGTACGAGTAGTAGGGGTACGACAGATCGTGATCAAGGGGTAGGTATCGTACTCACGCGTACTTTCCGGTGATCAGCGATCGAGGGGGCGGCCGGTGAGCGGTTCGACTTCGCAGGGCGGGCCTCCGGGCACCGAGGACGGCGCCGGCGCAGGCGGCCTGCGCTCCGCGACCGGCCATGAGCGTCCGGGCGGTCAGGGCTCCGCGACCGTCGGCCAGGATTCCGGTGGCCATGAGGCGCCCGTGGCGGCCGTGGGCCAGGGTTCCGGCGGCCGTGAGGCTGAGACGGCGGCCGTGGACGGGAGTTCCGGTGGCCATGAGGCGGAGGCGGCGGCCGGCGGCGCGGGCTCTCGCCGGGCCCGGGGCGCGGACGCGGGGACGGCGCGGGACCCCGGGGCGGTGGTGCCGGTGCTCGCGTTCAGCGGCATCGTCGTGTCGCTGATGCAGACGATCGTCGTGCCGCTCATCCCCGACCTGCCGCGCCTGGTGCACACCTCCGCGGCCGACGCCTCCTGGATCGTCACCGCCACACTGCTCGCCGCCGCCGTCTGCAACCCGGTCAGCGGCCGGCTCGGCGACCTGTACGGCAAGCGGCGCGTCATGCTCGCCAGCCTGCTGCTCATGGTCATCGGGTCCGCCGTCTGCGCGCTGTCCGACGGGCTGCTCCCGGTGGTCGCCGGACGGGTGCTCCAGGGATGCGCCATCGGGGTGATCCCGCTCGGCATCAGCATCATGCGGGACGAGCTGCCGCCCGAGCGGCTCCCGTCCGCGATGGCCCTGATGAGCGCCACCCTCGGCGTCGGCGGCGCCATCGGCCTGCCGCTCGCCGCGTTCATCGCCCAGCACGCCGACTGGCACGCCCTGTTCTGGATGTCGGCAGCGGTCGGAGCGGTCGATCTGCTGCTGGTCGCGCTGATGGTCCCGGAGTCGCCCCTGCGCGCCGGCGGCAGGTTCGACGTCCCGGGCGCCATCGGCCTGACGGTGGGCCTGGTCTGCCTGCTGCTGGCCGTCACCAAGGGCGGCGACTGGGGCTGGGGGAGCGCCCCCACCCTCGGGCTGTTCGCCGCCGCCGTGGTCGTCCTGGTGGCCTGGGGCCTGATGGAGCTGCGCCTGCGCGCGCCACTGGTCGACCTGCGCACCACCGCGCGCCGCCCCGTCCTGCTGACGAACCTGGCCTCAGTGGTCGTCGGCTTCGCGCTGTTCGCGATGTCGCTGGTGCTGCCCACGCTGCTGCAGAGCCCGCCGTCGACCGGGTACGGCCTCGGGCTGTCGCTCGTCGAGGCGGGACTGTGCCTGGCGCCCGGCGGCCTGGTGATGATGCTGCTCTCGCCGGTGTCCGCCCGGGTGTCGCGGCGGTGGGGGCCGAAGGCCGCCCTGATGGCCGGCACACTGGTGATCGCCGCGGGGTACGCCGCCACGCTGGGCCTGATGCGCTCGGCGTGGGAGGTCCTGATCGGCGGGTCGGTGATCGCGGCCGGCGTCGGCCTGGCCTACGCCGCGATGCCGGCGCTGATCATGAGCTCGGTGCCGGCGTCGGAGACCGCCGCGGCCAACGGGCTCAACGCGCTCATGCGCTCCATCGGCACCTCGGCCTCCAGCGCGGTGACCAGCGTCGTGCTCGCCCACATGACCCTGGCTGCGGTCGGCCCGTACACCCTGCCCTCCCTGCGCGGCCTCCAGGTGGCCCTGCTGATCGCCTGCGGGGTGTCCCTCCTCGGCGCCGTGATCACGTACTTCATCCCCGGGCGGCCACGCCCCGGCCGGTCCGGCGGCGACCCGGTGACCGGCTCTCTCGCGCGCTCCACCGGCTGACCTCCGCCCCGGCCCGCGTCGCCGGGGCGCTCACCGGCGCCGGGGCCGGGCGCGCGACGGATCCCGCCGGCCGCCGCGGGTGCCGGGTCCGTGATCCCGATCGTCGGCCGGCGGCGATGGCGCGCGTTCCGGATGAAAGGTTCACGGGCGACCAGTACGCCTGGCGGCGGGGAGCGGAGGTGGCTTTACGGGGCGGTGGGGGGTGTCGGACGCTCGTTGCGGGAAGTCGTCGCCGTCGTGGACCGATGGAGGACCGGATGAGAGTCCGTTTACCGCGTTCGTGGGCGGCTCTGGCCGCCGCCTTGCTCGCCCTCGTGCTGACCGCCGTCCCCGGGGCGTACGCCGCCTCGGCGACCTCCGCGGCGGGTCTCGCCGCCTCCGGCGCACGGGCCGCCGCCGACACCACGCCGCCGTCGAAGCCGACCGGCCTGTACGACCGCTGCTCCAGCGACTACAAAGGCGTGCTGTTCTGCTGGGCCCCGTCCACCGACGACGTGGGGGTGGTCGCCTATGACGTCTACCGCCAGGCGCCCACCGGGTACGTCCAGGTCGGGTCGGCCCCTTACACGATCTTCCACGATTATGACGTTGTCACCGGGACCTCCTACACCTACATCCTGATCGCCAGGGACGCGGCGGGCAACGTCAGCGCGCCCTCCGACCCGCTCGTGGCCCTCGCCCGCGATGACTACCCCCATCCGACGCCCACCCCGACCCCGACCTCGACTCCGCCGAGCCTCGCGTGCGACGTGACCCACGAGTTCGTGGCGTGGCGAACGGGCCAGACCGCCTGGATCACGATAAAGAACACCGGCACGGCCCCGATGGACGGCTGGACGCTGTCCATCAGGTGGCAGGCCCCCGCTCCGCGCCTCACCTCGGGGCACTCGGCGGCGTGGAGCCGGACCGACGACTTCTTCACCGCCCGCAACCTGGCCTGGAACAAGTTCATCGCGCCCGGCGCATCGGTGCGGGTCGGCTTCACCGCCGCGCACACCGGCGCCACCCCCGTCCCCCTGTACTACGGCGTGAACAGCGTCTACTGCTCCTCCACCTACGGTCCGCGCCGATAGCCGGGCGGCGCGGTCAGGTCGCCGGGGCGCCGGGGATCCAGGAGGTGCCGGCCAGGGGGACGCGGGCCATGGCCGCGGCCTCCACGGTGAGGGCCACCAGGTCGTCGGTGCCGAGCTGGTGCACCGACGACTTGCCGCACGCCTGGGCGAGCATCGTGGTCTCGGTGGCCAGCGCCCGCAGGAAGTTCGCCACCCGCTCGGCCCCGAAGTCGGGGTCGAGGCGGTCGGCCAGCATGTCGTCCTGGGTGGCGATGCCCACCGGGCAGCCGCCGGTGTGGCAGGCCGTGCACGACCCGGGGACGGTGCCGAGCGCCCGGTAGCCGAGGCTGACGTCGGCTCCGGTGTCGTCGGAGGGGGAGTTGCAGCCGAGCGCGATGAGCGCGGCCACCCCGACCGAGACGGCGTCCGCCCCGAGGGCCAGCGCCTTGGCCACGTCGGCGCCGCTGCGGACGCCGCCGGAGATCACCAGCTGGACCTCGTTCTCGACGCCCATCGCGCGCAGCGTGTCGGCCGCCATCCGCGTCGCCGCCAGCGTGGGGACGCCGGTGTGCTCGATGAACACCTCCGCCGCCGCCCCGGTGCCGCCCTGCATGCCGTCCACCACGACCACGTCCGCGCCCGCCTCGACCGCGAGCCGGACGTCCGAGGCGACCCGGGCCGCGCCGATCTTGACGTACACCGGGATGCGCCAGGAGGTGACCTCCCGCAGTTCCTCGATCTTCACGCGCAGGCCCTCGGGCCCGGACCAGTCGGGGTGGCGGCGGGCCGAGCGCTGGTCGACGCCCTCGGGCAGGTCGCGCATGAACGCCACCGGCGTGGTGACCTTCTGGCCGAGGAGCATGCCGCCACCGCCCGGCGCCGCGCCCTGGCCGAGGACGATCTCGACCGCGTCGGCCGAGCGCAGCTGGTCGGGGTCGAAGCCGTACCGGGAGGGAAGGCACTGGTAGACCAGGGTCTTGGCGGCGTCGCGTTCCACGGGGGCCATGCCGCCCTCCCCGGTGGTCGTCGAGGTGCCGGCCATGCCGGCCGCCCGGCCGAGCGCCTCCTTGGCCCCGGCCGACAGCGCGCCGAACGACATCCCGGCGATCGTGATGGGGATGTCCAGGACGACCGGCTCGCCGGCGTTTCTCGTGCCGAGGACGGTGCGGGTGTCACATCGTTCCCGATGGTCGTGGGGGAGGCCGGAGGACAGTCCGGCGGGCAGCAGCAGCAGGTCGTCGAAGCCCGGCACGGCCCGCCTGGCGCCCCAGCCGCGCACCGCTCCGCCGCCGAGCCTTGCCCGCTCCTGGATCTGCGCGATCACCTCGGGCGAGAACGTGTGGCTCATCTAGTAGGCCCCGTGGTCGTCGTGACGGCCGTGCATCCGGTACATGCGGCGCGCCGAGACGACCTTGGTCACCCCGGCGGGGGTGACGTGGCCGAACCCGCATCCGTCCGCGAGGACCTTCACGAACGTCACGTCGTGCTCGTCGAGGTCCTCGATGACCGCCCCGGTGCCGAGACCGGCGATCTTCCCGCCGACGTAGACGACCGCCTCGAACAGCGAGTCTCCCAGGCACGGCCCGGCGTTCCCGCCGACCAGGATCACGCCGGACTGCGCGTAGACGCCGCAGTAGGCGCCCGCGTCGCCGCCGATCGCGAGCGTGCCGCCCTTGAGGGAGATGCCGGCCTGGGAGGCGCAGGAGCCGTCCACCACCACGACCCCGCCGCGCGCGGACGCCGCGGCGCTGCGCCCGGCCGAGCCGCGCACGTGGACGTCGCCCGACATGAGGTTCTCGCCGACGCCGCCGCCGGCGGAGCCGTTCACCGTGACGCGGGCGCGCTTGCCGAGCCCGCCGGCGTAGAAGCCCGCGGGCCCGTCGATCTCCACCTGGACCGGCGCGTCCAGGCCCACGGCGAGGTTGTGCCGGCCCGCGGGGTTGGTCACGACGGCCCTGCCGCGCGGGAGCGCGTGCAGCGACCGGTTGATCTCCCGGGTCGTCATCGCGGCGGCGTCCAGGGTGAGCTCCGCTCCCGGCAGAGCCCGCTGCCCTCCGGCCCGCTGGTCAGGCGCATGCGGCGGGGACGTCATCGCGCCTCCTGTTGACAGCCGTGCATCGGTGCCTGTCAGGAGTGAACCGTGACAATGTTGCCGCCGTGCTGCTCGTGGATGACCGCAGTGTTACCGGCAGGCCACTGTCTTCTTCCGCCGTCTCTTTCGCGGCGCCCGTGCCAGGCGGGCGGCCCGCTGACCAGCGGTGATCCCGGAACCATGCCCCGCGCGGCGGCCGGGGGCGGTCAGGACAGTGCGATCCGGACAGTGTCCGGACAGTGCGGTCAGGAGGGGACGGTCAGGACAGGGCGATCATGACAGGGCGGTCATGACAGGGCGGCCTTGACTCGGCGGATGTGCTCGGGGGTCGTGCGGCAGCACCCGCCGATGAAGGCGGCGCCCGCGGCCCGCCACTCCCGTGCGGCGGCGCCGAACTCCACCGGGTCGGCGACGCCGGTCCAGCGGCGGTTCTCCGCGTCCCAGCCCTCTCCGGAGTTCGGGTACACCACGATCGGCGAACCGGTGATGTGACCCATCAGGCTCTTGACGTTGCTCGGAGCCGTGCAGTTGATCCCGACGGCCACCACCTGGGGATCGCCGGCGAACAGCGCGGCGCAGTCCGCCAGCCGGGCGCCGTCGCCGATGTGGTCGCCGTCCGGGCACGAGAAGCTCACCCACGCGTTGACGTTCGGCGTCTCCTTGAGCAGGCGGGCGATCGCGCGCGCCTCGGCGTAGGAGGGGATGGTCTCGCACGCGAGCAGGTCGGCGCCGCTCTCGGCCAGCGCCTCCCAGCGGGGACGGTGCCATTCGACCAGGGCGTCCTCGTCGAGGTCGTAGTCGCCGGTGTACTCGGCGCCGTTGGCCAGGTACGCGCCGTACGGGCCGACGCCGGCCGCGATGATGCCGCCGCCGGCCTCGTCCCGCGCCTCGACCGCGAGCTCGACGGAGAGCTGGATCAGGGCGCGGGCCTCCTCGGGGACCCTGCCGCGCCGGACGAACGCGGGGAAGCTCGCCTGGTAGCTCGCCGTCGTGGCCACGTCGGCGCCGGCGGCGAAGTAGTCGAGGTGCGCCTGGCGGATGACGTCGGGGTTCTCCAGCAGGAGCCTGGCGGACCACAGCTCGTCGCGCAGGTCGCAACCCAGGGCCTCCAGATGCGTGGCGAGGCCGCCGTCCAGGATCACAACATCGCTCTCATCAGGCTGAGGAGTCACGTATATACCCTATGTCTGATCAGAAAGGTCGTCGTTCCCAGTGTGACCGGACCGCCGCCCGGCGGCCGACGGCTTCCTCGGCCGGAGCCGTTCCGCGGGGACGAGTGCATGCGGGTCGGAGTCGACTGGCGTCTACGCCTGACCCGTCAGATTGTCCCCCGTGTCACCGTGAACTCGTGCTGGTGGTACCACGGCGGCGACTGGCATCGGGTGGCGGGCGGTCCGGCCCGATGTGCTGACCACGCTGGGCTGGCGCCATCCGCGACCTGCGTGACCCCGACGCCGGTGAGGACGACGACCTTTGATGCCTGGCAGGCGCCGCGAGCGCATCGGGGCACGTCAGGTGAGGCGAAGGCTAGCCGAGGATACGGGTGAGCAGGCCGGTGAGCGTGTCACGCTCGGTGGCCGATAGGGCGTCCAAGATGTCGTGTTGAACCCCCGTGAGTGTCATATCCAGGTCTTCGAGCCGTCGTCGCCCGGTGGCGGTCAGGGTGACCAGGTTGCGGCGCCGGTCGGCGGGGTCTGGGGTGCGCGCGACGTGGCCTTGTTCTACCAGCTCATTGAGCATCGTGTTCATGTCACTCTGGTCGATTCCACATCGTTGGCCGATCTGCACCTGGCTGTCCGGGCCGAACTCGTCCAGCGCGGCGAGGATCGCGAAGTGATAGGCGTGCCCGCCGGCAGCGGCCATCGTTTCTTTTATGAGTCGATGCGCCCGAGCGGAAGCCCTGTTGATCAGCCAGCTGGGTTTGCGGCGCAGACGGGTTGGCACTTTGTTCATCTCCACGCAGGAAGCCTAAGCCAATCCCTTGGTCCATCCAACGAACCGGGATACTCTTGGACTGACCAAGATTGGTCGACCCAAGAGACTGAAGGTAGGAACGATGTCGCTCACTTTGGACGAAGCTCGGGCCGTCAGCGACCGCGTGCGCGAGCACGCTGCCAGAATCGGCGCGACGGTTACGGTCGCAATCGTCGACGGCGGCGGGCACCTGCAGGTTCTCGATCGCATGGACGGCGCGTCTCCGATGTCGGCCCGTATCGCCCCGGCGAAAGCATCCAGCGTTGCGCTGTTTCGTCGCGACGACAGTGACCTGATGGGCCTGCAGCAGGCCTACCCGGCGGCGTTCGCGCAGATAGTTGACGTGGCGGGAACACCCATCGTGGCCGGTAGGGCCGCTCGGCTGATCCGGCGCGGCGATGTCGTCGTCGGTGCGATCGCGATCGCCGGAGGGACGCTCGAACAGGATGACCAGTGCGCCGATGTCGGGGTCGGCTCCCTGTCGCCCTCCGCGTCAGCATAGGCCTGTCCACCTGGTCAGGAGCTCCACGTAGCCGCGCCTCTCGTCGGAGCCCTCGACGACAGGAGGTCTCCATGCTCGCCCTGCACCTGCTCCAGTCCGCGCGGTCGCCGTCCGCCCACCAACCCCAGACCGAGCCACGTCGATCCACGCGGCCCCCTCCGGCCCGCCCACGAATGCTCACCTAACCCCCTCCACTGATCATCCACCGCTGGGCCAGAACCGCGCTGATCCGCTCGGTCAAGAGCAATGCACCATGCAGCCGCATGGAGTCGGGGATACATATCTCGGCGGAGGGGGCGGAACCGATCGATTGCGCCCCCATCGGCCGATCCAATCAGGACGCGACCGTCACCTGCGTAAACAGCACGCCGATCCAACCGGATCCGATCGAGGCGGTCGCCAACGCGCTGGAGCAGGCGATGATGTTGGACGGGTCCGCGGTGGCCGCCGTGCTCGACTCCTACCCGCTGACCGCGCCCGATCCGCCGGTGTGGATCCCGGGCTGCGGCTGACGGTGATGTCCGGTTGCCCTGGTACGGCGCGGCCGCAGCCCGGTCAGTAGGGGTAGCCGTCCTGGACGAGGACCAGCAACTGCTGGTAGGCGAACAGCACCCGGACCCGCTGGTCGCCTGGCGCGGACCTGGCCGCCAGCACCACTGTCGTCACCGCCGCCCACACGCCCGCGGCGTCGAAGAGGTCCGGCGCCGCGGCCTGCTCGCGCGTGGAGAGATGCCGGTCTAGGACGGCCTGCAGCGGGCCGACCAGTTCGGCCAGGTCCGCCCGTGCCTCGCCGAAGGCGATCTCATACAGTGTCCGCCCGGCCGCCACGACCCCCAACAGCTCGGCGGCCACCTGCTGCTCGGCCGCGGTCGGCAGCCACCGCCAGCCGGTCAGTTCCCGCTCGACGCGGCCCAGCTCGGCCAGCGCCGCGATTGTGGCCGCCGTCAGCGCGCCCCTGGTCTCCCCGCTCATGGCACCAGTGTGAGGCCCCGCCCGTCCTGCGGCCACCGGCACCGGCCAGGGCCTGCCGTACGGCACGCCACACCCCCGGTGCCTGCTCCTGCTGACGAGGTGATCCCCATCCGGCCCCGAGCTCCATGGACACCGGCCCATGGAAACCTGCGGATGGAAACGGGGCTTGAGCCCCGAATCTGCATTCGGCCTCTCACCAGCCCAGATCAACGCCGTCATCCGCCGCGTTACGCCCGCGCGACGCCCGCGCGTCTTCCACGCGTCTTCCACGCGTCTTCCACGTGAGGTTCGCACGTCTTCCACGTGAGGCCCGCGCGTCTTGCGCGCGCCTTCCGCACGGCGCCTTCCGCACGCGTGGGGGATTCGGTGCGCTGCCCGAGGTCGCGGGATGACACGGGCGCCGCCGTGCCGCCGAGCAGGTACCGTGCGGATGACGGGGTACGGTCGGCCGGCGCGTAACGGCGCCGTGGTGGTGGCCGATGGGCAGGGGAGCCGGGCGGCGCAGGCAGAGGGGGTTGGTCGCGTGCTCGTGGTCCACGGGGCCTGGAACGGCAGTGACCTGGCACTATGGGCTGAGGACACCTCCTTGCCCGCACGGCCGGGCGAACGCTCCGCTTTGGCGGGGAAAAGGCCCGGCGGACGTGGAGCGGCCGGGCGTCCGCACCCGTACGCCGCTTCGTCCGCGACCCTCGCCGCCGCCCTCGGCATGGTGGTCGCCACCTCCTTGGACTCCGACGCCACGGCGGGCGAACGGCCCATGACGACGGCCCGGGGGTCCGCCACGGTGGCCGGGAGGTACGCCACGGCCGGCGAAGGGGCCGCCACGGCCGGCCGATGGTCCGCCGCGGCCGGTCGGGGATCGCTGGACGGTCGGGGGCCGGCGTTCGTGGCCGCCGGCGGGGCGGTGAGGTTGTGGCTTCCCGGGACGACGGCGCGAGGTCCGCTTCCCTCGCCCGAGTCGGGCCTGGAGAGCTCGGCACGCGCGCCGAAGATCTCCCCGTGGCGGGTCCCCGTCCTGTTCTTGCCTCCCGCTAGGGCGCTGCACCTGCTCGGCACGCTGGCCGGCCCGCACGACATGTCCGAACCCGAGTCCGGCCGGCCGGAGTGGGGGGCGGCAGGGTCACTGCGCTATCTGGCCGTGGTCGCCGAGCACGCGCGGGCGCTCGTCCGGCGCGGCCGGGTGCTGCCCCAGCTCGTCGCCGAGGACGGCGGGCGCGCCGCCCGCTGGCGGCCCGTCCTGACCGGCGCGGACGCCACCGCCTTCCGCGAGCTGGCCGCCGCCATGCCGCCGGCCGTCCGGGCCGCCGGAGGGGAACGCCCGGCGGCGGAGGTCCTGCACGAGGCGCTCGCGGCCCTCGCCGACGCCGCCACGCGACTGTCGCTGCCGGACAGGCTGCTGCGCGGCAACCGCCCCGGCCCCGGCGGCGACCTGGCCGAACGGTGGCTGACGGCCCTCACCATGCCGGAAGCCGCGCTGCCCGGCGCCGAGGGGCGGCAGGCCGAGCTGCTCGCCGGCGCCCTGAACGACTGGTTCGCCTCGGCGCAGCAGCTCGACGGCCCGATCCGCGTCTGCTTCCGCCTCATCGAACCCCGGCGTCCGCCGGAGCCGGGACCACCGGAGCCGCTAGAGGATCAGGGGCACGGACCACGGCAGGAGCCCGGGGCGGGGCCGCCCGAGCGCTGGGCGTCCGAGCCCAGGGTGTCCGAGGGCGACCACGACCAGGGCCCGCAAGCCGGTGGCGGGGACGACGTCTGGGAGCTGGAGTTCGCCCTGCAGTCGGTCGACGACCCCAGCCTGTACGTGCCGGCCGCCATGCTGTGGGAGGGCGGACGCGTCCCCGGCCTGCCCAGGCGCCCCGACGAGGTGCTGCTCGCCGGGCTGGGCCGTGCCGTGCGGCTCTGCCCCGAGCTGCACACGGCCCTGCGCGACCCGCGGCCGTCCGGCATGGTCGTGGACACGGCCTGGGCGTTCGGCTTCCTGCGCCGGGCCGCCCCGCTGCTCCAGGCCGCCGGGTACGGCGTCCGGCTGCCGGCGTGGGCGGGACGCAAGGGGCTCGGCCTCAAGCTGACCACCCGCGCCCGTACGGCGACGCCGGCGCGCGCGGCGGCCGGGCAGGGCTTCGGCCTCGGCGAGCTGGTCGACTTCAAGGTCGACCTGGCCGTCGGCGACCACACGATCAGCGAGGAGGAGCTTGAGGAGCTGGCCAGGCTCAAGGTCCCGCTCGTGCGGGTGCGCGGCCAGTGGGTCGAGCTGGACGACCGCCAGCTCAAGGCCGCCCTGTCGGTGCTCGAACGGCGTCGCTCCGGCCAGATGACCGTCGCCGAGGTGATCCAGGAGGTCGTGGCCGGCGGCGAGGAGGAACTGCCGCTGGTCGGCGTGGACGCCGACGGCCCGCTCGGGGACCTGCTGTCGGGCGAGGCGGAACGGCGGCTGTCGGCGGTGGCGACCCCGAAGACGTTCAACGGCGTCCTGCGCCCGTACCAGGAACGCGGCCTGTCGTGGCTGAGCTTCCTGTCCGGCCTCGGCCTCGGCGGCATCCTGGCCGACGACATGGGATTGGGCAAGACCGCCCAGACGCTGTCGCTGCTGCTGGAGGAGCGGGCCGGCGGAGCGCCGGCCGCGCCGACGCTGCTGGTGTGCCCGATGTCGCTGGTGAGCAACTGGCACAAGGAGGCCGAGCGGTTCGCGCCCTCGCTGCGCGTGTACATCCACCACGGCGGCACCCGAAAGCGGGACGAGGAGCTGGCCGAGGTGGTGCGCGAGGCCGACCTGGTCGTCACCACCTACGGCACGGCGCTGCGTGACGCCGCGGTGCTCGGCGGGTTCGCCTGGGGCAGGGTCGTCTGCGACGAGGCGCAGGCGATCAAGAACAGCTCGGCCCGGCAGGCCCAGGCCGTCCGCTCGATCCCGGCGCGCACGCGGCTGGCGCTGACCGGCACCCCGGTGGAGAACCACCTCGCCGAGCTGTGGTCGATCATGGAGTTCTGCAACCCCGGTCTGCTCGGCCCGGCCAAGCGGTTCCGCGACCGCTACCAGGAGCCCATCGAGGAGCGCGGCGACGAGGACGCCGCCCGCGCGCTCAAGCGCGCCACCGGCCCGTTCGTCCTGCGCCGCCTGAAGACCGACAAGACGATCATCTCCGACCTGCCCGAGAAGCTGGAGATGAAGGTGTGGTGCACGCTCACCCCCGAACAGGCCAGCCTCTACCAGGCGGTCGTGAACGACATGCTCGCCAAGATCGACGACAGCGAGGGCATCGAGAGGCGCGGCAACGTCCTGGCGACCATGACCCGGCTCAAGCAGGTGTGCAACCATCCCGCCCACCTGCTCAAGGACGGCTCCCGGCTCGCCGGGCGCTCCGGCAAGCTCGCGCGGCTGGAGGAACTGGCCGAGGAGATCGTCGAGGAGGGGGACAAGGCGCTGGTCTTCACCCAGTACGCCGAGTTCGGGTCGCTTCTCCAGCCGTACCTGGCCGCCCACCTCGACCGGCCGGTGCTGTGGCTGCACGGCGGTCTGGCCAAGAAGAAGCGCGACGAGCTGGTCGAGCGCTTCCAGCACGGTGACGAGCCGATGGTGTTCCTGCTGTCGCTCAAGGCGGCGGGCACGGGGCTGAACCTCACCGCCGCCAACCACGTCGTCCACGTCGACCGCTGGTGGAACCCGGCCGTCGAGGACCAGGCCACCGACCGGGCGTTCCGCATCGGCCAGACGCGCAACGTCCAGGTCAGGAAGTTCATCTGCGTGGGCACCCTCGAAGAGCGCATCGACGAGATGATCGAACGCAAGAAGGCGCTCGCCGAGAGGGTCGTCGGCACGGGTGAGGACTGGATCACCGACCTGTCCACCGAGCAGTTGCGCGAGCTGTTCCGCCTGGCCCCCGAGGCGGTGAGCTGAGATGCGGGCAGGTCCTGCTCCGGCACGGCGGGCGGCGCCCGCGGGCCTCGTGCCGAAGGGGGTGGGCTGAGATGCCGATGGGGAAGGACGGGTGGTTCGAGGCCGCCGCCCCGATCCAGGTCGAGGGCGGCATCCAGGCGCGCAGCAGGCGCGGGTCGATCGGCGAACAGTGGTGGTCGCGCCGGTTCGTCGACATCCTTGAGGGCATCTGCGACTCAGGACGGCTCAGCCGCGGGCGCTCGTACGCCAGGAAGGGCCAGGTGCTGCAGATCGACCTCGCCGCCGGGCAGGTCAAGGCGAAGGTGCAGGGGTCGCGGCCCGACCCGTACCGCGTGTCGATCCGCATCCCCGCCTACGGCCCGCGCGACTGGGCCGGCGTCCGGGAGGCGCTCGCCGGGCAGGCGCTGTACCGGGCGAAGCTCCTGGCGGGCGAGATGCCCCCCGAGATCGTCGAGGTGTTCGACGGGCTCGGCCTGCCGCTGTTCCCCTCCGGGGCCGACGAGCTGGACATGGACTGCTCGTGCCCCGACTGGGGCTTCCCGTGCAAGCACCTGTCGGCCGTGCTCTACCTGCTCGGCGAGGCGTTCGACGACGACCCGTTCCTCGTGCTCGCCTGGCGGGGGCAGGCCAAGGAGCCGCTGCTGGACGCCCTGCGGGGGACGACCGACGAGGAGGAGGAGCCGCCGGACCCGCTCCACGTGGAGGACGTGCCGTTCGCCGAGCGGCTGAACGACTTCTACACGCCCTCGGCGCCGCTCGGCCGTCTGCGTCCCCGGCCCGCCGCGTCGTCCGCGCCGCCCGAGCTGCTGCTCCGCGCCCTGGAACCGCCGCCGGTCAAGGTCCGCCACATCCCGCTGCTGGACATCCTGCGCCCCGCCTACCGCCGGCTGAGCGCCCCCGAATAGGGGCGCGCTGCTGCCGTCCGGGGCGCCCTCGGCGGGGTTTCACCGCCTTGGGCGCCGCGGACGGCGCCGGCCGCGTACGCCCACGCCGTCCGCGCCGTTTACCTTGGGCGCCGCGGCGGCGCCGGCAGCGGGCGCCCGCGAAGGTCAGGAGCGCTTCCAGAAGGACGGCCGCTGGGCGCGCGGCCGGCCGGCCGGGCCGGGCGTGCCCGGAACGGCGCCCGGGACTCCGGTGGACGGGTCGCCCGTGCCAGGGGCGCCGCCGGACGGGGTGCCGCCGGTCAGGGTGGTGAGGAGATCGGCGGTGCGTCGCCACAGCGCGTCGATGTCGGCTCCCGGCGCCCTCTCGCAGGCCGACAGCTCGCGGGCGAGCGCCGTGAGCTCGTTCCGCCCGCCCACGTACGCCGCCAGGGCGGCCAGGCGGCTGCCAAGGTCGGCCAGGTACCGGCGGCGGTCGGACAGGGGCATCGACTCCTGGGCGCGCAGCCGGACCAGTTCCTCGGCCAGTTGCGGCCGCACCAGGTCCAACGAGTGCGGCACCGGCGGCGCGGGCGGCGCCATTCTCGGGCTCCCCGGCCGGGAGAACATCCGGCCGCGCGGGGCGGCAGGCGGGGCGGCCGGGAACGGCCCGCCGCCGAACGCCCCGCCCGGCACGGCGTCCCCGCCGCCGGCCGGCGCTCCGAGGCCCTCCGCGAAGGGCCCGCCCTCGCCGCCGGCCGGTCCGCCCGCCACGAACCTGTCGTCCCGGTCGGCGACGCTGAAGATCGCGGGCGCGGCGGCGGTGGTGAAGGCGACGGGCGCGGCGGCCGCCATGGGCGCGGCCAGGCCGGGCGCCTCCCAGCCGCTCGGCATCTCGACCGGCTGTACGACCCGGTGCTTCGGCCCGCCGTCGGCGACGACGCGGGTGTCCACGGCGACGAACGCGGTGAACCGGCACAGCACGCCGTGCCGCAGCGAGGTGGCGACGATCTCCTGCTCCAGAGCGTGCTCGCCGACCGCGTAGCGGTCCTCCAGCCGGCGAAGGTGCGCCCGCGCCCAGATGGCCCTCGGCGCCTCGCCCTCGGCGGGCCTGCCGTCCAGCCGGTGCTCCCACGGCGCGCCGTCCTCGCGCAGGCCGTGCACGGTCAGTGCTCCGCGGCCCGCGCCCCGGTACCGCCCGTAGACGGTGAGCGGCACGCCGGAGTACAGCGAACCGAGATGGGTGAGGCTCCCCGGCACGACGTCCAGCCCGTCGGCCTTGACGGACAGGCCGGTGACCAGCGGGGACCCGATGCGGCGGTGGATGTGCTCCATCGCCTCGTCCAGGCGGTCCTCCGACTCGACCAGCTCGCAGCGGCCCGCGCCGAGCCCGGCGATCCTGCCGAGGAAGCCAGCGTTCACCGCGCGGTCGATGCCGACGGTGTGCACGCGGACGGCCGACAGCCGCGGGCCGAGACGTTCCAGCAGCTGGTCCTCGTTGCCGACCTGCCCGTCGGTGACCAGGACGAGCACCCGCTCTCTGCCCGGGTCGTCCAGCAGGGCGAGTGCCTGCTCCATGGGCTGGAGCATCTCGGTGCCACCTCGCGCCTCCAGCCGGGCCAGGTGTTCGACCGCGCGGTAGCGGTTGCGGTCGGTGGCCGGGGCCAGCCCCGCGCCCAGGCTCTCCGGACGCTCGACGACGCTGTCGAAGGACAGCACGGCGAACCGGTCGGCGGAGGTGAGGGTGTCGACGATGCGCGCCGCGGCCCGGCGGGCGGCGACCATCTTCCACCCCGTCATGCTGCCCGACCGGTCGAGCAGCAGGGCCACGTCCCTCGGCCGCCGCCCGGCCTCAGTCTCGGGAGGCGGCAGCACGGTAAGGACGAACGTCCCGTCCCCGTCCTTGTGCGTGTCGGGCGCGCCGGCGCCCTCCTCGCGGTCGCGCGGCCCGGCGGCGGCCTCCCCGGCGTCCTTCCGAGCGTCGGGCACGAGGGCCAGCGCGCTGGAGGCGCCGAACGACAGGCGAAGGACGAAGTCGCGGTCGAGCCGCTCACCCGGCTGCAACCGGACGACGCCACCCTCCTGGGTGACGACGTGCAGGCTGGACCGCATCTCCGTCAGGTCGAGACCGGCCGGGTCGACGCGGGCCGTCAGCGCCAGGCGGACGGGATTGGGGAAGCCCGGCAGCAGCACCGGCGGGGTGATGCGCGAGGCGTCCGGGACGGCGTCGGTGTCGGCGGCCACGCCGTCCCCGGCCGAAAGGTCGTCCAGCGGCGCGCCCGGGATGTAGCGCGGCGCCACGACCAGCGGGAACCGGAAGGTCGCCGCGCCGTCCTCGTACGGCAGCGGCTGGCTCAGCGTCAGGCGCACGGTCACGCGCTCACCGGGGACGATGTTGCCCACCCGCATGGTGAACACGTCCGGCCGCTCCTCCTCGGCGATGGCGGCGCGCTGCCCCTTGGCGATGGCGCGGTCGTAGTCCTGGCGGGCCTGGCCGCGCTCTTTGAGCACGCCCTCGACCACCCGGTCGTCGGCCTCCATGCGGAAGGCCGTCACCGCCGCGCGGTCGGGCAGCGGGAAGATGTACGTCGCCTCCAAGGGCACGTCATAGGGGTTGCGGAACCCCTGCGTGACCTCGACGCCGCAGGTGAGCGCGGTGATGTTCGCCTCGACCTCGACGCTCTCCAAGGGCAGGTTCCCCTTGCCGGTGCGCAGCGCGCCGAGCCCCGCGTCGGGCGCGGGGGCGTACTCGCCTGGCTTCAACGATGTGATCTGCACAGTCATGGTGACGACCTTTCGGGCGGAGACGGGTCGAGGCCGGCGGCCGGGGCGGCGGTCCCCGGAGCGCCGGGAGGCGCGAGGCCGCGGTCGCGCAGCAGAGCGAGCAGCGGTGCGGCGGCCTCCCTCAGTGCGGCGATGTCGCCTGGCGCCGGGACCCGCCCTTCGAGGAGGAGCGTGACCCCCGCGGCGAGCCGCACGCCGTGGATCAGGTCATCGGCGGGGGAGACGGCGGCGGGAAGGCCGCCCGCCCCGCCGCCGGGCCGGTAGGGAAGGGCCTGTTCGGGACCGAAGGGAGCGGCGAGGAGGTCCGCCGGGGCCGCGTCCAGACCTGGCACGTGGGGGGCCGGCATGGACGGGGACGGGGGCGGGGGAGGAGCGCCCGGCGCCCCCGGCGCCCCCGGCGCGCTCGGCGCGGCGGCCGAGACGGCCACACCGGACGGACCTCCGGCCGGCCCGCGCACGGCGGCCTTGCGGGGGACGGTAGCGGCCGGATGGGAGGCAGAGGACGGACCGGGGCCGGCGGCCGGGCGGGCGGCGGCGGTCACCGCGTCGGCGGGGGCGGCCGGCGGCGTCGCCCAGAAACGCGGCCGCGAGCCGGGGACCTCGGGGAGCGGATCGGAGGGCGGATCGGCCGGAGGCCGGACGGCCCCGTCGCCCTGCGCGGGCGAGCCTGCCCGCGGGTCACCGGCGGCCGCGGTGGTGGTCCGGACCGGGCCCGAGGAAGTCGCGCCGGGACTCGTGCCGGCTCTCGCGGCGACCTGTTCGAGCGTCGTGTCCGTAGAGCCGGGCCCGACGGCGATCTGCTCCAAGGTGGTGTCGGTCGCGCCGGCCAGCCGGGCCTGGATCTCGGCGATGGAATGCCCTTCCGCCTGCAGGCGCTTGACGGCGACCAACTGCAGCAGGTGGCGCCTGCCGTACAGCGCGACGCGGCCACGGCGGGTGAGCGGCGGATCGAGCAGGCCGATCGTGGTGTACCAGCGGATGAGCCGCTCGTTGGGCACGTCTCTGACCCGGCCGTTGGACCGCTGCGGGGTGGACGGCAGCAGATGCGCCGCGTGCTCCGCCAGCTCGCCGATCGTCCAGGTGTCACTCATGCCTTCATAGTGACACTGCAATCATTACAGTGTCAATGTTTAGCCTCCGGGGAGGTGGTTAGGGCGTTCTAGGTAAGAGGCCATCAATCACCTTGAGGGGAAGATGCTTCATGGCCCAGATCACGAGCCCGCTTTCGAGCGACAACCAGAAGATCGCGGCCGATGCGCTGCAAGGTGCCCTCATCGACCTGCTCGACCTCTCGCTCGTGGGCAAGCAGGCCCACTGGAACCTCGTCGGCCGCAACTTCCGTTCGCTGCACCTGCAGCTGGACGACATCGTGGCCATCGCGCGGACCGGCGCCGACAGCGCCGCCGAGCGCGCCGTCGCCCTCGGCGTCAATCCGGACGGCCGCGCGGCGACCATCGCCCGGGACACCCAGATAGGGCAGTTCGAAGCCGGATACCTCGAGGACGGCAAGGTCGTCGCCGTGTTCACCGACATCCTCGGCACGATCGTCGCCCGGATGCGCGAGCGGATCGCCGCCACCGAGGAGGCCGACCCGGTCACCCAGGACCTCCTCATCGAGATCACCCAGGAGCTGGAGAAGCAACACTGGATGGTCCAGGCCCAGCGCTGACCCTCCAGAGGCATGGCGGTCGGACGGGCTCAGAGCAGGTCCCAGGCGAGGTGGGCGATGGGGGGCCGGGTGCGCAGCAGCGCGTGCAACGCGTCCCAGCGGGCCGTACCGGCCCTGGTGTTCCGCACCAGGCCGGCCGTGACCAGCGCCTCGGTCCACGCGTCTTCGCCCTGTCCGGCCGCCGCCCGTTCGAGCACCGCCAGAACCGTCCGCCCGCCGCAGGCGGCGTACCCGGCCGTCCCCGCGTCATCCGCGACGAGAGCGGCGTCGCCCATCTCCGTCTCGCGGGCGAGCAGGGACAGCAGATGCGGCCAGCGGATGGTCAGGACCGCGAGCTTCGCCACCGCCTCGTCCGCCGCCTTGGGCGCTCCGGCGAGGGCGCGGCGATAGGTCACGAAGGAGTAGAAGCGAAAGACGTTCACATACCGCTTGAGCTCGCGCGGGTTGCTCAGCGTGAGAGCCGGCAGAACCCGCGCGATCGCGGCGTAGGCGTTCTCGTCACTGTAGAGGTCGTCGTAGACGCGGTCGGCGGCCAGGCGCGTCGCGGCCGACAGCCCGCCGATGGCGTCGTCGGACGCCGCGCCCAGCGTGTCCTGCGCCCGGCGGGCGACGATGTCCAGATCGCCGGCGGTCGGTCCCATCGCCCGGATCGCGGCCTCGATGCGGTCGACCAGTTCGGGGGCGGTCCGCGCGAACCGCTCGCCCCCGGTGCGCGCCTCGGCCGGGACGGCGCCCTTCGCGCCGCCCCTCCCCGAACCGACGCCCGCTGGACGGGCGCCCCGAGAGGCGGCGCCCTTCGCGGCGGCGCTTCCTGAACGGACGTCCACTGGACCGGTGCCCCGAGAGGCGGAGTCCATCGCCACGGGGTTCCGTGGACCGGAGGTCACCACCGCACCGGTGAATCCGTTGGACGAAACGGAAGCGGCGTCCTGTGACGCGGCGGAAGGCCGGCCGGAACCTGTGCCGGAGGAGAGCGCCGCGGCGGAGGGCGATGGCGCATCGGAAGGCGGTGGCGCGGAGGTCGATGGCGCATTGGAGGACGGGAGCGCGGCGGAGGAGGGGGGCGGGACCTCCAGCAGGGCGCGCAGGTAGGCCGGGAGCCGTTCGCCGTCGTCCAGCATCGGCACGCTCAGCGGAAGCTGCACGATCTTCTCCAGGAACCGCCATCCGAGCCCCGAGCGCTCCTCGGCGGAGGCGGGAAGCGAACGGGCGAGGTCCCGGTAGGCCACCTCGACGTGCGCCGCCACGACCTCCGGCTCCATCGCCAGGACGAACACGCAGTTGGGGAACTCCCCGGCGAGGAACAGGTTGACCGCCTCGATGACCTGCGCCACCGTGCCGGGCGAGCATCGGTCGAGGTCGTCCACGAACACCACCAGCGGGCGTTCCTCGGTGGCCACCATGCCGAGCACCCGCCGCATGTCGGTCTGCACCAGGTGCAGGAACCCGGTCCTGGACCGGTACCCGGGGTCGGGAGCCAGTTCACCGGCCGCGTCCTGCGCCCCGCCGAACAGGTCCGGCTGGCGGACGAGCCGCGTGAACGTGTTGTCCGCCGACTCGCCCATGAACCGTGCGAGTCGTATCCCGGCGGCGGCCAGGACGAGCAGTGATCCCCCGGAGCCGGCGGCGGCCGCCGCGCCGCGCAGCAGGGAGGCGGCGGCGGGCACCAGGGCCGCCGCGGCCAGAGACGCGCAGGTGACCAGCAGTGTGGCGCAGAAGGCCAGCGCGACGGGCAGCAGGCGGGTCGCGGCCAGCCGGTAGGCCCGCCGCCTGACCTCCTCACGGTCGACCCGCGCGAGGTTGAGCGCCAGCCAGAAGCGTTCGCGCTCGCCACGGGGGAGCCGGCCGGTGATCTGGCTGATGATCTCGTGGGCGAGTCCCGCCCACACCTGCTCGCCGCTCTGGTACATCCACGGGTTGAACCAGACCGTCGGCCGCCAGTCGGCGTGCCGCAGCGGCAGCTCGCCGGGGATCGCGTACTCCCGGCCGGCGGTGCCGGCGTCCTTGGCGCGGGAGAGCACCTCGGCGTTGGTCACCCGCCCCCCGGACCGGCGGGCGGTGTCCATGAGGTGGATCTCGGCCGGGCGGTCCTCGGCGGCGCCCGGGTCGAGCAGGTCCTGCACCATGCGCATCAGCGAGGTCTTGCCCGCGCCCCACGGGCCTTTCACGCCGATGGTCAGCGGTGGCCGGGTCTCCGGATGGCGGATGAACGCCGCGATGGCCTCGGCGTGGACGCGGTGCCCGAGGCGGTCCTGGAGCGTCCAGCGGTCGCCGGTCAGCCGGGCGCGGGGCTGTACGGCGCGCCGGGCGGCCCGCCATCGGCGCAGGACGGCCGACACGCGTGCCAGCTCCCGCGGGTCCGGCCGGCCGGTGAGCGCGCGGCGTACCGCGGGGTCGGCGAACGGCGTGCCTTTCCCGAGCAGCCCCCAGCCCGCCAGCTCCCTGAGAGCGTCGCCCACCCGCCGCCCACGCCCAGCCCCGCCGCCGCCCTCGTGCCCGCCGTCCACGCGGCCGTCGCGCGCGGGCCCGCCGCCCGTCCCACCCTCGTCACCAGAGGCGCCGTACGCCCGAGCGCCGTCCTCGTATCCGCCGTCCGCATGGACGTCGTCGTCTCCGGGGACGTCGTCCGGCTGGAGTTCGTCCATGAGGAGCGCGGCGGTGGCCGCTGTGAGCGGCTCGTCGTCGGCGAGGAGGGTCGCGCGGCGCAGCAGCCGCCTGGCGCCCTCGTCCAGGTGCACGTCATAGATCCGGCACACCAGCTCGGCGGCCGAGGCCGGGGCGACGGTGTCGCCGGCGGCCGCCAGGCGGGCGAGCGCGGCCCCGAAGACGGGCCCGAGGTCGCGGGCGGACGGCCGGGCGCAGGCGACGGCGATGAGCTCGCCCTCGCCATAGGTGAGCAGGTAGGGACGGCGTTCGGCGCCGAGGTCGGCGTACCGCTCCTCGGCGTACCGGTACAGGTCGCCGACGGAGATGGTCCCGTCCAGGTCCATATCGGCCTCGCCCGACAGGATGCCATCGGCCAGGATCGCCGTAAGGGACACGGCGCGGCCCGGGCGCTCCGCGGGCATCGTGGCGCTGGTGGTGAGCGCGGCGGCCGCGGCGACCGGTTCCCCGCGGACGCGCAGCCGGGTGAGCGTCTCGTGCGGGTGGCCGGGATTGGCCGTCACCAGCCAGCCGAAGTCCACGATCAGCACCAGCGCCGCGCCGTCGGAGCGCTCGACGCGGCGGGCGAACTCGCCCATCAGCGCGCCGAACTCGCCCGGCCCCCATCCCGATTCGGTGGACCAGCGGACCAGGAGCAGGTCGCCGGGTTCGACGGTGTCCAGGAACGTCCCGACCCGGGTGTGGTCGCCGGCGACGCACTCGGCGGTCTGGACCGCGTACCCCTCGGAGGTGAGGGCGTGGACGAGCCTTCGGTCGGCCGCGCCGCCCGTACTGGCCGAGCCTTCGCCGTCGCGGTCGAGGAACACCAGCGCCCTGCGGTTCCCGATCTTCGGGGCGGGCGGCGCGGAAACGATCATCGTGGTCATCGGCGGCTCCCATGGCCGGGCGGCGGGCTCGACGCCCAGGACCGCCGGGCCGCGTGATGCGGCGCAGCCCCGATGGTCCCAGAGGCCTGGCCGACCCTAGGCCGGACGCGCCCCGCCGCCGCCACCCCTTTACAGGATGTTTGCCGTCTCTCCCACGCTCCCCGGGCCGTCACCGCCCAAGGCGCCGGCCTCGCCGTATCCCCATCCCACCGCCGCGGCGCCCCTGACGGACATCCGTCGGTGAGGTGGAGCACGCGAGGCGAACCGGACCGGTGGTCCGGTCGGTGCAGGGTGTCCCCCGATGGATGCGGGGCGAGAGAACCTCCCCCCGGTGAGTGGTGACGGGGGCGTCCGGTCGGCGTGGGAGGCGCGGTGGGGAGGGGGGAGGAACGTTTGAGTGAGAGGAGAGGTCAGAGGGGGCGGGACCAGGTTTGTTCGGTTACTTCTGTGCCGTAGGCGGGCCTGGTGTGCTCGGCGTCCAGGGTGAAGCCGGCCCGTTGGTACACGCGGCGGGCGGCGGTCAGGGTGTCGACGGTCATCAGCACGATGCGCTCGTAACCGGCGCGCTTGGCGAAGGACAGGCACTCGTCGACGAGCCGGCCCCCGATGCCCGAGCCGCGCGCCGACGGCTCGACCAGCAGCAGGCGGAGCCGCGCCGTCCGGTCGTCGTCCCTGACGCAGAAGACCGAGCCGGCGGGCTCGCCGTCGACCTCGGCGATCCAGGCGGCCTCGCGCCGGGGATCGTGGCCCTCGACGTAGTCGGCGACGATGCGCGCGGTCAGCGCCTCGAACGTCTCGTCCCAGCCGTACTCCTCGGCGTACAGCAACCCGTGGCGGTGCACCACCCAGCCGAGGTCGCCGGGCCGGGGCGGGCGGATGACGTACCGGCCGGGGGCCGGACGGTCGTCCAGAACCTGCTGGATCGTGGTCATGGCGGTGATCAGGCGCCGCCGGTCCTCTTCGGTGAGCGGTTCGAGCAGGGCGCTCACGCCGGCCGCCGAGGCGTCGTCGAGCGTCCGCCAGACCTGCCGGCCGCGCGCGCTGAGGCGGACGACCTGCCGCCGGGCGTCGGCGGAGGAGCGTTCCCGCGTGACCAGGCCGTCGGTCTCGAACCGGGCGAGCATGCGGCTGAGGTATCCGGCGTCCAGGCCCAGCATCCGCCGCAGCTCGCCGGTCTCCGTCGCGTCCCTGTTCGGCTCGCCGGTCTCGGTCGTGTCCTTCTTGAGCTCGCCGGTCCCGGTGGCGTCCTTCTTCTGCAGCTCGTAGAGCACCCGGGCCTCGGTGAGGGAGTACGCCGTGTCGTGCATGCCGGCGCCGAGCACGCCGATGACGCGGGTGTAGAAGCGGTTGAACCCGCGGACACGGGCGACGAGCTCCTCCATATCGTTGCTCCAATCAAAGGATTCCTTGACCGAGTCAAACACATCCGCGCCGCGTGTTCCATACCGCGGCCCCGATCAAGGTCGCGGCAGGGTCGTGGCGGTATCGTCGATCACATGGAATCCGGGCGCGAGCTGCTCTACATCGGCGGATACACACCCGACACCGGGGGGACGGGCCCGGGTGTGAGCGTCGTCCGCAGGCAGGCGGACGGGTCGCTGCGGGCGCTGGCCGAGACCGGCGCTCCCGGGCCGTCCTTCCTGGCCCTGCACCCCCGGCTGCCCGTGCTGTACGCGGCCCTGGAGTGCGAGGAGGGCGGGGTGGCCGCCTACTCCGCCGACCCGGACGGCCCCACGCTGCTCGCCGACGGCGCGAGCGGCGGGTCCTATCCCTGTCACGTGGCCGTGGATCCGACCGGCACGTGGCTCGCGGTCGCGAACTACGGCGACGGCACGGTGGCGGTGTTCCGGCTCGGCAGCTCGGGCCTGTTCCAGGGGCGTCCCAAGCTGTTCCCGCACGAGGGGCACGGCCCCGACCCGGCCCGCCAGGCCGAGCCGCACGCCCACCAGGCGGTGTTCGGCCCCGGCGCCGTCCTGCACGTCACCGACCTCGGCACCGACGAGGTGCGGCGCTACCTGCTCGGCGCGGGGCCGGCCGAGCACCCCGAGGGCCCGGTGCGGCTGGCGCCCGGCAGCGGCCCGCGCCACATGCTCCACCGCGACGGCCGCTGGTACGTCGGCTGCGAGCTGGACGGCACGGTCGCGGTGTACGACTCCTCCTGGCGCGAGCTGGCCCGCAGGCCGGCCAGCCATGTCGGCATGCCCAACTACGTCTCCCACGTCGAGATGTCGGCCGACGGCCGCCACCTGTACGTCGGCAACCGCGGGCCGGACACCATCGGCGTCTTCGAGGTCGGGCGGCCGGGCGGCGAGGAGGCCGTCCTGACGCAGGTGGCCGAGGTCGGATCGGGCGGTCTGTGGCCGCGCCACTTCGCCGTGTCCGGCGATCGCATGTACGTCGCCAACGAGCGCTCGGACGCGGTGACGACCTTCGTCCTGCGGGACGGGATCCCCGTGCCCGCCGGGGAAAGCTACAAGATCGGCAGCCCTTCGTGCGTACTCGCCGCCCCCACGGGAGCATCACCGGTAGTGTGAGAAAGGCCTCTCACCCCGGTTGGTCTAGACCATTGATTGTGGCTGGGGCAAAATCTGTACCATCGGCGGCCACTGGAGCGCGCGAAGCGCCCGGGGCGGCCGTGCATCTCACTCGAAAATCTCAATGCGTACCTCATCGGGAGGAACCCGTCATGCGTATCGGCGTGCTCACAGGAGGCGGAGACTGCCCTGGGCTCAACGCGGTCATCCGCGCCGTCGTCCGCAAGGGCATCGGAGTCTACGGCCACGAGTTCGTGGGGTTCCGTGACGGCTGGCGCGGCCCGCTCGAGGGCGAGACGATGCCGCTGGAGATCGCGACCGTGCGCGGCATCCTCCCACGCGGCGGCACCATCCTCGGCTCTTCGCGCACCAACCCGATCAAGATCGAGGGCGGCGTCGACCGCATCAAGGCCAACCTCGCCGACACCGGCGTCGACGCGCTCATCGCGATCGGCGGCGAGGACACCCTGGGCGTCGCCAAGCAGCTGTTCGACCGCGGCGTGAACGTCGTCGGCGTGCCCAAGACGATCGACAACGACCTCAACGCCACCGACTACACCTTCGGCTTCGACACCGCCGTCAACATCGCCGTCGAGGCGATCGACCGCCTGCACACCACCGCCGAGTCCCACCACCGCGCGCTGATCTGCGAGGTCATGGGCCGTCACGCCGGCTGGATCGCCCTGCACGCCGGCATGGCGGGCGGCGCCAACGTCATCCTCATCCCCGAGAAGCCGTTCGACATCGACAAGGTCTGCGAGTACGTCGAGAGCCGCTTCGAGACCCGCTACTCGCCGATCATCGTGGTCGCCGAGGGGGCCCACCCGATCGAGGGCCAGATGGCGCTGCAGGCGGGCGAGCTGGACGCCTTCGGCCACGTCCGCCTGGGCGGCATCGGAGAGTTCCTCGCCAAGGAGATCGAGAAGCGCACGGGCAAGGAGGCCCGCACCACCGTGCTCGGCCACGTCCAGCGCGGCGGCACCCCCACAGCCTACGACCGCGTGCTCGCCACCCGCTTCGGCCTGCAGGCGATCGACGCCGCCCACGAGGGCGACTTCGGCAAGATGGTCGCGCTGCAGGGCACCGACATCGTCCGGGTCGGCCTCGACGCCGCGACGTCCGAGCTGAAGACCGTGCCGGTGTCCCGCTACGAGGAGGCCGAGGTCTTCTTCGGCTGATCGGAGCTCCGAGCGGCAGCGCCGCCCCGGCCGTCGCGGCCGGGGCGGCGCGCGTCTCACGACCCGGGTGTGTCGCGGCGGCGGAAAAGAGACCCCTCCTCAGGCGGCGGCCCGGGCTGGGCGCGGGGTGCGACGGCAGGGGGGACGTGCTCGGCGAACTGGGCGCGGTGCCGCTCGATCTGGGCGATCAGCCTCTCCTCGCTCTCGCGCTCCTCGCGGGACGGCGACAGCATCACCACCAGCAGCAGCACCAGGGTGATCAGGCTGATCACGATGAGCAGCGGCAGCAGGAAGCTCAGGCCGGGCGCGCCCGCGAGTGCTTCAGCGGTTTTGGAGCGATCCAGAGTGACGCTGAGCGAGAACATGCCGGTGTAGTGCATGCCGACGACCGCGAAACCCATGATAAGCGCGGCCCCCGTCGTCGCCGGCCAGCCTTCCACCCGCAGGCTGAACCACAGCGCGACGGTCGAGGCGACCACCGCGATCAACACCGACGCCCCGACGGTCAGCGGGTCGTAGTGCTTGACGGCGGCCATGTGGATGGCGGCCATGCCGAGGTAGTGCATCGCGGCGACCCCGACCCCGGTGAGCACGCCCGCGCCGAGCAGGGCCGGGAGGCGTTCGCCGGACCGCGACACCAGCGCCAGGCCGACGCCCACCATGACGACGGCGACCAGGGCGGAGACGACGGTGAGCGGGACGTCGTAGGTGATCGCCGTTCCGGCGACGCTGAACCCCATCATGGCGATGAAGTGCATCACCCAGATGCCGGTGCCGCCGAGTGCGAGCGCGGCGCCGGCCAGCCACGGAAGACGGGAGGCGCCCCGTATGCCGCGCGTCCGGGAGGCCAGCAGCAGGCCGAGCAGGGACCCGATGACCGACATCGCGTACGCGGCCAGCGGGGTGAACACTCCCTGAGAGAAGTGGTCGATATGCGACACTGAGCTTCCTTACCTGACAAATGATCTTTTGGGGGCCGTGCTGGCTATTCGCGACATCAGGGCCTTTCGCGGATGCTATTCGGTTTCTCCGATTATTGGGTTTCTTCCAGCCGAAAAAGAGGGCCCGCTGCGTGCCCGGCCGGGTGTGCGCGCCCTCGAGGCCGCGCGGCTGACGCCGGCCACGTGAGGCGGGGGGATCCGGCGGCCCCGGATCCGGGATAAATTGAGGAGTGCCGCAGCGCGGGACGACCTCCCGCCCGCACGCGACCCACCCCGACTCCACCATCCCCGCCGGAGGCAACCCCATGTCCGTCGTGCCCCCGTCAGCTCTGGGCGAGCCCTGCGTGCTCCTCAAACTGGGCGAGGTCGTCCTCAAGGGCAGGAACCGCGAGCTGTTCGAGCGGCAGTTGCAGGCCAACATCAAGGCGGCGCTGAAGGGCTTCGGCGTCAAGATCGACGTACGGCAGCGCCACGGCGTCATCGCGATCCTGCTGCCCGAGGGCACCGGCGTCGAGACCGCCGACGCGATCGCCCGGCGCCTCACCGACGTGGTCGGCCTGGTGTGGATCCACCGCGCCTGGCGGGTCGCCAAGGACCCCGACGCCGTCACCGCCGCCGCGCTCGAACTGGTCGCCGGCCGCCCCGAGGTCGAGCGCCGCGCCACCTTCGCCGTGCGCTCCCGCCGCCGCGACAAGCGGTTCCCGCTGCGCTCCAACGAGCTCGACCGCATGGTCGGCGGCGAGATCAACGACAAGTACGGTCTGCCGGTGAGCCTGAAGAACCCCGAGCTCACCGTGCACATCGAGGTCGACAGGGACGAGGTGTTCGTCTTCACCGACGGCCTGCCCGGCCAGGGCGGCCTCCCGGTGGGCACGAGCGGGCGCGGCCTGGTGCTGATGTCCGGCGGCATCGACTCCCCGGTCGCCGCCTACCGCATGCTCCGGCGCGGGCTGCAGGTCGACTTCCTGCACTTCTCCGGCATCCCGTTCACCACCTCAGAGTCGATCTACAAGGCGTACGCGCTGGTGCGGGAGCTGAGCAAGTTCCAGGGCAACGCGCGGCTGTTCGTGGTGCCGTTCGGAAAGGCGCAGCAGTCGCTCAAGGCCTCCGGCGCCGACCGCCTGCAGGTGGTGGCCCAGCGCCGCCTGATGCTCAAGACCGCCGAGGAGGTCGCCCACCGCCTGCGCCGCAACGTGCTGGTCACCGGAGACTCGCTCGGCCAGGTGTCCTCGCAGACGCTGCAGAACATCACCGCGCTCGACGACGCCGTGGACCTGCCGATCCTGCGTCCGCTCATCGGCATGGACAAGACCGAGATCATGGCGGAGGCGCGGCGCATCGGCACCCTGGCGATCTCCGAGCTGCCCGACGAGGACTGCTGCACCCTGCTGACCCCGCGCCGCGCCGAGACGGCCGCCAAGATCGCCGACCTGCGGCAGATCGAGAAGCGCCTGGACGCCGAGGAGCTCGCCGTCCAGCTCGCCGACTCCATCCAGGAGTACAAGCTCGACGTCGCGCCGTCCGGCGTCTGACCCACCGGGCGGGCCCGGCCCCGTCCGGGACGGCGTCGCCGCGCCGGAGAGGGCCGTGCCGGCCCGCAGGTGGGCGTGCCACGGTCGCCGCGGCGCCGGGCACGCCCGCCTCGCCGGGGTCAGGCCACGGGGGTGAGCCTGGTGGCGGCGGTGCGGTTCATCAGCGGCGGGAAGTCGCGCATGATGGCGGCCAGCTCTTCCAGGTCGCCGTCCACCAGCGCCTGCGGGCCGTCGCACAGGGCCTGCTCGGGGGTCGGGTGCACGTCGATGATCACTCCGTCGGCCCCGGCGGCGATCGCCGAGCGGGTCAGCGGCAGCACCAGGTCGCGGCGGCCGCCCGAGTGCGACGGGTCCACGATGACCGGCAGGTGCGCCAGCCGCTGGGCCACCGGCACGGCCGAGATGTCCAGGGTGTTGCGCGTCGCGGTCTCGAACGTGCGGATGCCGCGCTCGCACAGCACGATGTCCAGGTTGCCGCGCTGGGCGATGTACTCGGCGGCCATGAGCCACTCTTCGATCGTGGCGTTCATGCCGCGCTTGAGCATGACCGGCCTGCCCACCGACCCGACGGCCTGCAGGAGCGCGAAGTTCTGCGCGTTGCGCGTGCCGACCTGGAGCATGTCGGCGTAGGAGGCGACCAGCTCGACGTCGTGCGCGTCCACCACCTCGGTGACGATCGGCAGACCGGTCTCGGCGCGCACGTCCGCAAGGATGCGCAGCCCCTTCTCACCGAGCCCCTGGAAGGCGTACGGGGAGGTGCGGGGCTTGTACGCCCCGCCGCGCAGCAGGGTCGCGCCGGCGGCCTGCGCCATCCGCGCGGCGGCGAGGGTCTGGTCCGGGGTCTCCACGGCGCACGGCCCGGCGATCAGCGTCACGGTGCCCGGCCCGATCGGCACCCCGCCCACCCGCACCGTCGAACGCTCGGGATGGTTGTCCCTGCTCACGAGCTTGTAGGGGGTCGAGACGCGCATCACATCGGCCACGCCGGTCATGCCGCCCAGGTTCAGGTTCATGAACTGGGTGATGTCCCCGACCAGACCGATGATCGTCCGGTTGACGCCACGGCTGACGAACGCGTCACCGCCGGCCGTGGCGACGAGGTCGACGATCGCGTCGACGTCCTGCTGAGTGGCCTCGGGGGCCATGACGATGACCATGGTGGTGCCCTTTCTGCTGGACCGCGGCGTGGCGGTCGCCTGGTGGACGCCCGGGAAACGACGAAGGCCCCGGGTCCGTTCGGACCCGGGGCCTTCGTCGACGTTTGCCGGTCAGCGCAGCATCTGACGGCGAACGGTCCGCTCCACGGGTCCGTCGCCATACCAAAACTCAAACGCAGTACGCATCGCCGCCAGCATAACCCATCCCGGCGCGCCGGGACCCGCCCGCGCGGGCGCGGCGGTCCGCGAGGCGGGGTGCGGGCGGCGCGCGGCGGGGGTGGCCCCGGGGTTAACCGGGAGCCAATGGCGGGTGACCGGGACCGCGATGGCAGGATTGCTGCGTGCCGGATCCAACCGAGGAAACTCGTCTTCCCCCCGGGCAGTACGTCCCCCGTGGCCGCCCGGTCCTCCACTACGGCCGGGTCCCGCAGTTCCGGCCTGAGCGCTGGAACCTGTCGGTCTTCGGCGCCACGGCGTCGGGGGAGGAGATCCGCTTCAGCTGGCCGGAGTTCTCCGCCCTGCCGCGCGTCGCGGTCATCGCCGACTTCCACTGCGTCACCAAGTTCTCGCTCATGGGCAACGAGTGGGGCGGCGTGCCCGCCGCCGGCCTGCTGGCGGCCGTTCCTCCGGCGCCAGAGGTGACCCACGTCATGATCTGGGGGGAGTACGGCTACAGCGCCAACCTCCGCCTCGCCGACTTCGACCGCGACTCCACCCTGTTCGCCCTCGAACTGGACGAGAAGCCGCTGACGGCCGAGCGCGGCTTTCCCGTGCGCATGATCGTGCCCCACCTGTACGCGTGGAAGAGCGTCAAGTGGGTGCGCGCCGTGGAGTACATGGTCGGCGACCGCCGCGGGTTCTGGGAGGAACGCGGCTACCACAACGTCGGCGACCCCTGGCGCGAGCAGCGGTACGCCTACCAGGAGGAGCCGGGCGAGGGCCCCGCCTAGCGCGCCGCCCACGCGGATCCGCCGAGCAGGGCGCCGCTCGGGCCCTGTCCGGGTTCCCACACGATCACACTTGGTCACCGATTACGGTTGCCCGCATGCTGCACACCGGGTGGGCGCTGCTGTGCGTCCTGAGCGGCCTGGTCGCCTACCGCGTGGGCCGCCGTCGCGGCGACGCCGGCTCACGCGACCGGGCCGGCGACACCGCCTTCGACACGCTGCACCTGGCCGCGATGGCCGCCCCCTACCTGCGGGCCGGGCTGTCGCGCGACTCCGCCCGCAGGGCCGTGCGCCACCTGCGCGCCCTCGTCGGCACGGCCGCCCTCGCCGTCACCTCCACCGACCAGGTGCTCGCCTGGGACGGCGGCCGCGAGCCGCCCGGCGAAGCCCACGTGCGCGACCTCATCGGGCACGTCCACGGCATCCTCGCCGGTGGGCGGCCGCACCTCGTGGCCGGGGACGAGCTGTTCTGCGAGGCGGAGGACTGCGCCATCCGCGGCGCCGTCGTGGTGCCGCTGACCGTGGACAGGCGGGTCATCGGCGCCCTGGCCGCCTACGACCCCCAGGTCGGCGCCCCCCTGGTGCGGGCGGTCACCGAGGTCGGCAAGTGGGCGTCGGGTCAGCTTGAGCTGGCCGAACTGGACGCCACGCGCCGGCGGGCGATGGAGGCCGAGACGCGGGCGCTGCGGGCGCAGATCTCGCCGCACTTCGTCTGCAACTCGCTGGCCACGATCGCCTCCTTCACCCGCACCGAGCCCGACCGGGCCCGCGAACTGCTGCTGGACTTCGCCGACTTCGCCCGGCACGCCCTGCGCCGCGCCGGCGACTTCACCACACTGTCGGACGAGCTGACCTGCGTCGACCGCTACCTGCTGCTGGAACGGGCCCGCTTCGGCGACAAGCTGCGCTACGTCGTGGACGTCGTCCCCGAGGTCATGCCGGTGCCCGTGCCGTTCCTGTGCCTGCAGCCCCTGGTGGAGAACGCCATCACCCACGGCATCCGCCGCGGCGGCGGGTCCGGCGAGGTGAGCGTCGTGGTGCGCGACGCCGGGGAGGAGGTCCACATCACCGTCGAGGACGACGGTGCCGGCATGGAGCCCGAGCGCGTGCGGCGGCTGCTGGCCGGTGAGCCGCCCAGCGGCGACGGCGGCGGCATCGGGCTGGCGAACGTCGACGTGCGGCTGCGCCAGATCTACGGCCAGGAGTACGGGCTCGTCATCGACACGGCCCCGGACGAAGGCACCACGGTCCGCATGCGGGTGCCGAAAATCCGGCCAAACTATAACTGACCGCATTCGGGTCACGACTGAATGTTGATAGAGGGCTTGCCCGAGCGGCGGTGCGGACGGCAGTTTGGTCTCCATGCTCCGTGTGTTGGCGGTCGACGACGAGGTGCACGCGCTGTCGGAGCTGGCCTACCTCCTCCGGCAGGACGGCCGCGTCGAGCAGGTGCTGACGGCCTCGGACGGGGTCGCGGCGCTGCAGGACATGGTCGCGATGATCGGTGCCGGAGAACGGCTCGACGGCGTCTTCCTCGACATCCGCATGCCCGGCCTCGACGGCCTCGACCTGGCGAGGCTGGTCGGCGCCTTCCCCAGCCCGCCCAAACTGGTCTTCGTCACCGCGCATGACGACCGCGCGGTGCAGGCGTTCGAGCTGGAGGCCGTCGACTACCTGCTCAAGCCGCTGCGCCCCGACCGGGTCGCCGAGGCGGTGCGCCGCCTGGAACAGGCCGCCTACGGGCCTTCCGCGGCCGAGGCGGCGGTGGACGACGTCATCCCGGTCGAGCTGAGCGGGCGCACGTGCTTCGTGTCGCAGCACGCCGTCGCCTACGCCGAGGCCAGCGGCGACTACGTGCGCCTGCACACCGCCGAGGGCACCCATCTGGTGCGCATGTCGCTGGCGGCCCTGGAACGCCGCTGGGCGTCCTCGGGGTTCATCCGGATACACCGCAGCACGCTGGTGTCGGCCCGGCACGTCACCGAGATGCGCTTCGACGAGGGCCGCATCGTGTTACGCGTGGGAGAGACCACGCTGCCGGTGAGCCGCCGCCACAGCCGCCGCGTCCGCGAGCAGCTCGTCCGCCAGTTCCGCGCCCCCCTCCCGCAAGCGGCCCACCTGCCCGTCCCCCCAGGCGGCCTCCCCCGCCCCCTGCCGCCTCCCGCCGCAGGCCCCACCACCGCCACGACCGACCCGGCGCCCACGCCCTCCACCGACGACTAGAGCACCTCACCCCCGACCAAGGCACGGGTGCGTCGCAGTACCGCCATCTCTCGCTCGGCGGTGGCTCACCCCGGATCCGGCAGGTCCATCGACGCGAGCCTGGCCGGGTCGATCACGGTCGTGATGGCGGCGATCCGGCCCTCGACGATGGTGAACGCCATGACCGAGCCCGACCGAGTCGGCGAGCGCCACGGCGTCCTCGGGCGCGGGGTCGTCGTCGGCCGTCACCACGAGGTCGGTGAGCCGATCGTCGCGCCTCAGGGCGGGCCTGGCGCGACCGCAGGACATCCAGACTGATCCGGCCGACCACCGTGGTCAGCCGGCCCGCGAGGTTGTCGATCGTCGCCGCGTCCTGCCGGGAGAGGCGCAGCCAGGCCTCCTGGACCACGTCCTCGGCGTCGGCGTGCGATCCGAGCATGCGGTAGGCGACCGCGCGCAGCCGGTCGCGCTGGACCTCGAACGCCTCGCCCACCGGGTCTGCCGGGCTGGTATCGGACATGTTGTTACCTTCCTCGGATCCATTCCGTCATGGGTGATGACGGGCCCGGACGGGCTCGGGTAACTGATGAAGGAGCTCCACTGATGGAAGCACGCATGAAGAGCCGGGCGAACGCCGACGTGATGACGGCGGTCCAGCACCTCTACAAGGCGATTCACGCCGGCGGCGTCGACCCGCGCCTGCTCGGTCTGGTCCACCTGCGCGCCAGCCAGATCAACGGCTGCAGCCCGTGCGTCTTCGCCGGGGTCGAGTCGGCGAAGAAGCAGGGAGAGACCGATGGGCGGCTGCACAACGTGGTCACCTGGCGCGACACGCCGTTCTTGACCGAGGCGGAGCGGGCCGCGCTCGCGCTGACCGAGGCCGCCACCCGCATCCAGGACGGCGCACCAGGCGTGACCGTCGAGATCTGGGACGCCGCCGCGGCGCACTTCGACGAGACACAGCTGGCCGCGATCAACCTGGAGATCGCGCTGACCAACTTCTTCCCAAGCTGACAGCGCGGGTCCGATGCCCATCACCCGCTCCAACACCACGGCCGAGCTCACGAATGCGATCTAGAGCTGGGCCTTCCTCGTCCCCCTAGCTAGCGCTGATCACTCCCGAACAAAGCCTGCCACCACGGCGGAGGACCGCCACTGCCGGAGGAGCAGCAGAAGCTCTGCGGATTGAGACTCAAAGCGGCATTCTGCAACTTATACGTTCACGAACTGTCGGTGATGCACCGTTAGAGGCTCGATTTCAGTAGCGTCGTCATCGACGACGAGTTCGACGCGGAACCGTACCCCCATCGCCACGCCGAGGCGCAGCAATGTCGCTATGTCTGGGATGCCGCCACCGCCCTCGATGCGAGACAGGGCGGGCTGGGACATCCCGGAGCGCTCCGCAACGACCTTCTGAGACAGGCCTCGGCGCTTACGGATTTCACGCAACTGGTCTCCGAGCTCCAGGTCACGGCCCGCCTGCTCGTATTCGGGGTGGGGCTGCGCATCCGCTTCCATCTCGCGCAGACGCTTCGCCTTGTAGGTTTCCCAACGGCTGTGACCCATCATGCGCTCCTCTCGAACACGTGCGTGACGGTCAGGTCATGCTCTGCCTCGCACCGCTTCTTCGCAGCGATCGCTCGGTCGATGTCGGCGGTCTGCGTCCCGTCCTGGGTCTTGCGGAAGACAGTCAGTACCACGATCACCTTGTTGGATGGCTTCCAGAAGGTCAACCGCCAGGTCGTGCGGTCCAGAGCGACACGCAGTTCGTGCACACCTTCGGCATCCTTCAACTTCTTCACGTGGTCTCCATCGGGGATGCCGCCGCTGACGAGGTAGTCGTCCACATTTCGCATAACCCGCTGGTAGAGCGCAAAGGGAAGCCCGTCCAGCCAAGACTCCACCTCCGGCTCTAGACCGATCTCCCACTGAGACATACCCTCAATGGTATATGTCCTCAATGGTAACTCGTGGCGTGGATGAACACCAGGCCTGACACCGCGTTCGCATCTCGCTCCCGGCCGCTGTCCCAGATCAGCGACTCAACCGCTCCGGATCTGACACCGCAGATGCAGATCATGATCTGCCAGGAGCCCGTCCAGACCACCAGGGCTTGACGGAATCGCTGGAGTGCCCAGGGGTATGGCAACGGCCACCAGTTCGTGATCATTCGTGCCGGACGACCTCACTACGGCGGCACAGCGCTCACCGTAGTGAGTGACCCCGATGCCGAGATGGCGTGCCAGATCCGTGCCAGATAGTACGGGGAACCACAGTTGCTCGCGGACACTCACGGTCAGCCGGTCCGCCCTGACCTGCATCCCTGTTTCGCTGCTCAGGGCAGCCAGCTCAGTATCCGGTTCAACCGGCTCAAGCGTACGATCCGGGAGCAGGCCGGCAAGACCTGGTGAGCCGGTCGGGGCGTCATCCATCCGGAGGCCGGATGCCGTGCCTTCCGAAGCGAGGGATGACGCCCCGGCGGCTCGCGCGCGAGCCCCCGTGCTGCCGCTCGTCGGCCGTGGGACGCCGCTCGTCGCGCCACTACGCTCCGCACATCGCTGGCTACTGACCGCTCGGCGAGCGGAACCCGAAGGACCCACGCGACCCGGATGACACACCGTAATGTCGTCCGCGTCGAAGAGCCACAGTGCGTGACCGGGGGGGACACCAGCCCTGTTGGGCCGGACGGACCTTGGCTACGCGGACCCGATGGTGATCGCCGAGTTCCCGCGCCCGCGCGGGTGGCCGGCGACCGCCATGGTCGCCGGGCCCTTACCGGGGGGTAGGGCCCGTCGGCCCAGGCGGGCGGGGTGTTCGCCGATCGGCCGCAAGGCCCCGCACGTGATCCGGCCCAAGGGGGGCGGCCGGATCCCGTTGGCGAACACTCCGCCCGGCCCGCACCTCAGTGCCGGACCGCTCCGACCCCGTGATCGGCGCGGTCCCTGCGAACGGGTACGGCGGTCGCGAGATCGGCGGTCTCAGTGGACGGGTGCGACGGCGGCGGACTCGCGGAGCTTCTTCAGCAGCAGGATGTCCTCGCGGTGCTTCTCGGCCTTGCCGGGCGTCTCGATGCACAGAGGGACCCCGGCGGCGACCGGATGGCGCAGCAGGTCGGCGAAGGCGTCGGCTCCGATGTGCCCGGCGCCGATGTTCTCGTGACGGTCGCGCTTGGACCCGCACAGGTCCTTGGAGTCGTTCGCGTGCAGCAGCTTCAGCCGTCCCGGCGCGACGGCGTGCAGCGCGTCCAGCATCTCCGCGACCCCGCCCGGCGCGGCGAGGTCGTGCCCGGCGGCGAAGGCGTGGCAGGTGTCCAGGCAGACGTTCGCCCGCGGATGGTGGTCGAGGGCCGCGAGATAGGGCTCCAGGTCCTGGACGGTGGCGCAGAGCATCCGCCCCTGGCCGGCCATCGGCTCCAGCAGCAGATCGGGGCCGTCCTCGGGAATCTCCTCCAGCAGCGGCAGCAGGTGCTCGTGGAGCTGGCGCATCGCGTCGTCGCGCGACTGGGTGACCGCCGACCCGGTGTGGACCACCACGCCGAGCGCCCCGATCTCGGCGCCGCGCCGCAGCGCGTGCCGGACGCTCTCGACGGACTTCTCGAGCGTGTCGGCGCTGGGCGAGCCCATGTTCACCAGGTAGGGCGTGTGGATGAACACCGGGATGTCCGACTCGCGCAGCGCGGCGTCCTCGGCGGGCTTGCCCGCGGTCAGGGCCCAGCCGCGCGGATTGGTCACGAAGACCTGGATGATCTCGGCTTCGATCTCGGCCGCGTAGCGCAGGCCGCCGGTCGCCAGACCGCCCGCGACCAGGGCGTGGCCGCCGATGAGAGAGGTTACCGTCATGATGCTTCCAGCTTATGGGAGCGCCTTCGGTGCTCGTGGGAACCCCCTCAGCGGCGCGCTGGGCGGCGGGGGTTGGAGCATGACACGAAAAACCATGGCGATGCGCCCGCCCACTTGGGAGATCCCGCCGCTGGACCGCGCCCGCCCGCGGCTGTTCCACTAGCTGGCATGCCGAACGTGACATCCGGCCGGCGCGACCTTGCCGCTTTCAACGCGCTCGGTACGGCGCAGGCCGAGCGGGAGCTGCTGAGCTGCTGCGCCGCGCCCGCGTTCGCCCGCCGTGTCGCAGCCATGCGCCCGTACGCCGACGCCGCCGCGCTGGCCGCGGCCGCGCAGGAGGCCGTCCGCGGGCTGAGCCGGCCGGAGGTGCTCCAGGCGCTGTCCGCCCACCCGCGCATCGGCGACCGGGCCGCCGGCGCCGGCAGGGAGGCGTCCTGGTCCCGTGCCGAGCAGGCCGGCGCGGCCGGCGCCGACCGCAGGATCCTCGCCGAGCTCGCCGCGGGCAACACGCGGTACGAGCAGCGGTTCGGCCACGTGTACCTGGTGTGCGCCACCGGGCTGACGGCGCGGGAGATGCTCGACCGGCTGACGGAAAGGCTGGACAACGACGAGGACGCCGAATGGGCGGTGGTGCGCGAGGAGCTCGCGAAGATCGCCGTACTGCGCGTCGTGAAGCTCGTGACCGGCGACCAGGAGGAGACGTGAGCCTGTCCACCCATGTGCTGGACTCCAGCAGAGGCCGTCCCGCGGAAGGCGTGGCGGTGACGCTGCACCAAGGCGACCGGGTCGTCGGCAGCGGCGTGACCGACGGCGACGGCCGCCTGAGCGACTGGCTGCCCGACGGGGAGCCCGGCAGGGGAGTCCACCGCCTGGTCTTCGACACCGGAGCCTACTTCGCCGCGAACGGCGTGGCCGCCTTCTACCCGGAGGTCGTGGTCACGTTCGTCGTGGCCGACCCCGCGGCGCACTACCACGTGCCGCTGCTGCTCAGCCCGTTCGCCTACTCGACCTACCGGGGGAGCTAGCGATGGCCGTCGTCCTAGGACCGAACCGCTACGGCAAGGCGGAGACCCGCGTCGTGCGCGTCACCCGCGACGGCGAGGTGCACCACGTCAAGGACTGCAACGTCAGCGTCTCGCTCTCCGGCGCCATGGAGGACGTGCACAGGCACGGCGACAACGCCGCCGTGCTGCCCACCGACTCGCAGAAGAACACCGTGTACGCCTTCGCCAAGAAGCACGGCATCGGGGAGATCGAGGAGTTCGCCCTGCTGCTGGCCCGCCACTTCGTCGGCTCCCAGCCCACGATCCACCACGCCCGGGTGGAGGTGGAGGAGTACGCCTGGGAGCGCCGCGGGCCCCACTCGTTCGCGCGCTCGGGCGCCGAGGTGCGCACGTGCGTCGTCCACCACGACCGGGACGGCACGACCACCGTGGTGTCGGGGCTGCGCGACCTGGTGGTGCTCAACTCCACCGGCTCGGAGTTCCACGGGTTCGCCCGCGACGAGTACACGACGCTGCCGCCCGCCACCGACCGCGTCCTGGCCACCGCCGTGACCGCCCGCTGGCGGCACGTCCCCCGAGACGGGGCCGAGCCCTACGACCACGGCAAGTCATACGATGAGGTGCGGCGATGCCTGCTGGACGCCTTCGCGGGCACCTACAGCCTCTCGTTGCAGCAGACGCTGTTCGCCATGGGCGAGCGGGTCCTGCGGACGCGCCCCGAGATCTGCGAGGTCCGGCTGGAACTGCCCAACAAACACCACTTCCTGGTGGATCTGGCGCCGTTCGGCCTGGACAACGACAACGAGGTCTACTTCGCCGCCGACCGCCCGTACGGGCTGATCGAGGGGGCCGTGCTGCACGACGACGCCCCGCCCGCCGGCCCCGCCTGGGACTAGGAGCGCCCGATGGACTTCATCAGACCCGCCACCTGGGCCGACGCGCTGGCCGCCAAGGCGGCCGAGCCGGAGGCCGTGCCCATCCAGGGCGGCACCGACGTGATGGTCGAGATCAACTTCGACGTGCGGCGCCCGGTGGCGCTGCTCGACCTCAACCCGATCAGCGAGCTGGGCGACTGGGAGCTCACCGCCGACGGCTGGCTCCGGGTCGGCGCCGGCGTGTCGTACGCCCGGATCATCGCCGAGCTGGGCGACCGGCTTCCCGGGCTGGCCCAGGCGTCCCGCACGGTCGGCTCGCCGCAGATCCGCAACCGCGGCTCGGTCGGCGGCAACCTCGGCGCCGCCTCGCCGGCCGGGGACAGCCACCCGCCCCTGCTCGCCGGGGACGCCGTCATCGAGGTCGAGTCCGCCGCGCGCGGCACCCGCATGATCCCCGCCGCGGAGTTCTACCTCGGCGTCAAGCGCAGCGCGCTCGAACCCGACGAGCTGATCCGCGCCTTCCGCGCCCGCCCGGCCGGCGGGCCGCAGTACTTCTCCAAGGTCGGCACCCGCAACGCCATGGTGATCGCGGTGTGCTCGTTCGCGATCGCCCTGCACCCGGGCGAGCGGCGCCTCGGCACCGGCGTCGGCTCGGCCGCCCCGACGCCCCGGCGCGCCCACGCGGCCGAGGAGTTCGCCGGACGGGAACTCGACTGGACCGGGGCGGCGCCGCTGGACGCCGAACTGCTCGCCCGCTTCGGCGAGCTGGCCGCCGAGGCGGCCTCGCCCATCGACGACGTGCGCGGCACCGCGGCCTACCGGCGGCACGCGATCGCGGTGATGGCCCGCCGCACCCTCACCTGGGCCTGGAACGACTACCGAGGGAAGGTGGCGGCATGCGCGTGAACCTCACCGTCAACGGCAGGCCCGAGGCCGTGGACGGCGTCTGGGAGGGCGAGAGCCTGCTGTACGTGCTGCGGGAGAGGGTCGGCCTGCCCGGCGCCAAGAACGCCTGCGAGCAGGGGGAATGCGGGTCCTGCACGGTCTACCTCGACGGCCTGCCGGTGTGCGCGTGCCTGGTGGCCGCCGGGCAGGCCGAGGGCCGTCAGGTGCGGACCGTCGAAGGGCTGGCCGAGGGGGAGCGCCTGGACCCGGTCCAGGAGGCCTTCGTCGAGTGCGGCGCCGTGCAGTGCGGCTTCTGCACCCCCGGCCTGCTCGTGCAGGCGCACGACCTCATCGAACGCGTCGGCGAGCCCACCGACGCCGAGATCCGCGAGGCCCTGGCCGGCAACCTGTGCCGGTGCACCGGGTACGAGAAGATCCTCGACGCCGTACGCCTGGCCGCCGCCCGCAAGGCCGAGGCCCGATGAGCGGTCCGCGCGAGACGGGAACGGCGGAGACCGTCATCGAGAACGTCGCGATCGCCCCGGTCGCCGGGCCGGAGATCGCCCGCGGGTACATCCACATCAGGGACGGCCGCGTCGCGGCGCTCGGCTCCGGCCCGGCCCCGGCGGCGCCGGGCGTCACCCGCGTCGACGGCGCCGGCTGCCTGGCGACGCCCGGCCTGGTCAACACCCACCACCACCTCTACCAGTGGGCCTCCCAGGGCGTGGCCCAGGACGCCACGCTGTTCGAGTGGCTCACCGCCCTGTACAAGGTGTGGGCCGCCATGGACGCCGAGGTGGTCAAGGGCGCGGCCACCGCCGGGCTGGGCTGGCTGGCGCTGTCGGGCTGCACCACGACCACCGACCATCACTACATCTTCCCCAAGGGCCGCGGCGACCTGTTCGCCGCCGAGATCGACGCCGCCCGCGACGTGGGGGTGCGCTTCCACCCCTGCCGCGGCTCGATGGACCGCGGCGTCTCGCAGGGCGGTCTGCCCCCGGACGAGGTGGTGGAAGGGCTGGAGGACATCCTCGCCGCCACCGCCGACGCCATCGACGCCTACCACGACCCCTCGCCCGGTTCGATGCTGCGCGTCGCGGTCGCCCCGTGCTCCCCGTTCTCGGTCAGCGCCGACCTGATGACCGAGGCGGCGGCGCTCGCGCGCGCAAAGGGCGTACGCCTGCACACCCACCTGTGCGAGACCGTCGACGAGGAGGAGCACTGCCTCGCGCAGATGGGCTGCACCCCCGTCGACTACATGGAGAAGCTCGGCTGGCTCGGCCCCGACGTGTGGGTGGCGCACGCCGTCCACCTCCACGACCGCGACATCCGCCGCTTCGCCGCGACCGGCACCGGCACGGCGCACTGCCCGAGCTCCAACGGCCGGCTCGGGGCCGGCATCGCCCGGGTCTCCGAGATGCTGCGCGCCGGCGCGGTGGTCGGCCTCGGGGTGGACGGCAGCGCCTCCAGCGAGCTGACGCCGCTCGCGGGCGAGATGCGGCAGGCGCTGCTGTTCCAGCGCGCCCGGTACGGCCCCGCCGCGCTCACCGCCCGTCAGGCCCTGGAGATCGGCACGCTCGGCGGCGCCCGGTGCCTGGGCCGCGAGGACGAGATCGGCTCCCTGGAGCCGGGCAAACTCGCCGACATCGTCCTGTGGCGGGTCGGCGGGTTCGCCGCGGCGATCGACGACCCGGTGTGCGCGCTCGTCTTCGGCGGGTCGCCGTCCGTGGCCCGCGTGCTGGTGGGCGGGCGGACCGTGGTGGCGGACGGCGAACTGCGCACCGTCGCCCAGGACGCCGCGGGGGAGGCCGGCGCCGCCGCCCACCGCCGCCTCCTGCGCCTGGCCGCCGAACGCGGCGTCACCGTCGCCCCCGAACTACGTCCATGACCGCCCCACCGCCACGATCCGGTGCCGGGAGGGTCGCCGGTGATGTGGTGGCGCGCGCGGTGGAAGATGCTCTTGTGACGCCGGGGCGTGCGCCGGGTGTCTCCGCGCCGGGCGGCTCCGCCCGGCGGAGGTCTGCCGGGTGAGGTCGGGACACATGGAGCTGGAGGACGCCGGGATGCCGGGACACGTGCTGGTCGCGCCGGACAAGTTCAAAGGATCGCTCAGCGCCGTCGAGGTGGCCGGGCGCGTCGCGGCGGGCCTGCGCGCCGCGCGGCCGGACGTCGCGGTGGTGACCATGCCGGTCGCCGACGGCGGGGACGGCACGGTCGAGGCGGCGGTGGCCTGCGGGTTCCTGCGCGTCGAAGCGGTCGCCTCCGGGCCCACCGGTGAGCCGGTGACGGCGGCGTACGGCGTCAAGGACGGCGTCGCGGTGGTCGAGCTGGCGGAGGCGTCCGGACTGCACCGGCTCACCGGCGGGCGGCTCGCCCCGCTCACCGCCACCAGCCACGGCACCGGAGACCTGATCGCGGCGGCTCTGCGCGAGGAGGTCGGGCAGATCGTGCTCGGCCTGGGCGGCAGCGCCTGCACCGACGGCGGCTCGGGCATGATGCGCGCGCTCGGCGTGCGCCTGCTCGACGCGCGCGGCCGGGAACTGCCGCCCGGCGGCGGCGCCCTCGCCGACCTGCGCTCCTTGGACCTGTCCGGCTTCACGCCGCCGGACGGCGTGACGTTCGTCGTGGCCGGCGACGTGGACAATCCGCTGCTCGGCCCGGACGGGGCCGCCGCCGTGTACGGCCCGCAGAAGGGCGCGGGCCCGTCCGAACTGCCCCGGCTGGAGGAGGGCCTGGCCCACTGGGCCGACGTGGCGGAACGCGAGCTCGGGGTCCGGGTGCGTGACAACCCCGGCGCCGGGGCGGCGGGCGGCGTCGGCTTCGCCGCCATGGCCTTCCTCGGCGCGGAGATCCAGCCGGGCATCCGCCTCCTGCTGGACCTGCTCGGCTTCGCCGACCGGCTGTCCGGAGCCGGCCTGGTCGTCACCGGGGAGGGATCGCTCGACGGCCAGACGCTGCGCGGCAAGGCCCCGGCCGGCGTCGCGGAGGCGGCCCGCCGGTCGGGCGTCCCGGTCGTCGCCGTGTGCGGCAGGCGGACGCTGACCGACGACCAGCTCCACGTGGCGGGCATCCAGGCCGCGTACGCGCTGACCGACATCGAGAGCGACCTGCGCCGCTGCATGGAGGAGGCCGGCCCCCTTGTGGAACGACTCGCCGCCGATCTGGCCGCCGACTGGCTTCCCCGGGTCACCGCCCATGCCCGCGACTGACGGTGAGCGACCGGCGGGCCTGCCGCCCGCCGGCGCCGGGCTACCGGGTGCGGCCTCACCCACAGGCGCTGGGCCAAGGGCGACCTCGCCCACAGGCCCTTGGACGGAGGCGGTCTCGTCCATGGACCCTGGGCAGGAGGCGGTCTCGGCCGCCGATCGGGTGCGTGGGAACGGCTTCGACCTGGTCGTCCGGTCGCGGCGGGTCGTGTCGGCGGACGGGGAGCGACCGGCGGCGGTGGCCGTCCGGGACGGGGTGATCGCCGCACTGCTCCCGTACGACGCCCGCCCCGGCGCGGCCGAGGAGGTGGATCTCGGCGACGTGTGCCTGCTGCCGGGGCTGGTGGACAGCCACGTGCACGTCAACGAGCCCGGCCGCACGCACTGGGAGGGCTTCGCCACGGCCACCAGGGCGGCGGCGGCCGGTGGCGTCACCACGATCATCGACATGCCGCTGAACTCCCTGCCGCCGACGGTCGACGTCGACGCTCTGCGGGTCAAGCGGGCGGCGGCCGCCGGGCAGTGCGCCGTCGACGTCGGATTCTGGGGCGGCGCCATCCCCGGGAACGCCGGTGAGCTCAGGCCGCTGCACGAGGCGGGCGTGTACGGCTTCAAGTGCTTCCTGTCGCCGTCGGGCGTGGAGGAGTTCCCGCCGCTGGACGCGGGCGGGCTGCGTACGGCCATGCGCGAGGTGGCGGCCTTCGACGGGCTCATGGTCGTGCACGCCGAGGACCCGGCGCTGCTCACCGATCCGCCCGGTCCGACATATCAGGAATTTCTCGATTCGCGGCCCGGGGAGGCCGAGCGGCGGGCCGTCGAACGGGTCATCGCCGCGGCGCGCGAGAGCGGCGCGCGGGCGCACATCCTGCACGTGTCCTCCGCCTCCTGCCTCGAACCGCTGGAGGCCGCCCGGCGCGACGGGGTGCGGATCAGCGCCGAGACCTGCCCGCACTACCTGACCATCACCGCCGACCAGGTGAGCGGGCCGGAGTTCAAGTGCTGCCCGCCGATCAGGGACGTCGGCAACCGCGACCGGCTGTGGGAGGGCCTGGCGGCAGGGGTGCTGAGCTGCGTGGTCTCCGACCATTCACCCTCCACCGCCGACCTGAAGGTGCCGGACTTCGCCGCCGCGTGGGGCGGCGTCTCCTCCCTCCAGATCGGCCTGCCCGCCATGTGGACCGAGGCCCGGGCACGCGGCCACGGGCTCGGCCGGGTGGTGGAGTGGATGTCGGCGGGACCGGCGGCGCTCGCGGGTCTGCCGTCCAAGGGAGGCATCGCCGTGGGCATGGCCGCCGACCTGGTGGCCTTCGACGACACGGCCGAGTTCACCGTCGAGGCGGCCCGGCTGCGCCACCGCAACCCGCTGACCCCGTACCACGGCCGCACGCTGACCGGCGTCGTCCGGGCCACCTGGCTCCGGGGACGCCCGGTGACCGACGCCACCCCACCCTCCGGAGCCCTCCTATGACCGACCGGGACCTGCGCAGGCTGCCCGACCTCGCCCTCCGTTCCCACGGTGGGTCCGTCGTGGCGGCCAGCGACGAGTCCTTCGCCGAGCGCCAGGCGTTGATCAGGCCGGGCCGGCCCGCCTTCCAGGCCGGGACCTTCGGCGCGAGGGGACAGGTGTACGACGGCTGGGAGACCCGCCGCCGCCGCGAACCCGGCCACGACTGGGCCGTCGTCCGCCTCGGCATGCCCGGCGTCATCCGGGCCGTGGTGGTCGACACCGCCTGGTTCACCGGCAACTACCCGCCGTTCGCGTCGGTCGAGGCGTGCGAGGCGGCGGGCCACCCCTCGGTCGCCGAACTGCGGCTGGCCGACTGGGTGGAGATCGTGCCGAAGAGCCCGCTGACCGGGGACGCCGCGCACACCTTCCCGGTCTCCCACGGCCGCCGGTTCACCCATGTGCGGCTGAACATCTTCCCCGACGGCGGGGTGGCCAGGCTGCGCGTCCACGGCGAGGTGGCCGCCGACCTCGCCATGCACGACGGGATGCCCCTCGACCTGGCGGCCCTGGAGAACGGCGCGCTGGTCACCGCCTGCTCCGACGAGTTCTACTCCTCGCCGCAGAACGTCATAGCCCCAGGGCTGCCCCGCCACCAGGGCGAGGGCTGGGAGACCGCCCGCCGGCGCGACGGGGGCAACGACTGGCTCGTGGTGCGGCTGGCCGTCCCCGGCGTCGTCCGCGTCGCCGAACTCGACACCGCCAACCTGGTGTACAACGCCCCAGGCTCGGCGTCCCTCAAGGGCGTCCACGCGGGCCCGGCGGCCGGTCCCGCCGCGAGCGCGCTGGAGGGCACGCCCGGCGAGGACGCCGGCTGGTTCGAACTGCTGCCGCGCATCCCGTTGCAGCCCGACACCCGCCACCGTTTCCGCCTCGACGACGACCGCCCCGTGACGCACGTCCGCCTCGACATCCACCCCGACGGCGGCCTCGGCCGCCTCCGCCTCTACGGAACCCCCGCAGGCCCCGGTTGACCGCCCCAGGTGTCCAAACCCCGGGGACCGGTGTCCGAAGCCCTGAGGACGAACCTGCGCCCGCGGCGGTGCCGAGAGGCGACGCGCGGGCATGATGCCAGGCAGAGGAGCCAGGCGGGGGAGCCGGCATCGAGGAGGGGACATGATGGAAGCCGCCGGCGCGCCGGCCGTGAAAGTGGTGCCGCCCGGCGGCGGAGAGTCCGTCGCCATCCCGGGGTTCGGCGCGGTCTTCAAGCTCTACGGCCGCGACAACAACGGCGAAGTGGCCATCGTGGAGCATCCGTTCGCCGTGGGCGCGATCACCGCGCCGCACCGCCACACGCGCGAGGACGAGCACTCCATCGTGCTCGAAGGCGAAATCGGCTTCAGGTCCGACGCCGACGAGGTCGTCCTGGGACCCGGCGGCTACATCACCAAGCCGCGGGGGCAGATGCACGCCATGTGGAACGCGGGGACGACGCCCGGCCGCATCATCGAGGTCATCACACCGGGCGGTTTCGAGGACTACTTCCGCGAACTCGGCGAGCTGCTCACCTCCGGAGAGTCAGCCCCCGGGGTGAGCCTCCACCAGACGCCCGAATTCACCGAACTCGCCATGAGATACGGCCTGACCTACGGCACCCCCGACTGGCTCGACGACATCGTGGCCCGTTACGGCCTGACGCCCCCGACCCATTGACCACAGCGGCTCAAGCCCCGTCATGCACCGCCGCCGTCTTCGTCGCCGGCATGGCCGGAAACCGTACGAGCACCGCGCCGCGTGTGTTGCTCCAGTCCCTCCGATGGGGTGCTTGTATCGGCGCCGCGTCGGCGCCGCGTCGGCGGGGCGGTGGACGGCGAGTGCCGGCGCCGCCCTACGGCGGCACCCGGCGAACCTTTCCGGTCATCGCACCGGGGTGATCGCGCCGGCTCATCCGCCGCAGCTGGAGTAGTGCCTGCTGCTCTTGTAGTCCTGGATCAGCCAGCCGCTCTCGGTCTTGCGCAGGGTCAGAGTGCCCAGCCTGTTGGGGTCTTCCGCCGGCTTCTCGCCCTCGGGGAGAGTCCATCCTTCACCGCAGTATCCGCTGATCTCGGCCTCGGGGCCCTTGGTCTTGAGGCCCGAGGGGACCATCTTCCGGTAGGCGTCGGGCTCGGTGATCTTTCCGTGGAAGAGGTTGACGGCCTGCGCGCAGGTGCTCATCTCGTTATCGCGCGCGAACAACTCCTGCGCGGCCGGCGACATCAGGTTGCAGGCGTCCTCGCCCTTGTCGTCGGCGATGAACGCGGTGAGCCTCGTCAACGTCTCCTGCGGCGTGTCCGCCCCTTCGGGCTCCCCGCCGCCGCAGCCCGCGACGGCCAGTGATGACAGCAGAAGGACGAGCGGCAGGCGGTACGGACGCATGTTCTCCCCCACGAATGCGGACCAGTCGCGGAGACTTTACCTATTAACGCAGCGCTTCATCACTCTTTTTGGGACATCTCTGAATACGGGAAATAAGTCTTGTTGATGCAAATAAGTAGATATTCAACAGCGAAAGTCACATAAAGGGCACTTCGTCTGGATCGGCTGTCCCGCGCGCCGATCAGCGCCGGCCGTTCAGCGCCGGTAATCGAGGAACAGCGTGCCGCTCTTGCCGCGCTCGACCTCGACCAGCTTCCACGACTGGACGTCTCTCTCTCGAACACCCGCCTGCCGTGCCCGACCACCGCCGGCGCGACGACCAGCCGCAGCTCATCGATGAGCCCGCCCCGCAGCAGCGAGCGGGCCAGTTCGATGCTGCCGTGGACGCCGATGTCGCCGCCGGGCTGCTGCTTGAGGGCGGCCACGTACTCGTGCGCGGGGGCGGTGACCAGCGTGGAGTTCGCCCATTGCCGGGCCGGCGCGCTGGAGGTGACGACGTGCTTGCGGGTGCCGTTGATGAAGCCGGCGAACGGCTGGAAGTCGGACCCGGGCCAGTACCCGGACCAGTAGTCGTACGTCCCGCGCCCCAGCAGGACGTCGTCCTGGGTCGCGATGACCCGGCCGAGGTAGGACACGAGCTGCGGACCGTCGTCGGCCATCCAGTCGCCGTAGCCATGGCGCCGCACTGGCCGCGCATGCGCAATCTTCTCGAAGGCGACATCCTCTACCGTGCCAGGAAGTACGCCGAAAGCGGCCCCGCCGAGGTGTTCGCGGACATGCACCCGGCCATCCGCTGGGAAGATCGCACCCTCTACCTGGAGCACCGCCCAGAGGAGCTCTCCCGCGTGCTGAACGGCGAGGGACTGCTGCTGGCTCCGTCGGTCTTCGTCTGGCCTGAACTGCTCTACCGCACCGACTCTCCCGGCCAGGCGGCCATCACCTACCCCGTACGCGCCATCGCCACACTCTGGGAACGCGGCACCGCGCCCGCCCAGGACGCGCTGGCCGCCGTCATCGGCCGCTCCCGCGCTCTGCTGCTCGGTGAGCTGGACGCCCCCGCCTCCACCACCGAGCTGTCCCGCCGCACCGGCCTGGCTCCCGCCAGCGTCTCCGAACAGCTCACCCTGCTGCGGTCCGCGGGCCTGGTCACCAAGCATCGCGTCGGCAGGGCCATGCTCTACGTTCGCACGGAGCGCGCTCAGGTGCTGCTGGACGGCTGATCCCGGCCGCGCGCCCGCCGGTCGCCGCCGGACGGTGACGTGGTGCCCGGTGGTCAGTGCCAGATGGTGACGCGGGTGCCCGCCGGGGCCTGGCCGAGGGGGTTCTCGGCGACGACGGCGCCGGTGCCGGCGATGCGGCGGACGCGGACCTTGAAGCCGGCCGCGCGCAGTTCGCGCAGCGCGTCGGTGACCTTCTTGAAGCGGACGTCGGGGATGGCGACGAGAGCCTGTCCGGGCTGGACGTTGTCGGGATTCTCCCAGGGCCAGTGGAAGCCGGTGTCGGGCCCCTTGGAGCAGGTGAGCTGTACGGCCTGCCCGGCGGTCACCTCGGCGCGCGCCGCGGGCACCTGGGCGATGATCGTGTTCGGCTGGGCCTCGTCGGTCTGCTGGACGACCGTCGGCGTGAAGCCCTTCTGCCGCAGGAAGGCGTCGGCCTGGTCGCACTGCATCTCGCTGACGTCCGGCATGAGCAGGCCGGCGCTCAGGACGAGCTGCACGCGGCTGCCCTCGCGGACCTTGGCGCCGACCTGCGGGCTGGTGCGCATCACCAGGCCGCGCTGGACGGTGTCGCTGGGCACCCGGCTGACCGACCCCGGCGTGAGACCCACCTCGGAGATCTTCGCCTGCGCGTCGCCCTGGGAGAGGTTCAGCACGTTCGGCACGGCGATCTTGACGGGGCCGGACGACGGGATGAGCGTGATGACCGCGTCCTTGAGCACCTGCTTGCCCGGCTCGGGATCGGTGCGGAGCACCTTGTCCTCGGCGAGCTTGTCGTCGTGCTCGGCCGGCCCGACCTTGACCGAGAAGCCCTGCCGCTCTGCCTGCGCCTTGGCGACGGTGACGTTGAGGCCCATCAGGTCGGGCACCTTGGTGTACCGGCCCTCGGAGAACCACCAGCCGGTGCCGGCGATCGCGGCGATCATGATGACGGCCAGCGCGCCGATGAACAACGCGGGCCGCAGGCTGCGGCGCCCGGCCGGCGGGGCGGGAGCGACCGCGGGAGCGGCCATCATCTCGGTGCGCGAGTGGACGAGGGTCGGGTTGGCGGGCGGGACGCCGGTCTCGCGGGGCGTCAGGCCCGGCTCGCGGAGCATCGAGGGGGACGTCGCGCCGGCGGGCGTGCGCTGCGGAGCCTTGTCATGGGGGTCATGGGGCAGCCCGCGATGCGCCTCGACGGCCGCGACGAGCATGGCGGTGGCGTCGGCCGGTCGGCGGGCGGGATCGCGGTCGGTCGCCGACAGCACCAGCGCGTCGAGCGCCTGCGGCGTGCCCTGCACGATCGCGGAGGGCGGGGGCACCCGGTCGTGGACGTGGCGGTAGGCCACCGACATGGGGCTCTCGCCCTGGTAGGGCTGCTGCCCGGTCAGCAGCTCGAACAGCAGGACCCCGGCCGCGTACACGTCGCTGCGCGCGTCGGCCTGCCCGGCGGTCACCTGCTCGGGCGACATGTACGCGATCGTGCCGATCATGACGCCGGTCTTGGTCTGGTTGCCGGCCTCGATCGCGCGGGCCAGCCCGAAGTCGACGACCTTGACCCGGCCGTCGTCGGTGAGCAGGACGTTCTCGGGCTTGACGTCCCGGTGGACCATGCCGGCCTGGTGGGCCGCGCCGAGCGCGGCCAGCACCGGAATGAGGATCTCAAGGGCTTCGCGGGCGGGGAAGCGCCCGCGCTGGCGGAGGACGTCCCGCAGGGTGCGCCCGGGGACGTACTCCATCGACAGGTAGACGTTGCCGGCGTCGGTGCCCTGGTCGAAGACGTGCACCACGTTCGGGTGCGACAGGCTGGCGACGGACTTGGCCTCGCCGATGAAGCGACGCACGAAGTCGGGGTCCTCGGCGAGCGAGGGATGCATGACCTTGAGGGCGACCGTGCGGTCGAGCCGGACGTCCAGGGCCAGGTAGACAGCGGCCATGCCGCCCCGGGCGATCCGGGACTCGACCCGATAGCGCCCGTCCAGCAGCCGCCCTAGGAGGGGGTCCGCAACCGTCGTGTCCACGGGAGTGAGTTTACGGGCGGTTTGCCGGGGGCAGGGCAAGCACATCCCAAACCGATGCCGACATGTTCTCCCGTCCCCAAGGGGTCATCGTTGTCACCTGGCACGCGGCTCGATCGCCGGTGAGGAGGCCTCAGCGTACCGCCGCCGCGGGATCCGGCCCGCGAGGCGCGCCATACGACCCGCCGTGACGGCCTCACGCATCGCCGCCGCCATCAGGCCGGGGCGCTGCGCGCGGGTGACGGCGCTGGCGAGCAAGACCGCGTCGCATCCTAGCTCCATCGCCAGCGCGGCGTCGCTCGCCGTGCCGATGCCGGCGTCAAGGATCACAGGGACGGTCGCCGACTCGACGATCAACTCGATGTTGTGCGGGTTGCGGATGCCGAGGCCCGAGCCGATGGGGGAGCCCAGCGGCATCACGGCCGCGCATCCCGCCTGCTCCAGGCGCCGCGCGAGCGCCGGGTCGTCGCCGATGTAGGGCAGGACGACGAACCCGTCGGCGACCAGCCGCTCGGCGGCGTCGAAGGTCTCGATGGGGTCGGGGAGCAGGGTGCGCTCGTCGTTGATCACCTCCAGCTTCACCCAGTCGGTGCCGAGGGCCTCGCGGGCCAGGCGCGCGGTGAGCACGGCCTCGCCGGCGGTGAAGCAGCCCGCCGTGTTCGGCAGCACCTTGATGCCGCGGGCGCGCAGGACGTCCAGCACCGACCCTCCGGCCGCGGGGTCCAGGCGCCGCATCGCCACCGTGGTGATCTCGGTGCCGGAGGCGGCGAGCGCCTGGTCGAGGACGTCCAGCGACGGCGCCCCGCCCGTGCCCATGATCAGCCGGGAGGTGAACTTCTCCCCGCCGATGACCAGCGCGTCGGCCGCCCCGCCGGTGTCGTGCCCGGTGTCGTGTCCGGCCGTCCGGCCGGGGATGTGGTCAGCCACCTTGCACCGCCGTCAGCACCTCGACGCGGTCGTGCTCGCTGAGCGTGGTGGACTGCCACGCGCCGCGCCGCACCACCTCGTCGTTGACCGCCACCGCGACGCCCGCGGCGGAGGAGGTCAGCTCCTGGACGGCCCGCGCGACGGTCGCCCCCGCGGGCAGGTCATGGGACACGCCGTTGATCATCACATTCATCGCCGTTCCGGGGCGGGAGAGCCCTGGCGTCCGCCAGGGCGCGGACCCCGTTCCTCCTTCGTTCATCGGTGGGTCTCGGCGAACCGCAGAGGGGAGCAGAGCGCCGCCAGCGGGGCGAGCCCCGGGTCGGGGTCGCCGGCCACCAGTTCGGCGGTGAGCGGGCTCAGCAGCACGCCGCCGCGGTAGTGGCCGGTGGCCAGCACCAGCCCGGCCATGCCGCTCGGACCGACCACCGGAAGGTTGTCCGGCGTTCCCGGGCGCAGCCCCACGGCCAGGTCGACCACCTCCAGCTCGGTGATCCCTGGCACCAGCTCGCGGGCGTCGCGCAGCAGCTCCCACAGGGCTCCCGCGGTCACCCGCGTGTCGAACCCCATCTCCTCCTGGGTGGCACCGAGCACGATCTCGCCGTCGCCGCGCGGCACCATGTACGCGCGCGAGCCGTGGACGACGCCGCGCACGCACCGGCCGAGGAACCCCGGAGCGCCGCGCAGCCGCATGATCTGCCCTTTGACGGGACGCACGGGCGGCAGCGCCTCCGCGGGCAGGCCGTCCAGGGAGCCCGACCAGGCCCCGGCCGCCAGGACGACCAGCTCGGCGCCGATCGTCGCGCCGCTCGCGCACCGCACCCCGCGCACGACGCCGCCCGTGCCGGGCGCCGCCGTCCCGGGAGCGGCGCGCCGCGCCTCTCGCGCCGGGTCGCCGTCGGTGAGCAGGCCCGTGACGCGGTCGGCGACCAGCCGCACGCCCCTGCGTGAGAGCGCGGCGAGCAGCGCGGCCGTGACGCGGCGCGGGTCCACCCAGGCGTCGCCCGCGACCAGGATGCCGCCGCGCACGGACGGGGCGAGCATCGGCTCGGCGCGTCGGCACTCACGGCCGGTGAGCCGTTCGACTGGAAGCGACAGCTTCTCCAGGAAGCCGGCCATCTCCGACAGCGCCGCGAGGTCGTCGGCGCCGAACGCCACGTCGAGCGTGCCGTCGCCGCGATGGTCGACGTCCATCCCCGACTCGGCGGACAGCTCGGCGGCGAACGCCGGCCAGCGGGCCAGCGAGGCCAGGCCGAGCCGCAGCAGGGGCTCCTCGGTGTAGGTGACCTCGCTGACGGGGGCGAGCATCCCCGCCGCCGCGTGGGAGGCGCCCGACCCGGGCGCCGGGTCGACGACGGTGACGGCGCGCCCGCGCTGGGCGGCGCGCCAGGCGATCGACAGGCCGATGACGCCGCCGCCCACCACGACCACGTCCGCGTGGCTCGGCCCGCCGGGATCGGCGTCCGCTCCGGGCAGGTGCGCCGGAGACGCGTCCCGCGCCTCGGCCGAGAGGGCGTCAGGCATGTTCACTTGATGTCCGCTCCCTTCGCCGGCATGATCCGGATCAGGTTCGTGGCGGTCGAGGGCCGTGAGCCCTCCTCTCAGCCCGGTCTCGCCGGACTCCCGCGCGTGCTGGTGACCCAAGCCTATGCCCGTCCCCGCATGGCCGGAGAACCGGCTATTTCTCCCCTGGAACGGCTTGGCCACCTGCTTGAGTGTTCTCATCACTGCCTGTGTGGGATAGTGAGCTAATTTGTTACCAAATCGCCGTTGGCGGGTTACCGTGCTGGCCGCTTAGGGTCAGGATGTGAATCATGTCGTGGTGGTGGGGGCCGGACTGGCCGGCGTGCGCAGTGTCGAGGCGCTACGGGCGCGCGGTTACCGAGGGCGCCTCACACTGATCGGTGAGGAGCCCCATCGGCCGTACGACCGGCCACCGCTGTCCAAGGCCGTCCTGCTCGGCGACCTCGACTCGACGATCGTCGACTCCGACCTCGGCGCGCTGGAGGTCGACCTGCGCACGAGCGTCTCGGCGAAGGGGCTGCGCGAGGGCGCCCTGGAGACCACCGAGGGCGAGCTGGAGTACGACGGCCTGGTGATCGCCACCGGCGCGTCCCCCATCCGGCTGCGCGGCGAGGGCGCCCAGTACGTGCTGCGCACCATCGACGACGCCCTGGCGCTGCGCTCCGCCCTGGTGCCGAAGGCCCGCGTCGCGGTCGTGGGCGCCGGGTGGATCGGGGCCGAGGTCGCCACCGCGGCCTGCCGCGCCGGCTGCGAGGTGACCGTCGTCGAGGCCGCGGAGTCGCCGCTCGCCGCGGCCCTCGGGACCGAGGTGGGCGGCCGCACCGCGTCCTGGTACGGCCAGGCGGGCATCGACCTCAGGCTGGGCACGATGGTCGGCTCGGTCGACCCCGGCGGCCTGACCATGATGGACGGCTCGTGGATCCCGGCCGACGTCGTGGTGACCGGCGTGGGCGTGCGCCCGAACGTCGCCTGGCTCGCCGGCTCCGGCGTCACGCTGGACAACGGCGTCGTCGTGGACGAGCATCTGCGCACCTCCATGAAGGGCGTGGTCGCGGTCGGCGACTGCGCGAACTGGTGGTCGCGGCGCTTCCAGCGGCACATGCGCGTCGAGCACTGGGACACCGCGCTCAACGCGCCGGAGACCGCGGTGGCCACCGTGCTGGGTCAGTGCGCCGTCTACGACCCGGTGCCGTACTTCTGGTCCGAGCAGTTCGGCCGCATGGTCCAGTACGCGGGCCACCACGACGGGGCCAGGCTGGTCCTGCGGGGCGACCCGGACACCGACCGCAAGTGGGCGGCGTGCTGGCTGACCGAGGACGACCGGCTGGCCGCCATCCTCACCGTCGACCGGCCCCGTGATCTGGTGCAAGGGCGTCGCATCGTCGAGGCAGGGCAAAGTCTCGACGTTGATAAGGCGATCGACCCCTCGATACCCTTGCGCGACTGCTTGTGACCCCCTGCGGGGTGTTTGAGAAGAGGCGCGACGTGGTAGTTGTGGTTCCGTGACGCTTTCTGTTGCACAGATCGACCGTGAAACCGACCAGATGGTGGGGGAGTGGCTCCCCCTCACGGAAGTGGGCAGGCGGCTCGGGCTCAGCACCGGGCGGGCCAAGCAGCTTCTGAAGGACAAGAAGCTCATCGGCGTCCGCCGCGGCGGCCCCGAGCCCGAGGTCCCCGCCAAGTTCATCGCCGGAAACGACGTGATCAAGGGGCTTCCCGGCACGCTGACCGTCCTTTCCGACTCCGGCTACGATGACGCCGCCGCCCTGCGGTGGCTGTTCACCGCCGACGACTCCCTGCCGGGAGCGCCCATCGACGCGATCGTCGCCGGCCGGCACACCGAGGTGAAAAGGCGTGCTCAGGCGCTCGCTTTCTGACGCCAGGCTCTACCTCTGCACCGACGGGCGCCGCCGCCAAGGCGATCTCGAACCCTTCCTGGACGCCGTCCTCGCCGGGGGCGTGGACATCGTCCAGTTGCGCGAGAAGGGCCTGGAGGCCCGAGAAGAGCTCGCGCTGCTCGAAGTGTTCCGAGCGGCCTGCGACAGACACGGAGCCCTGCTCGCCGTCAACGACCGGGCCGACATCGCCTACGCCGCGCGTCCCGACGTGCTGCACCTCGGCCAGGACGACCTTCCCGTGGCGGTCGCGCGCGACATCCTCGGGCCGGACGTCCTGATCGGCCGCTCGACGCACAGCGACGCCGAGGCGTCCGCCGCGGCGATGGAGGAGGGCGTCGACTACTTCTGCTGCGGGCCGGTGTGGCCGACGCCGACCAAGCCCGGCCGCTTCGCGCCGGGCCCCGGTCTGCTGAAGCACGCTGCGGCGCTGGCGACCGACCGGCCGTGGTTCGGCATCGGCGGCATCGACCTCGGCACGCTGGACGAGGTGATGTCGTACGGGGTGACGCGCGTCGTGGTGGTGCGCGCCATCACCGAGGCCGGCGATCCGGGAGCCGCCGCCGCCGAGTTCGCCCGCCGCCTCACGTCCGGCCCACCCGGCTGACCCGGCCCACCCGGCTGACCCGGCCCACCCGGCCGCACCGGGCTGACCCGTTCCTACCGGGTTGGCCTTGTCCTGGCAGGTTGACCCGTTCCTGTCGGGTTGACCCATTCCTGCTGGGTTGCCCCGGGCCCATCCAGATGCCCCACTCACCTGGCTGTGGTCCGGCAGGGCCCGGCTTGGGCGGGCCCTGCCGTGCCGCGCGTCAGCTGCGGCGGGCGGTGGCGGCCACGGCGAGCTCCCGCAGCGCGTCCCGGGACTCGGGGGTGATCGGCGCGCGGTCCAGGGACGCCAGCGCGTCGTCCAGGTAACGCTTGATCATCTCTTCGCTCGCCGCGAGGGCGCCGGTGTCCTCGATGATGGCGCGCAGCCGCTCGACGCCGTCCTGCTCCAGCTTGGGGTCGCCGAGCAGCAGGCGCACGTCGGCCGCCTGCTCCGGCGTGGCCTCCGCCAGGGTGCGCGCGATCAGCATCGTGCGCTTCCCCTCGCGCAGGTCGTCGCCGGCGGGCTTGCCGGTCTCGGCCGGGTCGCCGAACACCCCGAGCACGTCGTCGCGCAGCTGGAAGGCGATGCCGACCTTCTGTCCGTAGTCCACGCACAGCCGGTCGATCCACGGCGGCGCGGACCGCGTGGCCAGCAGCAGGCCCAGGCGCAGCGGCTGCTCCACGGAGTACTTGCCGCTCTTGTGCAGCGCGACCCGCAGGGCGCTGTCGAAGGTGCTCCCGCCCTGCGCCTGCTCCAGCAGATCCAGGTACTGCCCGCACATCAGCTCGGTGCGCAGCAGGTCGTGCACCCGCTCGGCCGCCGCCAGCGCCTCGGCGGGCAGCCCGCTCGTGCGCCACATCTCGCCCGACCACACCAGCAGCAGGCTGCCGAGCAGCACGGCGGCCCCCTCGCCGAACTGCTCGGCCGACCCCTGCCAGCCGGACTCCTCGTGCAGCGCCTGGAACCGCCGGTGCGCGGACGGCTTGCCTCTGCGCATGTCGCTGGCGTCCATGACGTCGTCGTGGACCAGCGCGCTGGCCTGCAGCAACTCCAGCGACGCGGCCGCCGTGAAGATCGCCGGATCGTCGCCTCCGCCAGCCCCGCGCCAGCCCCAGTAACAGAAGGCCGGACGCAGTCGCTTGCCGCCCGCGAGGAAGTCCTCGGCGGCCGTGAGCATGGGGCTCAGTTCGGGACCGCTGACCAGAGGACGCTGCCGTTCGACGAACGCCCGCAGGCGCTGGTCGACCTCGGAACGGAACGCGTCCGACAGGGCGAAGGAAGTGGTCATGCTCTGAGATTAACGGCCGTACAACGGCCAGCCGATCTGCCTCCCCTTGTGTGACCGACGTCATGATCGGCGAAGGGCGCGTCCGCCCGGGGCCGATGAGCTGCCTACACCGGATCCGGGGCGGTGGTGACCGGTCCGACACGCGCGTCGTGATCAGTGTGGCGGTGTGGTATGAGGCCGTGCGGCGCGCGCGGTCCACGGCGCGGAGCGCACGTTCGCGATCGGTGCGCGGCGGCCTGGACCTGTAGCCTTGGTGCATGGCTCTGGGTCGTCCATCCGTCCTGCCCGACCGCGTTCCGACGGTACGGGAGCTGCTCGCCTCCGGGCGGCGGTCGTTCTCCTTCGAGTTCTTCCCCCCGAAGAGTGACGCGGGGGAGCGGCAGTTGTGGCGCGCGATCCGCGAGCTCGAAGGGCTGCGCCCGACGTTCGTCTCGGTCACCTACGGCGCCGGCGGCTCCAACCGCGACCGCACGGTCGAGATCGTCGAGCGGCTCGCCCACGAGACGACGCTCACGCCCGTCGCCCACTTCACCGCCGTCGGCCACTCCGTGCGCGAGCTGCGCCACCTCGTCGGCAGGTTCGCCGGGGCGGGCGTGCGCAACATCCTCGCCGTCCGGGGCGACCCGCCCGGCCGCGACCCGCTGGACGAGTGGGTCAAGCACCCCGAGGGGGTCGCCTACGCCGAAGACCTCGTCCGCCTCATCCGGCAGGCGGGCGATTTCTGCGTCGGCGTGGCCGCGTTCCCCTACCGGCACCCGAGGTCGCCGTCGATCGAGTCCGACACCGAGTACTTCGTCCGCAAGTGCCGGGCCGGCGCCGACTACGCCATCACGCAGATGTTCTTCCGCGCCGAAGATTATCTGCGCCTGCGCGACCGGGTGGCCGCCGCGGGCTGTGACACGCCGATCATCCCCGGCATCATGCCGGTGACCCAGATGAGCACCATCGCGCGGTCCGAGCAGCTGTCGGGGGCGCCGTTCCCCGCCGAGGTGGCCGAGCGCTTCGAGGCGGTCGCCGACGACCCGGCCGAGGTGCGCCGTCTCGGCATCGAGCACGCCGCCGAGCTGTGCCAGACGCTGCTCGACGAGGGCGCGCCCGGCATCCACTTCATCACCTTCAACCGCTCCAGCGCGACCCGCGAGGTCTACCAGGCCCTGACGCCCAGCCCGGTGGCGGCGAGCGCCGGCTGACGCTCCGCGCGGGCCCGCGCTCGCTCGCCGGCCCCGCCCGCGGCGAGGCGCGCTCGCGGCCGGCCGGCGCCCACGGCAGGGCTGTGCCCGCCGCCGGCCCGGCGCGTCCCGCGGCGGTCTCGTCAGCCGCGCGGCCGGGCCGCCCGAGCGCGCAGGGACGGCGTCAGGGCAGGGGCCGCAGCGGGAGGGTGGCGCCGACGATGGCGTAGTGCTCGTATCCGCCGGGGAAGACGTACATGCCGATCAGGTCGACGAACCCCAGCCGCCGGTAGAGGTGGCGCGCGGCCGTGGGCTTGTCGTGGGTGGACATCACGGCGGTGCGCTCGCCGCGGCCCGCGCACAGGCCGTGGACGAGCCGGCGGCCGATGCCCTTGCCCTGGTACTCCGGGCGCACGTGGATCTCGGCGATCTCCAGGGCGTTCTCGAACCACGCCGCGGCCGTCGCCGGGCACTCGCGCTCCTCCAGGGCGCGGCGCACGACGTCATGCCACCACTGGCCCGGCGAACCGTGGAAGCCGTACCCGAAGCCGACGATGACGCCGTCGGCGTTCTCGGCCAGCAGGCAGGTGAAACGCGGATACGTCGCGTGGTTGCGCATGATGCTCTGCCGGCCCGTGAGCTGATCGGCCGGCGGGCGCATCGCCGCCGTGTAGATGTCGATCACGGTGTCCAGCGAGTCGGTGAACTCCTCGGGACCGGCGTGTCGCAGTTCGATCACTTTCCGCACACTAGCAGCACGGCGATCGGCCGCGCCGAGGTCATTCGACCTCGGTCGGCGTGCCGCCGGTGACCCGCAGCAGCTCGTCGTAGGTCGTCGGGAAGACGGTGTGGACATGGCCGGCCGCGGCCCACACGACCTCGTGCTTGGCCAGCCAGGTGTCGACCAGCGTGCGGATCGGCGCGGGATGGCCGACCGGGGCGACCCCGCCGATCGCCTGGCCGGTCGCGGCCTTGACGAAGTCGGGACTGGCGCGCCGGACCTTGGCCGCGCCGACGAGCCGGGCGATCAGCCCGGTGTCCACCCGGTGGGCGCCGCTGGTGAGCACCAGCAGCGGCTCGCCGTCGGCGTCGAAGACCAGGCTGTTGGCGATCGCGCCCACCTCGCACCCGAGTTGCGCGGCGGCCGCGGCCGCCGTCGGGGCGGGGTCGGTCAGGACGACGACCTCGCCGGTCGCGCCGGACTCGCGGAGGGCGTCGGACACCTTGGTGACGCTCGGATGCAACTTTTCTGGCACGCGGACACTCTAAACAGATTGACCGGCGCCGGGCGATCGATTACATCTCCGTGACCGTACGGGGTTGCGCGTGCCCGATGCGCTAGGGTCCCGTGAACCGGACGTGGTGCTGTCGGAGGGGAGTCTCGACATGGGGGTTGGCAGGCGGTTCGCCGTCGCGGCGGCGTTGACCGCGGGAGCCGTGCTGGTCTCGGCGCCGGTGCCGGCATCGGCCGGCGCGGCGACGGCGGCTCAAGGCGCGAGTGCGGCCACCGGCGCGACGGCGCCGCAGACGGCGGTCACGGTCACGGCGCCGCGAGCGGCGGTCACGGTCACGGCGCCGCGAGCGGCGGTCACGGTCACGGCGCCCGCCGCGAAGGCCGGTCTCGCCGGCGCGGTCAAGCCGTTCGTGGCGCCCCACGGAAACCTGCGGTTCGGCGCCAAGGGCGCCCCCGTCAAGCAACTGCAGAGCAGGTTGCGCGAGCTCGGCTACGCCCCCGGCAAGATCGACGCCAGGTACGGCGGCACCACGCAGTCGGCCGTGTGGGCCTTCCAGAAGGTCCAGGGCATCAAGCCGACCAGCACGATCACCGGCCGCACCTGGCGGGCGCTCGAAAGCCCCAGGGCCCCGCGGGTGCTCGTCCCGAACGGCAAGCCCGACCGCGTCGAGATCGACCTGACCAGGCAGGTGGCCGTCCTCTACCGGGGCGGCCAGGTGCGGCTGATCACCCACGTCTCCTCCGGCAGCGGCATCCCCTACTGCGAGACGGCCACCTGGCAGGGCAGGACGCAGCGGTTCTGCGGCAGCGCCCGCACGCCGACGGGCGACTACAAGACCACCTGGCGCCGGTCGGGCTGGCACAAGTCCTACCTCGGCCAGCTCTACAACCCGATCTTCTTCAACGGCGGCATCGCCCTGCACGGCGCGCTGTCGGTCCCGCTCTACCCGGCCTCCCACGGCTGCGTGCGCCTGCCGATGCACGTCGCCCAGGTCCTCCCCGGCCTGCTCGGCACCGGCGTCCCCGTCCACGTCAGAGGCCGCTTCCAGCGCTGACCCGATCCGCCCCACCCGCCGGCGCGGTGAGGCCCGGCCTCCCGCTCCGCGCGTACCCCTTCCGCCCCTCCTCCGGCGAGCCGTGGTCGCCCTTACGGAAGGCGCGGCGCGGCGCCTGCCGTCCGGTCAGCTCAGGCTGCGGAAGAACGCCCGGAGGTCGGCGACCATCAGGTCAGGGGCCTCCAGGGCCGCGAAGTGGCCGCCCCGCTCGAACTCCGACCAGCGCACCACGTTGTGCGCCTGGTCGGCCAGCGGGCGGACCGAGAAGTCCGTGGGGAACACCGCGACCGCGGTCGGCACCGTCCCGCGTTCCTTCGGCGCCCACATGGTGAAGTCGTTGAACCGCTCGTAGTAGGTGTGCGCCGCCGAGCCCGCGGTGCCGGTGAACCAGTAGATGCCCACGTCGGTGAGGATCCGGTCCCGATCCACCGCGTCCTCGGGCAGCTCGGCGGCGGGGTCCGTCCAGTCCTTGAACTTCTCCACGATCCAGGCGAGCTGACCGGCGGGGGAGTCGTGCAGCGCGGCCGCGACCGTCTGCGGGCGCGTGCCCTGAACCTGCATGTACGCACCCAGCTTCGCCTGCCAATCCTTCATCCCGGCCAGCCGCCCACGCTCGGCCTCGGTCAGCGATCCCATGATCGCCGGATCGCCGCCGGGGAACGTGAGCAGGCCGTTGACGTGCACGCCGATGACGCTGTCCGGTGCGGCGCGTCCTATCAGTGGAGCGATGAACGCGCCGACGTCGCCTCCCTGCACGCCGTACCGGTCGTAGCCGAGCCTGGACATCAGCTCCGCCAGCGCCGCGGCGGTGCGGCCGTCCGTCCAGCCGGTGCCGGGCAGCGGGCCGGAGAAGCCGTACCCCGGCAGCGACGGGATCACCAGGTGGAAGGCGTCGGCGGCCTCGCCGCCGTGGGCCACGGGGTCGGTGAGCGGGCCGATGAGGTCGAGGAACTCGACGACCGAGCCGGGCCAGCCGTGCAGCAACAGCAGCGGAGTGGCGTCGGGCTCGGAGGAGCGTACGTGGAGAAAGTGCACCTGCGCGCCGTCCACGGTGGTGGTGAACTGCGGGTATGCGTTGAGCGCCGCCTCCTGGGCGTGCCAGTCGAACCCACCGGCCCAGTAGGTGGCGAGCTCCCGCAGGTAGCCGGTGGGCACGCCGCGCTCCCACCCGGTGCCGGGCACCTCGGGGGCCCAGCGGGTACGGCGCAGCCGCTCGTACAGGTCGTCGATGTCGGCCTGCGGGATCTCGACGCGGAAGGGCTGGATCTCGTTCGTCATGTCCGTCACGGTATGGACTATTGGTGACAGGTTCGGGCACCGATTGTGGCCACAATGGTGCTCATGTTGGAAACCTCGGCGCGGCTGCTGCGCCTGCTGTCGCTGCTGCAGGCGCGCACGGACTGGACCGGCGCCGAACTCGCCGACCGGCTGGGGGTCGGCCTGCGCACCGTGCGGCGCGACATCGAACGGCTGCGCGAGCTGGGCTATCCGGTGGACGCCACTTCGGGGGTGGCCGGCGGATACCGGCTCGGGGTGGGGGCCGCGTTGCCGCCGCTGCTCCTCGACGACGAGGAGGCCGTGGCGGTGGCGATCGGCCTGCGTACGGCCGCCACGGGCAGCGTCGCCGGCCTGGAGGAGGCCGCGGTGCGGGCGCTGGCCAAGCTCCAGCAGCTCCTGCCCTCCCGGCTGCGGCACCGGATGGAGGCGTTCCGCGCGGCGACCGTGGCGCTGCCCGGGGCGGCCGATCCGGGGGTCGGCGCCGATCTGCTGGCCGCGATCGCCGCCGCGTGCCGCGACCGGCGCCGGGTGCGGCTGCGCTACCGGGGGCGCGACGGCGTCACCACGCGCGAGGTCGAGCCGCACCGGCTGGTGCACACCCCGCGCCGGTGGTACCTGGTGGCGTGGGACGTGGCCAAGGACGACTGGCGTACCTTCCGGGCCGACCGGATCGAGGAGCCGCTCGGGCCGCCGGGGGCGCGCTTCACGCCGCGCGTGCCGCCCGAGGACGACGCCGCCGCCTACGTCTCGCACGCCATCACCTCGGCGCCGTACACCTATCAGGCCCGCGTCCTCTTCCACGCCCCGTTGGAGGCGGTGGCGCCGCGCACGTCGCCCGGCGCCGGACGGCTGGAGGCCGTGGACGCGCGCACCTGCCTGTTCACGGTCGGCTCGAACTCGCTGCGTGAGCTGGCGGTGTACGTGGCGGTGAAGGGGTTCGACTTCGAGGTGCTGGATCCGCCGGAGCTGGTGCCGGTGCTGCGCGAGGTCCGCGACCGCCTCGACCGGGCCGCGGCCATGTCGGACCCGCGTTCCGGCTGACGGGGGCCGGCTCTCCGTGATCACCACCGGGCCCGCGTTGCGGGGGCCGCCTGATCGGGGGCACGGCCGGAGCGCGAGGCGGCCCGGGCCTGGTGTTCGAACCCCTGGTTGACCGCATGATCGAACTTGTGTTCGTTAGATGCTTGACATAGCCGGTCATCGAATTTATGTTCGACACAGTGGGGGTGGGACTCGCGGCCCACCCCCACCATCCGGCTGGAGAGTGCCGTCCGCGGCGGCCTTTCCACGCGAACCCGATGGCCGGACGGGGAGAGGGGAAGCTCCTCGTCCGGCCCCGAGCGGGCGCCGCCGCCAGGCGGCGCCGACAACTCCACATCGGCGGCCGGCCGCGCGCGGCCGGCGCCGTACGACATCGCGGCTGCCGCCATGACCACCGCGGCCGCCGGAACGACGGCCGGCAGGCACGGGGGGTGCCACCGGCCGGCCATGCCGAGGGCGCCGGGCGCCGAGAGCGGGCCGGGGCGCCGGTCTCGCACGGGCCGGTGTCCGCGGCAGCCCGCCCGGGCGCGGCCGCTCATCCGGCAGGCGGCCCCCTGGAGCATCGCCGGCGGCACCACGAAGCGGAGGGGCTGGCACACGTACCGGAGCACCCACGGCACGGCGAGCGTGCCGAGGCGAGGGAGCAAGGGAGCGAGCGTCCGTGACCATGACCAGCGGACCACCGGAATTGTCGGTGGGGTCTGCGACCGTGTTATCACCGGCGGTCACCGCCGGAGCCATGACCCCGAGGAGGGTGGCATGACTCGACAGTCCGGAGAAGGTCCCCGGGTTTCACAGACCGTGCGCGCGCACCTTGCCGACGCGCACTCCTGCCTCGCGGACGCCGCGGCGGCCCGCACCCCCGCCGAGCGCTACGTCTCGGCCCACCTGGCGGCGCTGCGCGCGGCGGCCGCCATCCTCGCCGCCCTGCCCAGGCCGATGGACGGCCGCAGGCGGCGCCTGCGCAGCGCGTGGGAGCTGCTGCCCGAGGCCGAGCCCAGGCTCGCCCGCTGGGCGGCGTATTTCGCCGAGAGCGCCCGCAAGCGCGCGGCGGCCGAGGCCGGCATGGTCCGCGCGGTGTCGGCGCACGACGCCGACGAGCTCATCACCGAGGCCGACACCTTCGTCGGCGTCGTCGAAGACATCCTGGGCGTCCCCGGCCAGGCCACCCTGCCGGTGAAGGCCCCCCTGGCGGGGTGAGGCGCGGCGTCGCCTTCGCGCCGGGGAGGCGCCGGGGGTGACGCGGGCACACTGGCGCCGAGCGCGGTCGATACAGTCGAAGTGACCGCTCGTGGTCCGGTGGACGGCCGGCGCGACGGCCGCGGAACCCGAACGCCCCCCACGCATTCGCCTGGAGGCGCTGATGATGCCCTTTCGACACTGACGTCCTGGTCGTCGGCGCGGGTCCGACCGGCCTGCTCCTCGCCGGCGATCTGTGCGCGAGAGGCGTCGGCTGCACCGTGATCGAGCGCGCGGCCCACAACGCCAAGCTGTCCCGTGCCTTCGTCCTGCACGCCCGTTCCCTTGAGCTGCTCGACGCGCGCGGCGTGGCGGACGAGCTCATCGCCACCGGAGCGGTGATCCGCAGGATGCGGCTGTTCGGCGGTCCGGGCCTCGATCTGTCCCGCCTGCCGTCAAGGTTCGCGTTCGCGGTGTCCACCCCGCAGTACAACACCGAACGCGTGCTGGAGGACCGCGCCGCCGGCCTGGGCGCCGAGATCGTCCGCGGCGCGGAGGTCGTCGGGCTCCGCCAGGACGCCGAGGGCGTGCGGGTCGGCATGCGCGTCGACGGCACGGTGCGCACGCGAAGCGCGCGCTTCGTCGTCGGCGCCGACGGCGCGCACAGCACCGTCCGCCACGCGATCGGCATGCCCTTTCCCGGCCGGTCGGCCGTCCGGTCGGTGATATTGGCGGACGTGCGCCTGGCCGAGCCGCCGCGGTGGCCGCTCGCGCTCGACGTCTCCGACGACGGGTTCTGCTTCATCGCCTCCTACGGAGACGGCTGGCACCGCGTCATCTGCTGGGACCGGCGGCGGGAGGCCCCCGAAACCGCGCCGGTGAGCCTCGCGGAGGTCGCCGACATCACCCGCCGCACCGCCGGCCGCGACTTCGGCATGGGCGACGCGCGGTGGCTGTCGCGGTTCGACAGCGACGAGCGGCAGGTGCCGAGCTACCGCGCCGGCCGGGTGCTGCTCGCCGGGGACGCCGCGCACGTGCACTCCCCGGCGGGCGGGCAGGGGATGAACACCGGCCTGCAGGACGCGGCGAACCTCGCGTGGCGGCTCGCGGCCGAGGTGCAGGGGTGGGCCTCGCCCACGCTGCTCGACGGCTACGACGCCGAGCGCCGTCCGGTCGGGCGGTCGGTGCTGCGCCTCAGCGGCGCCCTGCTCAGCCTGGCCATCGGTTCCAACTGGCGCACCCGGGCGGTCCGGGCGGTGCTGCCGGTCCTCGTGGGCGGCGCGCCGCCGCTGAACGACAGGCTGGCCGAGGCCATCTCCGGCCTCGCCGTCGCCTACCCCGCGCCGCCGCGCGCCCCGCGCCCGGCCGGGCGGCGGGCGCCGGACGTGGCGCTGGCGGGGGAGCCGGCGCGGCTGTACGAGGCGCTGCGCGCGGGACGGTTCGTGCTGGTGGCCTCGCCGGGCGACCCCGCGGCGGTGGCCGTCGAGCCGACCGGGCGGGTGGACCGCGTCGCGCCCGAGCGGGCGGGGCGTCCGGCGATGCTGGTGCGGCCGGACGGGTACATCGCCTGGGCGGCCGACCGGGTGGCTCCCGACGCACAGGGGGCCGGGTTGCGCGCCGCCCTCGCGACGTGGTGCGGCGAGTTCCCGCCGGACCGCGCGCACCGTCCGCTGCGCGCCTGACTCAGGCGCGGGGCAGCCACAGGTCGGGCCCGAAGACCTCGTAGTGGATGTCGCCGGCCGGCACGCCGCGTGCGAGCAGCTGCGAGCGCGCCTCGCGCATGAACGGAACCGGCCCGCAGAGGCAGGCGACCAGGCCCTCGGGCAGCTCGACGCCGGTGAGGTCCAGCCGGCCGGCGCTCGCCGGGGAGTCGCAGGAGCAGGCGTGGGCGTCCTCGTACCAGCGGTGCAGGCTGGCGCCGGGCAGCGCGGCGACCAGGTCCAGCAGCTCCGTGCGGTGCGCGTGGTGGGCAGGGGCGCGGTCGGCGTGCGCCACGACGACCCGGCGGCCCGAGCCCGTGGCGGCGAGATGGTCGAGCATGGACAGGATGGGTGTGACGCCGATCCCGGCCGAGGCCAGCAGCAGCGGGCCGTCGCCGGGCGGCAGGGTGAGGTCGCCGAAGGGCGCGGAGACCGTCAGGACGTCCCCGGCGCGCACGCCGGCGTGGAGCGCGCCGGAGACCTCGCCGTCCGGCGTGCCGTCGCCGCGCGCCCGCTTGACGGTGATGCGCCAGTCGCCCCGCTCCGGGGCGCGCGAGAGGCTGTACTGCCGGATCTGCCGGGCCCCGTCGGGCAGCGGCACGGCGACGCTGATGTACTGCCCCGGCCTGAACGGCTTCGGGGTGTGCGGCCGCAGCGTGAACGACACCACGTCGGGGGTCTCGCGGCGCCGGTCGAGCACCGTCGCCTCCAACCATCCTTCGCCCGACTCGCGGTACAGGACCGCCTCAAGGGAGATGAGGGTGCCGGCCATGAGCCAGTACACCTCGTCCCAGGCGGCCGCCACCTCCGGCGTCACCGCCTCGCCGAGGATCTCGCCGATGGCGGCGAACAGGTACTTGTGCACCACGACGTACTGGTCGGCGGTGACGCCCAGGGAGGCGTGCTTGTTGGCGATGCGGGCGAGCATCGTGTCCGGGCGGCCGCCGGGGCCGCCGACCAGCGAGGCCCCGTAGCCGACCAGCGCCCCGGCCAGGGCGGCGCGCTGCTCGCCGTTCGCCTGGTTGCCCCGGTTGAACAGGTCGCGCAGCAGCTCGGGGTTGTCGGCGAACATCGTGTCGTAGAAGCGTGCCGCGATGTCGCCGATGGCGGCGCCGATGGCGGGCAGGGTGGCGCGGACACTCGCGGCCGATTCCGGGGAAAGCACACGTCCTCCTGAGAGAATTGGTATTTGATCTTCGTATTTAACGGCGAGCGATCCGACGGCCGTGCGGGCGGGGCGCTCAGATGAGCGACACCAGCACGGGCCCGGTCGGGGAGGCCACCAGGTCATCGACGGTCAGCGGGTCGAGAGAGGCGTAGAAGGCCCGCTGGGCGTCGCGCAACGCGCCGCGCAGCCGGCAGGCCGCCCGCAGCGGGCAGGGGAACTCACCCTCGCACGCCACGACCTCCTCCTCGCCCTCCAGTTCGCGGACCAGCCAGCCCAGCGAGGCGGAGCGGCCGAACGCGGTCAGCTCCAGGCCGCCGCCGCGGCCCCGTCGCGCGTCCACGACCCCGAGATGCCGCAGGCGTGAGATGGCCTTGGCGGTGTGGGTGTACGGGATGGCCATCGCCTCGGCCACCTGCGCGGTGGTGAGGGAGGTCCCCGGCGCCATGACCGCCAGACGCATGGTCACCCGCAGGGCGAGATCGGTGAACTTCGTCAGTCGCACGACACGAAGCTAGCAATCTGGCATCTCAGGTGACAATTAAAAGGCGGCGAATGTGGGAGACCCCACACGCGGGGCGTGACGATGCCGAGGGCGGCGCGGACGCCGAAAAGCCCGCGGGGGAGCGAAAAGCTCCCTCGCGGGCTGGGTGCTCACGGTCTCCGGGCGGGCGGCCTCGGCGCCGGGTCAGAAGGACTCGACGGCGCGGCGGGCCTCGGCGTCCAGCACGCCCCAGGTGATGAGCTCCTCGGTGAGCTCGGTGGGCGACTTGTCGTAGATCACCGCGAGGGAGCGCAGGTCCTCCTGGCGGATGGACAGCACCTTGCCGTTGTAGTCGCCGCGCTGGCTCTGGATGGTGGCCGCATAGCGGGCCAGTGCCCCGGCCTTCTCCTTGGGCAACTGCGCCAGCCGCTCAAGATCGATCACGAGCTTCGGCGTGGGGCCGAGCGGGCTCGGCGCGGAGCCGCCGGGGAGCAACTCGGAGACCGGCACACCATAGAAGTCGGCCAACTCGGCGAGCTTCTGCACCGTCACGGCGCGGTCGCCACGCTCGTAGGAGCCCACGACGACGGCCTTCCATCTGCCCCGCGACTTCTCCTCGACTCCATGCAGTGATAGCCCCTGCTGGGTACGGATGGCGCGCAGTCTCGCGCCCAGCGACTTGGCGTAGTCAGACGGCATCGTTTGGCCCCCCGGCTTTCTATGAACGTTCTCACTTATTGTGCGCCTTGCGACGAATGCGTCGGCGATCGGGTGGTGCCTGGGGAGACACCATCGGTGACCGACACGTCCATGTTTACCCGAGAACGTCGCGAGGTGTGGTTACGCACAGTGACGGTAAAGGTGTGGGCGGGATTGGTCAAGCTGATTGGAAAAAAGATGCCGAATCCTGTCCGGTTCGGCTTCGCTTCGCTCGGTCACAGGCGCCTCGCCCGCCGCTGTGGCCCGCCTGGGCCATGGATTCGGTCGGCCGCCGGCACGGATCGCCGGACGGCCGGGCGGCGGCACGGCGAAGCCGCCCGGCGGGCGACCTGACGGCATCTGCCCAGGTTGCGAAGGTCCGACCCGGTCCGGGCGTCCGGCGAGGGGCTGCTAACGTGGGGCACGCCAGTTCCTTTAAGACCCGTCCTGTGAGGCGGGAAAGGTGGTGACCCTCATGAACGCCGCCCGAAATCAGGCGCGCGACGACGACGCCCGGGTCGACGGCGAGACCGTCCCAGGCGGCGGGCGTCCGGTCGACGGCGAACGCGCCGTCCTGGAGGCCCCCGACATCAACCGGGCCCTCACCCGCATCGCCCACGAGATCCTCGAACGCGCCAAGGGCCCCGACGACCTCCTGCTTCTCGGCATCCCCACAAGGGGCGCCGTCCTCGCGCGGCGGCTCGCCGACCGCATCGAGCAGGTCGAGGGCCGCCCGGTGGCCGTCGGCTCACTCGACGTGACCATGTACCGCGACGATCTGCGCCTGCGTCCCGCGCGCGCCCTCGGCCACACCGAGCTGCCCAGAGAGGGCGTGGACGGCCGCATCGTGGTCCTGGTCGACGACGTGCTGTACTCCGGCCGCACGGTGCGCGCCGCGCTGGACGCCCTCAACGACCTCGGCCGCCCGACCGCCGTCCGCCTCGCGGTGCTGGTCGACCGCGGCCACCGCGAGCTGCCCATCCGCGCCGACCACGTCGGCAAGAACCTTCCCACCTCCCGCGCCGAGACCGTCCGGGTGTGCCTGGCCGAGATCGACCAGCGCGACGCGGTCCTGCTGAGAGGGGGCCAGCGATGAAGTCCCGTTCGTCGTCCACCGCCGGTCCGCGCGCCGTCGCGCACGCGCTCCCGACAGGAGACCGGCGATGATGCGCCACCTGCTGTCCACCGCCGACCTGTCGCGCGACGACGCCCTGCTGATCCTCGACACCGCCGAGCAGCTCGCCCAGGTGTCCGGCCGCTCGATCAAGAAGCTGCCGACGCTGCGCGGCCGCACGGTCGTGAACCTCTTCTTCGAGGACTCCACCCGCACCCGCATCTCCTTCGAGGCCGCCGCCAAGCGCCTGTCCGCCGATGTGATCAACTTCTCGGCGAAGGGATCCAGCGTGTCCAAGGGCGAGAGCCTCAAGGACACCGCGCTCACCCTGCAGGCGATGGGCGCCGACGCCGTGGTCGTCCGCCACGGCGCCTCGGGCGCCCCGCACCGCCTGGCCAACTGGGTCGACGGCAGCGTGGTCAACGCCGGCGACGGCACCCACGAGCATCCGACGCAGGCCCTGCTGGACGCCTTCACGATGCGCAGGCGCCTCGGCGATCTCGTCGGACGCCGGGTGACCATCGTCGGCGACGTGCTGCACAGCCGGGTCGCGCGCTCCAACGTCCACCTGCTGCACACCCTGGGCGCCGAGGTGACGCTGGTCGCGCCGCCCACGCTGCTGCCGGTCGCGATGGGCGACTGGCCGTGCGAGGTCTCCTACGACTTCGACGCGGTGCTGCCCAAGTCGGACGCGGTCATGATGCTGCGCGTCCAGCACGAGCGCATGAACGCCTCCTACTTCCCCTCGGCCCGCGAGTACAGCCGCCGCTACGGCCTGGACCCCGAACGGCTCGGCCGCATGCCCGACGGGGCGATCGTCATGCACCCGGGGCCGATGAACCGCGGCATGGAGATCGCCGCGCAGGTCGCCGACTCCGAGCGCTCCACCATCGTCGAGCAGGTCACCAACGGCGTGACCGTGCGCATGGCCGTCCTCTACCTGCTTCTTTCCGGCTCTGAGCCCGCGATCGGGGGAAACCAGTGACCTACCTGCTCAAGGGCGCCCGCATCCTCGGGGGCGAGCCGCAGGACATCCTCGTCAAAGACGGCTACATCGCCGCGGTCGGCGCGCCCGGCGAGGTGGACGCGGCCGGCGCCGGGCACATCGACGCCGGCGGGCTCATCGCGCTGCCCGGCCTGGTCGACCTGCACACCCACCTGCGCGAGCCGGGCCGCGAGGACGCCGAGACCGTCGAGTCCGGCACGGCCGCCGCGGCGCTCGGCGGGTTCACCGCCGTGCACGCCATGGCCAACACCTCCCCGGTCGCCGACACCGCCGGCGTGGTCGAGCAGGTGTACCGGCTCGGCCAGGAGGCCGGACACTGCGACGTCCAGCCGGTCGGCGCGGTCACCTCGGGCCTGGCCGGCAAGCAGCTCGCCGAACTCGGCGCGATGGCAGACAGCGCCGCCCGGGTGCGGATCTTCTCCGACGACGGGGTGTGCGTCTCCGACGCCGTCCTCATGCGCCGGGCGCTCGAGTACGTCAAGGCCTTCGACGGGGTGGTGGCCCAGCACGCGCAGGAGCCGCGCCTGACCGAGGGCGCGCAGATGAACGAGGGCGCCGTCTCGGGGCGCCTCGGCCTGACCGGCTGGCCGGCCGTCGCCGAGGAGGCCATCATCGCGCGCGACTGCCTGCTGGCCGCGCACGTCGGCTCCCGGCTGCACATCTGCCACGTCTCGACGGCCGGGTCCGTCGAGATCATCCGCTGGGCCAAGTCCAAGGGCTGGGACGTCACCGCCGAGGTCACCCCGCACCACCTGCTGCTCACCGACGGCTGCGCCGAGCGGTCGCCCAACGGCGCCTACAACCCGATCTACAAGGTCAACCCGCCGCTGCGCACCCGCGCGGACGTCGAGGCGCTGCGCGAGGCGCTCGCCGACGGCACCATCGACTGCGTGGCCACCGATCACGCCCCCCACCCGGTCGAGGACAAGGAGACCGAGTGGCCGGCCGCGGCCATGGGCATGATCGGCCTGGAGACCGCCCTGTCGGTGGTGCAGGAGGCCATGGTCGAGACCGGGCTGCTCGACTGGGCCGGCGTCGCCGACCGCATGTCCGCCCGGCCGGCCCGCATCGGCCGCCTCGACGGCCAGGGCGGGCCGCTGAAGGCGGGCTCGCCCGCGAACCTCACCCTGTACGACCCCTCCGTCCGCTGGGCCGTCGACCCCGGCGGTTTCGCCTCGAAGAGCCGCAACACCCCCTACCAGGGCCTCACCCTGCCAGGGCGGGTCGTCGCGACGTTCCTGCGCGGCCGCCCCACCGTTCTCGAAGGGAAGCTCACGTGACGCTCGCGACCACCGGCACGGCCATCCTCGTGCTGGAGGACGGCCGGGTCTTCCACGGCGCGCCGTACGGCGCCGAAGGGGAGACGTTCGGCGAGATGGTCTTCTCCACCGGCATGACCGGATACCAGGAGACCCTCACCGACCCGTCGTACCACCGGCAGATCGTGGCGATGACCGCCCCGCACATCGGCAACACCGGCGTCAACGACGAGGACCCCGAGTCCTCGCGCATCTGGGTCGCCGGGTACGTCGTCCGCGAGCCGGCGCGCGTCGCCTCCAGCTGGCGCTCCCGGCGCTCGCTGGACGACGAGCTGCGCCGCCAGGGCGTCGTAGGCATCGCCATGCCGGGCACCCGGGCGCTCACCCGCCACCTGCGCGAGCGCGGCGCCATGCGCGCCGGGGTGTTCACCGCCCCCACGGCCCCGGTCGAAGAGCTGGTCGAACGGGTCAGGAACAGCCCCTCGATGGTGGGCGCCGACCTGGCCGTGCAGGTCTCGACGCCCGAGCCGTACGTGGTGCCGGCCCACGGCGACAAGCGGTTCACGGTCGCCGCCGTCGACCTCGGCATCAAGGCGATGACCCCCTACCGCATGGCGGAGCGCGGATGCGAGGTCCACGTCCTCCCGGCGAGCGCGACGGCCGCCGACATCCTCGCCCTGGACCCCGACGGCGTCTTCCTGTCCAACGGGCCGGGCGACCCCGCGACGGCCGACTACGCCGTCGAGGCGCTGACCGGCGTCATGGAGGCCGGCCGGCCGGTGTTCGGCATCTGCTTCGGCAACCAGATCCTCGGCCGCGCCCTCGGCCTCGGCACCTACAAGCTGCGCTACGGGCACCGGGGCGTGAACCAGCCCGTGCAGGACCGCCGCACCGGCAAGGTCGACATCTCGGCGCACAACCACGGCTTCGCCGTCCAGGCCCCTGTCGACGGCCCGTTCGACACCCCGTACGGCCGGGCCGAGGTGAGCCACGTCAACCTCAACGACGGCTGCGTCGAGGGGCTCCGCCTGCTCGACTACCCGGCCTTCAGCGTCCAGTACCACCCCGAGGCCGCGGCGGGCCCGCACGACGCCGCGGGCCTGTTCGACGAGTTCTGCGCCCTGATGGCGCGCCCGGGCACCAAGGAGGATGGCACGCGTGTCTAAGCGCACCGACATCGCGTCGATCATGGTGATCGGCTCCGGCCCGATCGTGATCGGCCAGGCCTGCGAGTTCGACTACTCGGGCACCCAGGCGTGCAGGGTGCTGCGGGCCGAGGGCTACCGCGTGATCCTCGTCAACAGCAACCCGGCGACGATCATGACCGACCCCGAGTTCGCCGACGCCACCTACGTCGAGCCGATCACCCCCGAGATCGTCGAGCAGATCATCGCCAAGGAGCGCCCCGACGCGCTGCTGCCCACCCTTGGCGGGCAGACCGCGCTCAACACGGCGGTCGCCCTGCACGAGGGCGGCGTCCTCGAACGCTACGGCGTCGAGCTGATCGGCGCCGACATCGACGCCATCCAGGCGGGGGAGAACCGCGAGCTGTTCAAGCGCATCGTCGCCAAGGTCGCCACCGAGCACGGCCTGAACGCCGAGTCGGCGCGCTCGGCGATCTGCCACACCATCGACGAGTGCCTGTCGGCCGCCGCCGGCCTCGGCTACCCGGTCGTCGTGCGGCCGAGCTTCACCATGGGCGGCGCGGGCTCGGGCTTCGCCTACGACGAGGCCGACCTGCGCCGCATCGCCGGCGCGGGCCTGGACGCCTCGCCCACCACCGAGGTGCTCCTGGAGGAGTCGATCCTCGGCTGGAAGGAGTACGAGCTGGAGGTCATGCGCGACCGGGCCGACAACGTCGTCATCGTCTGCTCCATCGAGAACATCGACCCGATGGGCGTGCACACCGGCGACAGCGTCACCGTGGCCCCGGCCATGACCCTCACCGACCGCGAGTACCAGAACATGCGCGACGTCGCCATCGCGGTCATCCGCGAGGTCGGCGTCGACACCGGCGGCTGCAACATCCAGTTCGCCGTCGACCCGCGCACCGGGCGCATGATCGTCATCGAGATGAACCCGCGCGTCTCGCGGTCCAGCGCGCTGGCCTCCAAGGCCACCGGCTTCCCGATCGCCAAGATCGCCGCCAAGCTGGCCGTCGGCTACACCCTGGACCAGATCCCGAACGACATCACCCGCGAGACGCCCGCGTCGTTCGAGCCGTCCCTGGACTACGTCGTGGTCAAGGTGCCGCGCTTCGCCTTCGAGAAGTTCGCCGGGGCCGACCAGACCCTCACCACCCACATGAAGTCGGTCGGCGAGGCCATGGCGATCGGGCGCTCGTTCCCCGAGGCGCTCCAGAAGGCCCTCAGGTCCCTGGAGAAGAAGGGCTCGTCCTTCTCCTGGGGCGAGGAGCCGTCCGGCAAGGACGCACTGCTCGCCGCCTGCCGCAAGCCGCACGACGGGCGGCTGCGCACCATGCAGCAGGCGATCAGGGCCGGGGCGACCCTCGACGAACTGTACGAGGCGACCAGCGTCGACCCCTGGTTCCTCGACCAGCTCTTCCTCATCGACGAGGAGGCGCGCGAACTCGGCCGCGGCGAGCTGACCGCCGCCGCGCTCGTGCGCGCCAAGCGCCACGGCTTCAGCGACGCGCAGATCGCCGAGATCCGCGGCCTGGCCGAGCACGAGGTGCGCGCCCTGCGCCACGGCCTCGGCGTGCGGCCCGTCTACAACACGGTGGACACCTGCGCGGCCGAGTTCGCCGCCAAGACCCCCTACCTGTACTCGACCTACGACGAGGAGACCGAGGTCCCCGGCGGCGACCGGCCCAAGGTGATCATCCTGGGCAGCGGGCCCAACCGCATCGGCCAGGGCATCGAGTTCGACTACGCCTGCGTCCACGCGTCGTTCGAGCTGGCGGCGGCGGGGTACGAGACCGTGATGGTCAACTGCAACCCCGAGACGGTCTCGACCGACTACGACACCTCGGGCAGGCTGTACTTCGAGCCGCTCACCCTGGAGGACGTCCTGGAGGTCGTGCACGCCGAACAGCAGGCCGGGCCGGTCGCCGGGGTGATCGTCCAGCTCGGCGGGCAGACCCCGCTCGGGCTGGCCCAGGCGCTCAAGGACGCCGGGGTGCCGGTCGTCGGCACCAGCCCCGAGTCCATCCACCTGGCCGAGGAGCGCGGCGCGTTCGGGCGCGTCCTGGCCGAGGCGGGCCTGCCGGCCCCCAAGCACGGCACCGCGGTCACCGTGGACGAGGCCCGCGCCATCGCCGACGACATCGGCTACCCGGTGCTGGTGCGCCCCTCCTACGTCCTCGGTGGCGCGGGCATGGCCATCGTGTACGACGAGGCGACCCTGAGCGCGTACATGGAGCGGGCCGGCGCGGCGAGCGACCACCCGGTGCTCGTCGACAAGTTCCTCGACGAGGCCATCGAGATCGACGTGGACGCCCTGTTCGACGGCGACGAGCTCTACCTGGGCGGCGTCATGGAGCACATCGAGGAGGCCGGCATCCACTCCGGCGACTCGGCGTGCGCGCTGCCGCCGATCACCCTCGGCGGGTACGACATCAAGCGCATCCGTGCCGCCACCGAGGCCATCGCGCGCGGGGTGGGCGTGCGGGGCCTGCTGAACGTCCAGTACGCCATGTCGGCCAACATCCTGTACGTCCTTGAGGCCAACCCGCGCGCGAGCCGCACGGTGCCGTTCGTCTCCAAGGCGACGGCGGTGCCGCTGGCCAAGGCCGCCGCCCGGGTGATGATGGGCGACACCATCGCCGGGCTGCGCCGTGAGGGCATGCTGCCCGCCGAGGGCGACGGCGGCACGCTGCCGCTGGACTCCCCCATCGCGGTCAAGGAGGCCGTGCTGCCGTTCAACCGGTTCCTCGGGGTCGACACCATCCTCGGGCCCGAGATGCGCTCCACGGGGGAGGTCATGGGCATCGACGAGGTGTTCGGCACCGCCTACGCCAAGTCGCAGTCGGCCTCCTACGGCTCGCTGCCCACCAAGGGGCGGGCGTTCGTCTCGGTCGCCAACCGCGACAAGCGGGCCATGATCTTCCCGGTGAAGGCCCTGGCCGAGCTCGGGTTCGAGATCCTCGCCACAGAGGGCACCGCCGAGGTGCTGCGCCGCAACGGCGTCCATGCCAAGATCGTGCGAAAGCAGAGCGACGGCGTCGGCACGGACGGTGAGCCCACCATCGTGACCCGCATCCTGGACGGCGAGGTGGACCTCATCGTGAACACCCCCTTCGGCAGCCCGGGCCAGTCCGGGCCGCGCCTGGACGGCTACGACATCCGCACCGCGGCCGTCCTGCGGGGCATCCCGTGCGTCACCACTGTGCAGGGGCTCGGTGCGGCCGTACAGGGCATCCAGGCGATCGCGGCCGGTTCGGTGGGCGTACGGTCGCTCCAGGAGCACGCCCAGCGGCTGAGGGGCTGACGCCCCGGCGGGAGGTGAAGGAGACGGCCGTTACTCCGGTACAGGTGACCGGCACGGTGCTGACGACGCGCCGCGTGGACGCCTACCACGCGCTGACCGTCGTCGCGCCCGGCATCGCCGAGCGCTTCCGTCCCGGCCACTTCGTCTCCGTGGCCATCGGCGGGCCGCACACCTCCATGCCCACCCGCCGGGCCTTCTCCGTGCACGACGTCAAGCCCGACTACGGCGGCACGGTCGAGCTCGTCTTCGCCGTGCGCGGGCGCGGCACCGCGTGGCTGGCCGAGCGCAAGGCCAGGGACACCCTCGACCTGGTCGGGCCGCTCGGCCGCCCGTTCCCGGTGCCGCGTGACCCGTGCGCGTGCGTGCTGGTCGGCGGCGAGTATGGCTCGGCGTCGCTGTTCGCGCTGGCCGACACCCTGCAGCAGCGCGGCTGCCGGGTCGACTTCGTCCTCGGCGCGGCCTCGGCCGAGCGGGTGTTCGGCGCGCTACGCGCCCGGCGCATGGGGCAGACCACGACGCTCACCACCGAGGACGGCTCCCTGGGCCTGCGCGGCCGGGTCACCGACGCCCTGCCGTCGGTGATCGCCGACGCGCGCGCCGACGTGGTGTACGCCTGCGGCCCGATGCCCATGCTGCGCGGTGTGACGGCCGTCGCGGTCGAGTTCGACATTCCCGTGCAGGTCAGCGTGGAGGAGTCGATGGCCTGCGGGTACGGCGTCTGCATGACGTGCGTGATCCCGGTCATCGGGGAGGACGGGGTGACCCGCATGGTGCGCTCGTGTGTCGAAGGACCGGTCTTCCGCGGCGAGCGGGTGCGGTTCGAGGACATCGGCACGATTCCGTTCGACGCCCTGGGAGCCCCCGGGGGACGAGCCCAGGAGGGTGGTGCTCACACCCGAAATGTCAGTTGACATGCGGACATACCTGGCGCACGTCGAACTGGCCAACCCGATCACCACGGCCGCCGGGTGCGCCGCCTCCGGCGCCGAGCTCTCCCAGTTCTTCGACCTCGCCCGCCTCGGGGCCGTGGTCACCCGCTCGATCACCATGGCGCCCAGGGCGGGGCGGCCGACCCCCCGCATGGCGGAGACGCCCTCCGGCATGCTGAACGCCGTGGGGCTCCAGGGGCCCGGCGTGGAGGTCTTCCTCGAACGCGAGCTGCCCAGGCTGGTCGAACGCGGCGCGCGCGCCGTTGTGTCCATCGCCGGCGGCAGCGTCGCCGAGTACACCGCCCTGGCCCGCAGACTCGCCGACGCCCCCGGCGTGGCCGCCATCGAGGTCAACCTGTCGTGCCCCAACGTCGAGGACCTCGGACGGGTCTTCGCCCGCGACCCCGCCGCCTCCGCCGAGGTGATCGCCTCCGTGCGCGCGACCATGCGCTACGACGTACCCGTCGTGGCCAAGCTCGCCCCCGACGTGGCCGACATCGTCGCCGTCGCCCGCGCGTGCGTCGACGGCGGCGCGGACGCCCTCGCCATGATCAACTCCCCGCTCGGCATGAGCATCGACGTCGACACCATGCGACCCTCGCTCGCCGCCGGCACCGGCGGGCTCTCGGGGCCCGCCGTCCGGCCGCTGGCGGTGCGCTGCCTGTGGCAGGTGCACGCGGCGCTGCCCGGAGTGCCGATCGTCGGCATGGGCGGCGTCATGACCGGCAGGGACGCCCTGGAGCTCATCCTGGCCGGCGCCTGCGCCGTCTCGGTGGGCACCGCACTGTTCCACGACCCCTACGCTTGCCTGCGGATTCTGCGGGAGCTCGAAGACCTGCTCAAAGAGCGCGGCTTCGAGCGGCTCGCCGACGCCGTCGGGCTTGCCCACCGACCGCCCGGAGCGGGCCCCCGGCACCGCATCGACCTGGAGGAGAGCTCTCTTTGACGTCCGCACCCATCGCCGTCGCCCTGGACGCACCCGACCTGGAGACGGCGGCCCGCTGGGCGGCCCTGGTGACGCCGCACGTGAGCACCGTGAAGGTCGGCCTCGAACTCTACCTGCGTTACGGACCCGACGTGATCGCCTCCGTGCGCGGCGCCTCAGGCGTCCAGATCTTCCTCGACCTGAAGCTCCACGACATCCCGAACACCGTCGCCGGGGCGGCCAGGTCCGTCGCGCGGCTCAAGCCGCACATCCTCACCGTCCACGCGGCCGGAGGAGGCACGATGATCCGCGCCGCCGTCGACGCCCTCCCCACCACCGTGATCGCCGCCGTGACGGCCCTGACGTCGCTGTCAGAGGCCGATCTCGAGCGTCTCGGTGTCAGGGGGCCGGCCCGCGACGCCGTGCGCCGTCTGGCCGTAGAGGCCGTCGGAGCGGGCGCCCAGGCCCTCGTGTGCTCCCCGCGCGAGGTGGCCGCCGTACGCGCCGAGGTGGGGCCCGACATCACGCTCATCACCCCCGGGGTGCGGCCCGCCGGTTCCGACACCCAGGACCAGGCGAGGGTGGCGACGCCCGAGCAGGCCATCGCCGACGGGGCCGACCTCCTCGTCATCGGACGGCCGATCACCGGCTCCGCCGACCCCGGCGCGGCCGCCGCAGGCATCGCCGCCGCCCTGCGGCGCGTCCTCTCCGGCTGAGCTGTGTTGGCTTTTGCCTCGCTTCGCTCGGCGGGCTCGGGGCGCGGTGCTTGCTTTGCCTCGCTTCGCTCGGCGGGCTCGGGGCGCGGTGCTTGCTTTGCCTCGCTCCGCTCGGCGGGCTCGGGGCGCCTTTGAGGCGGCGCCCTTCGTCGTCATCCGGGCTCGTTCCTCACCCTCCTTCCTCCTCAGGACACCGCCGCGCCCCGAGCCGTGTTTGCTTTGCCTCGCTTCGCTCGGCGGGCTCGGGGCGCCTTTGAGGCGGCGCCCTTCGTCGTCGCTCACGAGCGCTCGTTCCTCGCACTCGCTCCCTCCTCCTCAGGACACCGCCGCGCCCCCGAGGGGGCGGGCGTGGGAGTGCCGTTGGAGTGTTCTTGGGGTGGCTTGGGGTGGCTTGAGGAGGGGCGTGGACGGGGTTTGGGAGGGCTCTCGGGGGATGCTCGAGGGGTGCTTCGGCGGGCGGGTGGATGATCTTTCTGGGCTCGGAGGGACTAGCCCGCCGGGTTTTCCGCCGCATCGGAGGACTAGCCCGTGAGGGGCCTGTACAGGCGCATTTTGTCGACGCAGGGCAATGGCGTGACCACGCAGCGTGATGAAATTATTTTCTTGTGGGGAGAAACTGGCCTTGACGTTGCTTGAAGGCCCAAGACCAGCTAGTTTCCCCTCCCGTCCGAGTACATCGACAGAAATTCGAGGTGACCCGGCGTGGCTCTTCCTCCCCTGACCCCCGAGCAGCGCGCCGCAGCCCTGGAGAAGGCTGCCAAGGCCCGCAAGGAGCGTGCCGAGGTCAAGAACCGGCTGAAGCACGGCGCGGTTTCTCTGGCTGAGGTGCTGAAGGATGGTCAGACCGACGACGTCATCGGCAAGATGAAGGTGTCGGCACTTTTGGAGTCGCTCCCCGGCGTGGGCAAGGTCCGCGCCAAGCAGCTCATGGAGCGGCTCGGTATCGCCGAGTCCCGTCGCGTACGGGGCCTCGGCGCCAACCAGCGCGCCGCTCTGGAGCGTGAGTTCGGCGGTGCCGAGAGCTGATCTCGGCTCGCGGAGCATGATTTACGGGGGGTGTGGTGTGATCGGTACGTCCTGGCCCGAAGAGGGCGGAGCCCACGAGGCTCCCGTTTTCGGGGGGTTCGGGACACGTGACGGTGACCCCATGCCTCCATCCGGGAGTCCGGAGGCGACGATGGTCTCCTCCGGACCGACGGGAAAGCGCCTCACGGTCCTGTCGGGGCCGTCGGGCGTGGGCAAGTCCACGGTCGTCGCCGAGCTTCGGCGGTCCCACCCAGAGGTGTGGCTGTCGGTCTCGGTGACCACCAGGGCCCCCCGCCCCGGTGAGACCCACGGCGTCGAGTACTACTTCGTCGACGACGATGAGTTCGACCGCCTGGTGGCCGACGGCGAGCTGCTCGAATGGGCCGAGTTCGCCGGCAACCGTTACGGGACCCCGCGCGCGCCCGTCGAGCGCAAGCTCGCCGAGGGCGTGCCGACGCTGCTGGAGATCGACCTCCAGGGCGCGCGGCAGGTGCGCGAGTCCATGCCCGAAGCCTTGCTGGTCTTCCTCGCCCCGCCGAGCTGGGAAGAGCTGGAAAGCCGCCTGCGCGGCCGCGGCACCGAGCCCGAGGACGTCATCGAACGCCGCCTCGCCGCCGGGCGCGTCGAGCTGGCCGCCGAGAAGGAGTTCGACCTCTCGCTGGTCAACACGGCCGTCAAGGACGTGTGCGGCCGGCTGGTAGCCTTGCTGAAGTGACGATCGGCCCGGCCTGAGCGAGTCGGCCCCGCCGTTCCCGCTTGGTATCCTCCGAGGCCAAGACGCAAAGACTCGAACTCCGACTGAGAGGCCGACGACGTGGCAGGCACTGCCCCGGTTGCCGAAGGCATCACCAACCCGCCGATCGACCAGCTGCTTGAGGTCGTCGACAGCAAGTACAGCCTGGTCATCATGGGCGCGAAGCGCGCCCGCCAGATCAACGCCTACTACTCCCAGCTCGGCGAGGGCCTGCTCGAGTACGTGGGTCCGCTGGTCGAGACCCACGCCCAGGAGAAGCCGCTTTCCATCGCGCTGCGCGAGGTCTCCGAGGGCCTGCTGAGCTCCGAGCCCATCGAGGGCTGAGACCTTCCCCGGCGATCCGAGACCGACGGCACCGCGCCCGGAGACCGTGATGGCGAGCCAAGACCGCGCCAGGCCGAGAGTCGTTCTCGGCGTCGGCGCGGGCATCGCCGCGTACAAGGCCTGCGAGCTGCTGCGGCTGTTCACCGAGTCGGGACACGACGTCCGCGTCGTCCCCACCCGTGACGCGCTGCGCTTCGTCGGCGAGCCCACCTGGGCGGCGCTGTCGGGCAATCCCGTCACCAGCGAGGTGTGGGAGTCGGTCCACGAGGTGCCGCACGTGCGCATCGGCCAGGAGGCCGACCTCGTGGTGGTCGCCCCCGCGACCGCCGACATCATGGCCAGGGCCGCGGGCGGCCTGGCCGGCGATCTTCTGACCAACACGCTGCTGACCGCCCGATGTCCGGTGGTCTTCGCTCCCGCCATGCACACCGAGATGTGGGAGCACCCCGCCACCCGCGCCAACGTCGCGACGCTGCGCGAGCGGGGATCGCTGGTCATCGACCCGGCCGTGGGCCGGTTGACCGGCGCCGACACCGGGCGGGGCCGTCTTCCCGACCCGGCGCAGATCTTCGAGTACTGCCGTTCGGTCCTCGCCGGGCGCGAGCCCGACCTGGCCGGCCGCCGCGTGGTGATCTCCGCGGGCGGCACCCGCGAGGCCCTCGACCCGGTCCGCTACATCGGCAACCGTTCCTCGGGGCTCCAGGGGTACGCCCTGGCCCGCACGGCGGCGGCGCGCGGCGCCGAGGTCACGCTGGTCGCCGCCAACGTGGCCCTGCCCGACCCTGCGGGCGTCACGGTCGTGCGCGTGGAGTCCGCGCTGGAGATGCGCGCGGCGGTGTTCGACGCGGCCGGGCGCGCCGACGTGGTGGTCATGGCGGCGGCCGTCGCCGACTTCCGGCCGGCCACGCTGAGCGGCTCGAAGATCAAGAAAACTTCTGCCGACCCGGAGCCCGTCCACCTGACAAAGAACCCCGACATCTTGGCCGAGCTGTGCGAGCGGCGCGGGGAAGGCGGGAAGCCGGCCCCCGAGGTGATCGCCGGCTTCGCCGCCGAGACCGACGACGTGCTCGCCAACGGCCGTGCCAAGCTCGCCCGCAAGGGGTGCGACCTGCTGGTCGTCAACCAGGTGGGGGAAGGGCTGGCGTTCGGCACCCCCGACAACGCCGCCGTGGTCCTGGTGGCCGGCGGCGACCCCGTCGAGGTGCCCCGCGGCCCCAAAGAGGCCCTCGCCGACGTCGTCTGGGACCTGATCGCCCCCCGTCTGAGCTGATCGGGCTCGCTTTTCGCTCCGGTGCGGTGGACTCGCAGGCCACAGATTTCTGACCATGAGCGCATACCAGGACGAAGGTGCTTGATGGCGGGCGCTTCCCGGCGGATACTCCAGGTGGATGCCGGACCGGGAGGGCTTGACAATGCCGGTGACCGCCGCCGTCAGGGGACGATGTCGTGCTCTGCTGCCGCCAGGTGAGGACCTTCACTACGTGTTCCCGGTCAGTTTGGTGCGCTCGGGCGGCGTGGCCAACTACATGGTCGTCGTCACGGACAGGTCCATCACCGTGCTGGCCACCAAGGTGTTCAGCAGATACGAGCCCGCGGCCGTGTGGGCCACCTACCCTCGTCAGACGCGGCTCGGGCCTGTGCGATTCGCTGCCGGGCCCACGATCCAGTTGGGTGGTACGGTTTTCGAGGTCGATGACGAGTACGTCGCGGTCGTCGGAGCGGCGGACGCCGAGGCGTTCTCGCCCGGAGACCTGCCGAAGGATCCGCTCCCCGACCTGTGAGTCTCGTCGTCCATGCCCACATGCCAGGACGGTAGAGCGGCGCCGCTTCAGGTAGGGCTAGACTCGGCGGAGCGCTTCGGCCGTCACACGCCAAGCCAACGACGTCAGCAGCCGCTGCATGAGGAGCCACTGAGTTGTCCCGCCGCCTGTTCACTTCCGAGTCGGTCACCGAGGGTCACCCGGACAAGATCGCCGACCAGATCAGCGACGCCATCCTCGACGCCATGCTCAAGGGCGACCCCACGAGCCG